>NZ_CP009574.1:1007993-1343991 GCF_000764555.1 Candidatus Francisella endociliophora | reverse complement strand
CTTGATTAAGTAAGTGAGCAATATCTTTTTTGGAGTATTTTGAATATAGAGCTAGTTTATCAGAAGCATTTGAAGAATATTTCTTAGAATAAATCAGCTTGTTATACGCTATTAGGTCTTTTATCTGAGCATATAAAAATTCATTTTGTAGTACTACTTCTGATACTGCCAAAAACACACGTTTATCATCAATAAAAATCAAAGGCTCATAATCTTGTCTTCCTGCATTTACTTTAAATATTTCTAATGATAAATGTTTCAAAGCATTCTCAAAACTAACTTTATCAAAGCTTGTCAGCTGTTTTGTAACTAGATCTTCCAACTTGTCTAAACAGATACTTTTACTCTCTAGCAAAATTTCTAAAATCAATATTTCATAAAGCCTTTTTGCAGGAGTAAATTCTTTTGAGATGAATTTCAGAATACTGTACTCTCTAGTGCTAAGGAAGTTTTTAACTTCTTTAAAAGCTAAGAGAATATCATAATAAGTATCTTTTGCTGAAAGTATCACTTCTGATGAGATAAAATTATATTTTTCAAAATCTGCTAAGCTTGGTATTCTACCAAGCTCTTTTTTGAGTTGTTTATAATCTCTTTTGATATTTTTTAACTGTGAAAAATTAGTTTTCTGGATATTTTTATAAATTAATTCTTTAGCAATACTGCTAAATGTTATCGTACTTTTACCTGCTAGATAGTTATTAGGAGCGACAACAAATTTCTTTAACTCATCTTTGTCATAGCTATTATCACCACTAAGAGCAACTGGTATCAGAAAATTATTCTCATAGTTTGCAATAAAGTCTAAGACTACAACAAATTTTTTATCTCTAAATTTACGCAGCCCTCTACCAAGTTGTTGAATATAAACAATCGCACTTTGTGTTGGTCGTAAGAGTACAACTTGATTTACACAAGGAATATCAACACCCTCGTTAAAAATATCAACCGTAACAATCACTTCAAGCTGACTTGACTCAAGTCCCAATATCGTTGTCTCTCTTACACTTTCAGAATCTTGACTTGTCAAAGCCTTAGATTTGATTCCCTTTGCTGTCAGTTTTAGAGAGAGCTCTTTTGCCTCTTCAACATTACTAACAAACATTAAAGCACAACGATGGTCTCCACTATAACCATAGAAATCCATTTTCTTGATAATGTGCTCTACTCGAGCTTCAGTTACTAATTTTGAGAAATCCTTTGCCAAAACTTTTTCTGAATCAAGAAAAAAGTCCTCTATAGCAAAATAATGAAACGGACATAGAAAATCTTGTTCTAGTGCTTGATGTAACCTAATTTCATAAGCGATATTGTAATCAAAAAGCTTAAATATATCAGCATCATCTGTCCTCTCAGGTGTTGCTGTCATACCTAACAAAAATTTAGGTTGGAAATATTCTAGTACTCTCTTATAACTTTGTGCTTCGGCGTGATGAACTTCATCAATGATGATGTAATCAAAATCATCTTTTTTTAATTTAGCTAATACGCTTGGATTTTTAAGAGTTTGGATCGTAGCAAATAAATAATCCGCTGATGATTTATCTGATCCCGTATACAAACCTAAACTTTTCTTTTTAATAACCTTTGAAAAAGTTTCTTTAGCTTTAATTGCTATATTTGTTCGATGCACAATAAACAAACAACGTTCTGGTTTAAATGCAGCAACATCAAATGCACTTAAAAAAGTTTTACCAGTACCCGTGGCACTGATTATTAGAGCTTTATCTAAACCTTGCATCCTCATGTTTTTAAGATTTCCCAAGGCTTCTTCTTGAACAGCATTTGGACTTATGATGCCACTTTCACTTATTGAAAAACTTTTAACTCTTGGGAAGTTTTTTATACTTTGATAAACCTGCCTATAATCCTCTAAAATATCTTTAGCAGGTTTTGCTAGCTTAAAGAGTTTATCAAACTCTCCCAGCACCTGCATTACTGTAGCATCTGTGTTACTTGCTTCAAATAGTAGATTCCATTCATTATTTATGGTTAAAGCTGATTGAGTTAAATTTGAGCTTCCAATCATCATTCGCCAGTTTTTATCATTACGAAAGAAAAAACCCTTTGCATGAAAATTTTCACTATCAAGAACTCTTAACTCAATATTGTCAAACTCTAGTAGTTTTTCAAGAGCTTTTGGTTCCGTAAAATTTAGATAACAACCTGTTAAAATCTTACCTCTGATATTTGTATTTCTTAATTGATTTAATGCTTCTAATATACACACTACACCACTATAAGTTATAAAGGCTACACTTATGACAAATTCATCGCAACTCTCTAACTGATTAGTTATTTCTGTTATGACTTTAGAATTTTTTGAATTGGTTAGAAATTTATTAGAAGCTTGATACATTTTCTACATTTTTACAGGTACGCTAGAGTCAAGGTTAGATGAGCCTTTCTTGCTTTTACCCCAACAATATATTTCATTTGAGCCTTTTGCAACACCGCAAGTATAAGTTCTACCCATACTTAAGCGACTAAACTCAACATCTGTTTTAACTTTTTGTGGCTTAGCAAACTTGCCTTTTTCACCATTTCCAACTTCACCATTACTACCGTCTCCCCAACAGTAAGCATGACCGTTTTCATCAAGTGCACAAGCATAGTGCGCTTTTGTATAAACTTTCTTGAAATTAATGTCACTGGTTATATCAACTTTAAGAGGCTTTGATACTTTAGTCTTCTCAGTTTCGTTACCAAGCTGACCTCTTTTATTACTTCCCCAGCAGTATACATCGTCATTATCATCAAGAGCACAATTAAAATCATCTCCTTTAGAAACATTCTTAACTTCTTCAACATTCTTCAACTTTTGATAATTCTGCTCAATTTTCTTTCTTGCGCTGCTACTTCCACTATATTTAGATTTTTTGATCTTATAATCTCCACATGTTATTTGACCTGAGCCATCAAAGGAGCAGTTATAGTTTCTCGAATCATCCCCACTAAATTTATCATTATATTTTGATTTTTTAGCATCATCTCGATAGCTATCATTCTTATAAGCAAAATTATTTTCAGTAGAATGATCATAGTCATCAAAAAATGTCTGAGTAAAAGTATAACTAGCAAAAGAGCTACACCATAAAATCATTAAAAATGCTAAAACAATATTTCTTTTCATAAATAATTTTTAATATAAAACAACTTGTACAATCTTAAGCAATTATCTAACAAAATGCTAGCTCACTAAAAACTCTATAAGAATATTTTTTGTTCACTGATACGCAGAAACTTAAAGAATTTTTCTTCTTTAGTATAGTTTTGCATATCTATATAAGGATCTGTAATAAGAATTGGATAACACCCTGCTATCAAACAAGCTAAGCAGCCAGTTAACAACCTATCATCAACAAGAGCTAGCTCTCTAGGTTGGCAATCAACTAACTCTATAATTTTATTTAATCCATCTGGATATGGCTTTTTTGCAACTCCAGATATAAATCTAATTCCAGGATAATATTTTTTGAAGTAGTCTAATCTTTCTTGAGTTGGCTTGTTTGAGAGGATAAATATTCGCTCTTCTGCAAACTCTTTAACAAAATCATCTAACCATTTTATAACATCAGGATGCATTTCTGGTTTACCATGACTTGCCAAAACCCCATCAAAATCTAATGCCAAATACTTAATACCCTTTTTACTTATAAAATCTGGATTTAAATCTATGATGCAGTCTATACTTGCCCCCCCAGATAGATCTTTTAGCTTTTTTTTATACTTAAATATTTGCTTTGTTGTATACAAAATTCGCTGCAGCATACTATATGGATTTTTGAAATTATGTTTAATAAGTATAACAGTAAAACAATTACTTAATACAGAGAAGCCAAAACTTATTCACCTATTATTTAACATTGATAACTCATCAAAACTTTACAAACTTCATTAAAAGGCATATTCTTTAAATGTTCGGGTGTGAGAACCTAACAGAAAGTAGAGTGATACCTCTATAAGTGTATCCGTGGAAAAGATAGGGATAGCTATATCTATAGTTTTGCCTGCTATTTTTCCCATGACACCTTGATTAAACCTCTTTGTTTAATCGGGTGGAGTGAGAAATACAATAACCTTCACGGGTAAATACTCACTACTAGACTTTCTGCTAGTTCTCAACCACCCGGTCAATTTGAGATTAAACAGAAAGAGGTATAACACATGTTATATAAACAAATCCACCTATCAACTAGTTATGCTAGTTGTCCGATAGATGATCCCAATTATGCTTTATCAGTCGATACTTATATTATCAAAGAAGATAAACAAGATAGTTTGTTTATCGAGTTAGATAGTATATTTGAATATACTAATATCAAAGATATAGATAGTATAATTAATGAGATAAAAGCAGTTAAAACTGCTTTGCTTTATAAAGAAAATATTAACAATCAAACTAAAAGATTTGTTTATTACAAACATCTAAATCCAGCATTGGCAATTGCTCATTTTTATCTTAAAAAAAATGGTAATGATAGTAGTAAACTTAAAGATGCTATGGGGATATTGTATTTTAATATAGTCCTAGAGTGGAGAAAGCAAGATAGTGATTTAGTAAAATCTCTGGATTTGTTTTTTAGGTAAAACTCAATATTAAACCTTTGCAATTTTAAATATAGTTAGATAAATTTTAACTTATATACTTTTATTTTATGTTATTAAATAGGTATTTGTTATGTCAGATGATAAGAAAAAGAAACGCCCATTAGATGATTATGTGGCTAATATTCTAACGGTTCAAGAGATAGATCATGAAGGTGAATATGGTCCAGAGCCTGAGTTATATAATGTACCTTTAGGTCCTGATATGGTAGATGAGATATTAGAATATCCTGTAGAGCTATGTAGCATTAACAGTTTTGTATATGATAAGTTATGGACAAAACCTGCTTATGATTCTTTATTAGATAAAGTTAAAAAACTCAATAAAGACTGGCAAGATAAAACTATAGATACAATAGATCATCAAGATACAGATTTTTCTAGTTTAATCGCAGAAGATAGTGCGATTGTTTCAAATAAATATACTAGTGCAGATTTTTCAGATGCAAAATTTGCTAGGGCAAAGATAGTTGGTGGAAAGTACGATAATTGTACTTTTACAAATACTCAGTTTAACGCTACTCAAATTGGACAAAGTGAGTTTAATAATTGTCAGTTTGATAATGTGAACTTTGATAAAGCGACTATAAAAAATGTTGTATTTAAGAACTGTACTTTTACTAAATGTAGTTTTGTAAGTACACAGCTGCATACTACAGATCTACATGATTGTAAGATTATGGAGTCTAAGTTTAATAAAGAGATGTGGTTTAGAGGAGATATAATAAATGCTATTATCTCTCAAACAGAATTTAATAAGAGCCAATTTAGTGGGATGATAATACGTTCATCAACTTTATCAAATAACTCTTTTTTAAAAGTTACATTTTTTGCTAGCCAAATTGAAGATAGTAGTTTAAGTAATAACTTATGGCTAAAAGTTGGTTTTGCAAATGGTAATAGTATATATAAGACCACATTATATAATGAAAATATCCAACAATGTAACTTTGGCGATAGTGAATGGAAAGATAGTGAGGTACAAAACTCTCAGTTTCTAAAGAATGATTTTAGTAAAGTAGAAATGCATGATACTGATTTCACAGGAATTAATGGAATAGGTGATAACTTTGCTACAGGAATATTTGCCAATTGCAAATTTATGGACTGTGATTTAGCACAAGCTAATTGTACAGGTACAGATTTTATAGTTAGTAGTTCTATACAAAATTGTACACTAGATAAGTTAATCTATGCTTATGCAAATTTACCAAAAAACTTTGATGAGAGCCAACTAAAGAGAACTTCACAAGCGCAAGTTAAACCCTTGACTGATAAGGATTTGAGAAAACCAAGAGATGCAGAGGATAGCGATAAAGATACATCTAAACCACTTAGAAATCTACCAGATAGAGATGCTGCTGTGCTGTGTGAGTTGGTGTATGAAAGTTCTATGTTGGAAAGTATTGCAGGAAGAAAAGATACTTCATTAGCTGATCTTATTTATAATGAAGATAAGAAAACTTTAGATAAGGATGTAAAAGCTCTTTTATCAAAAGATGATGATGGTAGTTTAAGTACACCATTAGATGATTATGCTAATTATTATCAACCAGTTTTAGCAAAATATAAACTAGTAGCAGTAAGCCCTAGTAGTTCAGATGGTTACTTTAGCATAGCCATAGCTAATAAAGATGATAATAAAAATAGAGGTATATACATAATAACTAGAGGTAGTGATAATACACCTAATTATCTATCAGATATAAAGATGTCAGTAAGCTCTTTGCCAGCAATATTTAATGAAGCTATTTCATTCACTAAGAGTATTTTAGCCAGTAATGATAATGTTAAATATTTAGGCTTTAGTGGCCATAGTTTAGGTGGCTCAGTATCACAAGCTCAAGTTGTATATTTTGAAGCAGAGAAAGATAAAAAATATACTATTAGTCCATCTAAAAACTTTGAGCCATTTGGTATAGGTAATATTTTATCAGGTATGAAAGTTGGAGAAACAGCAAAAGAGGCAAATAATTTTACAGGTATAATTTACGTTACAGCTGATGCAGAATTAGCAAATAGATATAAAGGCTCGCCTAAAGCATATTCTAGCATAATATCTAACTACTATAGAGCTGGAGATTTAGTTTCAGAGCAAGAGCTGAATTCAATACTTGGTAATATTACAAAAATAGAAACAAATTATTCTTTTGAGGAAAGTTTAAAAAGAGCTAGAAAATTTGATGTTTCAGAAACTCCTAAATGGTGGGAAGATCAAACTATTAGGAGGTCTCAAAATGATGCAAATACTCAGTTAGGTATGGTTCAGATTTTAAAAGATAGGATGTACTACTTACACACTATGACTAACTATAGGTATCAGGGATTTAGTCCAAGTTTAGTTAAAAATAGCTTCAATACTACAAATGTAGAGATATTAATGACTAAAGGCAATAAAGAAGACAAAGAGAATTATAACTTTGTGTTTCAAGCTATGAGTAGTTTTAAGGAGATTAAATAAATGAGATATTTATTTAAATGCTCCATTTTAGTAATTTTTTTATTACTTTTATCAAGCTGTAGTTTTGATATATCACCTAAAGCCACTAAAGAGCAACAAGAACAAGTAAAAAATCAAGTGATGCAATTACTTGAAAAAGAGTATAATCAACCGCTTAAGTTATTAGATTTCAAATATGAATATGAATTTCATAACACATATTCTTTTTTGTATATAATATTCAGGAAGTATGGGAACTATCATTTCAGAATACAAGCAGTTGATAATCCTGTGATAATTATGGACTTTGATTTTAATGATGGTTTAGCTACGAAAGAATCAATTAAACCTTTAATTGATTCTTTTAAAAAGAATCAATTAAATGATTTGTATTGCACTGGTTTAAGTAGTATTTACTTTAAACAAAAAGAAAAAACTGTAGACCAAATACTATTAAAAAAAGCTGAAAAATATTGTGATAGAAGAAATCAAACTTGGTATCAAAAATGGAAACGCTTGAATAAAAAATGAAGTACTTAGATTTTAGCGGTTATAGCTTAGGTGGTTCAGTGTTATAAGCTCAGACAGTCTACTTTGATGCAGAAGAAGATAAAAAATGGAAGATTTAAATCTCACCAAAGTCAAATAAATTATGATTCGGGGGTTTTTATAATAATAATTAGTGTTAGATTCACAATACTATCAAGCTGATAACCGCCTTTTAAGTTTTTAAGCACTTTGACGTACTTAAACATCTGCTTTAAAGTATAAAAAGATCGCTGTAGCATAGTCTATTAATTAAAAAATTTATAGTTATAGTATACCAACAAATAAGTTTTTTAATATATTAAGAGTTTTAAAGTATTATGATAAAAAATTTCTTCTTCACGATAATCACAGCTATTTTTTTAAGTTTTTCTCTGGCTTATGCTTTAGATAATAAAACTCCTAATTATTATGAGCAAGGAGCTGCCCTAGCCTCCCATTTGAAAAAGCAAGATATTGGCAAAGATCAAAACTTCACTCTAGAATATGTTTATAAAGGGTTAAAAAACTCTCTAGATAAAAGACCATCAAAAAATATTCCCAAGAATGAAAAAAGCTCTACAAGCTTTGCAATAGGCTATATTACCGGTCAAAATAATTTAAAAACAGGGGAGATCTTTACCTTTAAATCAGAAAAGATAAAATATGACCCTACAGCTGTTCTAAAAGGAATAGTGGATCACTATAGAAATCATAATCCACAATATAAAATAATTCCAAAAAACAATCTTATCAATCCATCAAAGTCAAAATCCATTGAACTAAGTGACTCGGAATACTGCTACAACTTAGGCTACTCGATTTTTGAAATCCCCAAGAATTACTTAGATTCAAACTTCATTGATGAAGATGCTTTTATTGATGGGCTAACTGCTGGGCTTAATAATAAAAAACTTAACTTATCAAGTAATGAGCTCAATGAAACTAGCTATATTATGGGATGTTTACTATATGAACCAGAATTTTTCAATTTTAAAAACATCTCAGATAAAAATAACTTCCTAAAAGGTTTTTATGACGAAAGCCAAACTAATGATCTATAGATCTTGTTGGTCTTTGAATTTTAGAGCTTTATCATAAACCTGGTTTTTTTTAGCTCCTGTTAATTTTACCACCAATTTTACAGCCTTTTTGAGAGGTAATTCTTCCAATAAATCTTTTAAAAGCTCATCCATATTTACACCCGCAGCCTGTTCTTGATTTTCTTGATCACTACAATCAATGATTACAACAAACTCACCTCTTACAGTATCTTGATTAAATTCAAAATGCTCATAAACTTCTTTAGCAGACCCTGAAACAATTTTCTCAAACTGTTTAGTTAGCTCTTTAGCAACCGCAATCTTATAACTTGGTATTAGCTCCACCAAATCTGCTAATAAGTACATTATTCTATGCACAGATTCATAAACAATAACTGTTGTATTTAAATCTTGAATTTCTTTAATTTGTTCTTGTCTTTTTGTTTTTTTTGCTGATAAGAAACCTTTAAATATGAAATTATCTGATGGTAACCCTGCAACTGATAATGCCGCAATTACTGCACTAACTCCTGGTATTGGTACTATACTGTAATTGTCTTGACGAAGACTAGCTACTATCTTATAACCTGGGTCTGATATTAATGGAGTACCAGCATCACTAACCAAGGCAACTCTTTTCCCATCATCTAAAAGTTCCTTAACCTGTTGTACTCTCGACTCTTCATTAAAATCATGGCAGGATATTAGCTTTTGTTCACTCTTAATATTTAAGCTTGCTAAAAGCTTAGCTGTCACACGAGTATCTTCAGCAAGTATTACATCAGCACAACTCAAAACATTTACAGCTCTATGTGTAATATCTTCTAAATTCCCAATAGGTGTCGCTACAACATATAAGATTGCTCCCTCTACATTATTCACCAAGCATCTCCACTATATTTGTAATATCTCCAGCACCTTGCACTAAAACAACAGTATTATCATCCACAAGCTTTTCTAAAAAATAAATAGCATGATCAAAACTATCAGCAACAATATGGTTAGTAACCCCTTTCACAATATCCTGACTTTCAGCCCCTTTAATAACTGACTCTCCAGCAGAATATGTTGGCAAAATTATTAACAAGTCAGATAAAGAAAGAGCTTTCACCCAATCATTCAAAAGATCTCTATTTCTTGTATACCTATGAGGCTGAAACACGTGTATTATTTTCTTATTTGGATATTTATCTCTAACAGCTCCTAAACAACTGGTTATCTCTGCAGGATGATGCCCATAATCATCTATTACTTGCACGTTATAACCTGATATTTTCTTATTATAAATATCAAATCGCCTTGCTACTCCTGCAACTTCTGTTAGAGCTAATCTTATATCTTCATAACTAAAACCAAACTCTAAACAATTAGCAATACATGCTACTGCATTTTGTACATTATATTTTCCCGGCAATTGAATAGTAAATTTTAACTCTTGTCCTCTATAACTAATTTTGAAATTTGTTCCTTCTAAATCTTCTATATAATAATCATAGATATGTATATCTGCATTTTTTGAAAACCCATAACTAATAATATTTTTGTCTGCAAAAGAGTACTTAGATAATAAATCCCTACAACCTTTATCATCAATACATATATAAACTTTTCTAACATTGTCTTTATTAATAAATTCGGCAAAATTCCCTAAAAGAACTTCGTAACTATTTTGATAAGTTGACATATGGTCAAGGTCAATACTTGTAACAATGACACTATTTGGGTTTAAGTGTAAAAAAGAAGCATCACTCTCATCTGCTTCAATTATCAACTTGTTAGAACCATTAACTTGTATATTTGAATCTGCATATTTAACAACACCTCCAACAACAAAACTACTTGAACTATCAAGCTTATAGCTTAATGTTGCTAAAATACTAGATGTTGTAGTCTTGCCATGAGTTCCTGTAATAGCAATACTATACTTAAAGGATTTCATTAATATAGATAGAAACATTGCTCTTTGTAGACATTGTATGCCAAGGTTTTTAGCTTCAGCAAGTAATGGATGACTTGCAATAATAGCACTAGAATAGACGATCATATCAAAGCTAGCAACATCAACCTCACTAGGACTAGAAGATATTGAAATTCCCAAATTTTCTAATTTTTTAGTTAGTTTATTAGGACTACTATCATAGCCTGACACTTCTGCTCCAAGCTTATTGGCAGCTATTGCCAATGCAGAAACACCTATACCACCAACACCTAGAAATAATATTTTTTTATTCAATTAAACCCTACAAAAAAACAGCTTTTATATGATCTATTCTAACACAAATGAATAACTATAATTATAATCCTCGCCAGTATTTAAACACTGCTTTACTGAGTTCATACAACATACCTTTACCATCAGCCGCATCCACGCCATTTTTTTTACACCAATTTGTAAAAATAGTTCCACCATCAGCATACATAAGATCATAAGCAAAAGCATTTTTGTTAAAATTACTAAGGTTTAATGGAAGCAACTCTCCATAAATACTTGATGAAGTTGAATTAATCACAATATCATAGGTTTCTTGAATATTGTCAAAATCCTCTAATTGTATATTAAACTCATCTAAAAACTGCTCTTTAACTCTCTCAGCTTTATTTTTTGTTCTATTCGAAATAGTTATGGACTTTGGACTTTCTTTAATAAGTGCTGCAACAACTGCTTTTGCAGCACCGCCCGCACCAACAACAAGTATTCTTTTATTATCAAAAGTTTTCTTATAATTATTTTTTATATCATTAACTATTCCTAATCCATCATAATTTAAAGCAATCATTTTTCTATCGCTTGTAAAAATAACATTGCTTGCTGCTTTCACAAAAGTAGCCGCATTATCAGCAGCATCAGCAAGTGCAAAAACTTTTTCTTTAAGAGGAACTGTTACACTTAGCCCTTTTACTTGACTGTTTTCTTTAAACTCTTGGATTTTCTGTTCCAAGTTTTCAGGAGCAACTTCAATAGCTGTAAACAAGATATTTTGTTTATATTCTTGTGCTAGCTGCATTTGAATTTTAGGTGATAAACTATGTTTAACAGGAAAGCCAATTACGTGATATAAATCTTTCATAAGATTACTTTTTCTACAAATTAATAAAATTATATCATGATGCTACCACAGGCTTGAATCCTAGAAGAAAAATAAATATCATAATGCCACAAATAAGCTCATAATCAAAAAAATGAAAAAGAATATATTTCTATTAGCTGCTACTATGTTATTTTCTGCTGGCTTTAGTGCTAATATTGACAGTGGATCAACAGTCCAAAATACAAAACCAAGTGATCATGCAACTCCTATGGCTATGAATGCAACCCCAACTCCAATGAGTAAAGAAATCAAAGAGGGAAATATACCAAATATTGATCAACCAAAACAGCAAGAGCAACTTGTTGGCTCAAACTCAAATACATGGACACCAGCATACCTTAAGGTTAAAAAATTCAAAAAATGCCTAGATGTTCAAGACTATCGAGGTTGGGAAGGATACTGTTTACCTAGTAAGCAACCTAAAAAATGTCCTGATAAATCTTGGAATAAATTATCCGAGATGAACCTTATTCCTTGTGCAAACTAGAGCAAATAATATTTGACTAAACATATATCTTTCTATAAAATACCGAAACTATTTCTATGATGTATTAAAAATTTAAGCATATATTAAAATTAAAAGAGGAAAATAAAAATGAAAAGAACATTCCAACCTTCAAACCTAAAAAGAAAAAGAACTCACGGCTTCCGTGCTCGCATGAAAACTTTAAGTGGTAGAAAAGTTATCAGAAACAGAAGAGCTAAAGGTAGAGCTAAGCTTGCTGCATAATTTTTGCTTAACAAAGCAAAATATTCTCAATAAAAGCGAGATCAAACAAGCCTTCAGCAGTGTAGAAAAAAAAATAAGCACTTCACACTTTACTTTTCTTGTTAGCAAAAGAGATATTAAAGAACCCGGTATGTGTGCGATCTTGCCTAAAAAAACTATAAAAAAAGCTACTAAAAGAAATCTTTGCCGCAGAATTATAAAAGAGTCATTTCGCCAGCATAAAGATTTCTTAGATCAAACAAGCTTGATTGTTTTGAGCAAAAAATCAGCATCTCAAGCAACTAAGGAAGAATTGTGGCAATCTATAGCAAGATTTCAAGATTTTTTAAAAGGAGCATAACAACTCCTTTCATTCTTCTTATCAAATTTTATCGCTACTGTGTAAGCCCTTTTATACCTGCCAGATGCAGATATTATCCAACTTGTTCAGAATATGCTCTAGAAGCTTTAAAATCTCATGGTATACTAAAAGGATTGTATTTAACTACTAGTAGACTTTTGAGGTGTCACCCACTTTCAAAACGAGACTACTTTGACCCAGTCCCTGCAAAAACAAAAAAGGTTAAAATAAATAATGAAAGCTAATCATATAAGAATATTGCTGCTAGTTACTATAGCAATAATGTTTATCTCGCTAATGGGAAGATGGGAGCAAACTTTCCCTTCAAACGATAGCAAACAACAAACTTCTGAAGTCCAAAAAGATAATAGTCACTACAGCGATACAGATGATAAAACTACAACCACCAGTATAGCAAAATCTGAAGCAAAAAACACTCTTGCTGTAAAAACTGACTTTTCTAAGTATGATGATGCAAAAAGTGTAACTATAAACACTGAAGTATTTAAAAACCTAAAAGTTAGCTTATTAGATGGAGCTATAATCTCTGCATCTCTAAAAGATTACACTGTTAGTTTAGAGGATAAAACTCCTATGAATTTACTAACAGAACAGCAAGGATCTGAATACATCGCAAAAAGTACTATTGTTGTTGATAAAAAACCTATAACTGTTAATTTTGAGAGCCAAGGAATCAAAAAAGAAGATGGTAAGCAAATCCTAACATTAACTGGTGATGCTGATGGTTTACAAATTACAAGAACATACACTTTTGATGATGCTAAATATAATATTTCAGTATCGCAAAATATCAAAAACACTACTTCAAATCCAGTAAGTGTAATAATAGATAACTCTCTAGCTAGGGATTTTGATCCAGCAGGAGATAGCTTCAGCTTATTAAATGCTCATAGCTATACATTTACAGGTGTTGCTTACTCTACTGCTAAAGATTCTTTTAGAAAAGAATCTTTCAAAGATATAGGTAAAACAAATGGTCAGCCAACTGTTATTGATAGTCAGGGTCAAGGCTGGGTTGCATTTATCCAACACTACTTCATGAGTGCATGGATTCCTCAATCTGATTCAAAAATTTACTACAAGAATTTAAATAGCAATGTATTTGAAGCTGGTGAGTACACTGGTATTACAATTGCACCTAACCAAGCTCAAGATGTTTCATCTATGCTATATTCAGGTCCTATTATCAAAGATAACTTAACAGGATTAGCTCCAAACTTAGAAAAAACTCTAGATTACGGAATGCTTTCATTCTTCTCAGAAATTATATTCTGGATAATGAGCCACATCCATGCTCTAGTTGGTAACTGGGGACTATCAATCATACTAGTTACTTGTCTAATTAAGCTTATTTTCTACCCTCTTTCTGCCAAGAGTTATCGTTCTATGGCAAAAATGAGAATGCTACAACCTAGACTTAAGCGCTTACAAGAGACTTATAAAGACGACAGACAAGCTCTAGGTAAAAAAACTATGGAAATGTATAGAGAGGAGAAAGTTAACCCTCTCGGTGGATGTTTACCAATGTTAGTACAGATCCCTATTTTCATCTCATTATACTGGGTGCTACTAGAGTCTGTTGAATTAAGACATGCACCATTTATATTCTGGATCCATGACTTATCAATGAAAGACCCTTATTTTGTACTACCTATTCTTATGGGTCTATCAATGTTTTTACAACAAAAATTATCTCCAGCTCCAGCAGATCCTATGCAAGCTAAAGTAATGATGTTTTTACCAGTAATATTTACATTCTTATTCTCATCATTCCCTGCAGGTTTAGTACTATACTGGTTAACAAACAACCTTATTAGTATTTCTCAACAATGGGTTATTACAAGAAGGTATCAGGCTACACATAAAAAATAAGTGAAACAATGGATAAATCTTTATTAAAACCAAAATACTGGGGCATCTGGATTTTAATTGGGATTGCAAAGATTCTTGTTAACATTCTTCCCTACAAAGTTCTAATGCGACTTGCTATTGGTATTGGCTACTTAGCAAAACCTTTAATGAAAAAACGCAACCAAATAGCTATAACAAACCTAAAAATAGCCTTCCCAGAAAAATCAAATAAGGAAATATATAAGCTTGCTAACGAAAGTTATAAATCTGCATGTATGGCAGGATTTGAGAGCTTAATTGCATGGTTTATGACAAGAAAAAGGTTCAATAAAATCCACTTTGAAACTAATATAGAATCCTTTGAAAAAATACATTTTGATAAAGATAAGACTGTCATAGTTTTAGGGTTCCACTTCCATTGCCTAGAGATAGTTGGAAGATACATAGGCCAAACCTACTCCCCATTTACAGTCATGTATCAAAAACATGGTAATCCATTAATGGAGCATATAATAACAACTTCCCGCAAAAAATACGTTAACGAATGTTTCCAAAGAAAAAATATCATCTCTGTAATTAAAAGTTTAAAAAGAAAAGTTTCTCTCTGGTATGCTCCAGACCAAGATTTTAAAGAGCATATTGTTTTCGCGCCATTCTTTGGTAAGTTATGTGCCACTCTAACGGTAACACCTTTGCTTGCTGAAAAGACTAATGCCATTGTAATTCCTGCTTATTATGTTAGAAAACCTGACTTATCTGGGTATCTATTAGTTTCTGGAGAGGAGCTAAAATTTACAGGTGATGCTTATAAAGATGCGGAAATGACTAATAAATTTTTAGAAGAAGCTATAAGAAAGTATCCTGAACAATACCTATGGCAACATCGTCGCTATAAAACCAGACCTCCAGGTGAAGAACAAATTTATTAAAACAAAACTTACAATATGTTAAAATCAAGATAGTTTTTAAGCACCAAGAAGCAAATGAGTAACAAGAAAGATAAAATAAGTAACCTTATTACATGGTTCGCTGTTGGTCTAATGAACTATGGTTCAAAATTACCATTAGCTTCCCATAAATATATAGTTTTAACTATTGGTTTTCTTATAAAACCTTTTTTAAAAAGTCGTAATAGAATAGCACATGAAAATATAAAGATTGCTTTCCCAGGAAAAACACCTAAAGAAATAAAGAAACTTGTCAATAAAAGTTATTATTCGATGGTTCTCTCAGGAGCTGAAACTACTGCCGCATGGTTTCTATCAAAAAAAAGATTTAAAAAAATTGATTTTGAATGGGAAGGAAACTCTCTAGAGATATTTAAAAAATATCATAATGATCCAAATACAAATGTTATCTTCCTAGGATTCCACTTTCATTGTATTGAGATAGTTGGTCGTCACGTTGCTGAAAAGTACCCACCTCTTACTGTAATGTATCAAAAAAATAGTAATGAGCTTATAGAAAAGTTAATAAAAGAATATCGTGAAAAAAACATATATAAATGCTTAGATAGCAAAAACTTAATAAGTGTAATTAAAAGCCTCAAACGTGGTTATTCTATGTGGTATGCTCCAGATCAAGATTTTGGACTTGAGAGCACAGGACTTGACAACTCAGTATTCGCTCCTTTTTTTGGGACTCTTTGCTCAACTTTAACTGTAACACCATGGTTAGCAGAAAAAACAAATTCTGTAGTACTACCTGTATATTATGTTAGAGAAAAGTGTCTAAAAAAATATAAAATTGTTTTTGCAGAAAAGCCTTTAGAATTTACAGGCGATGCTTATAAAGATGCTGAGATTACAAACAAATTTCTTGAAGATGCTGTTAGAAAGTATCCTGAACAATACTTATGGCAACACCGTAGATATAGAACTAGACCAAATGGCGAACCTCAAATATATTAAGGCTCAAAAATATGTTAAATAAAAAAGGTTTCTCATTAGTTGAATTGATGGTTGTAATAGCTATTATAGCTATCCTTGCTTCTATTGGTATACCAATGTATAACAACTATATTCTTAGGAACCATCGTAGCGAAGCTACCGCTGAATTATTAGCTGCTGCAAATGCTGCTGATAATTTTGAGATCCGTAATGGAACTTTTCCTTCAGGAAATGACATAAATAGTTTTTACAATAGCACCACTAAAAATGGATTTTATACTTTATCATATTGTTCTGGAGAACCTAGTTGCTCAAATGTAAGCTATGTTTTAACAGCTACAGCACAGAATTCTCAAACAGCTGATACTCCATGTACAAGTATAGAACTTGAAGTAAATGGAGGCATTGTAAATAAAACACCAGCAGAATGTTGGAACTAATTTTATTTTATAAAATAGAGGAATTATAAAAATGGCTAATTATAGTACTAATGAATTTAAAGGTGGTTTAAAAGTTTTAATTGATGGTAACCCAATGGTTATTGTTGAAAATGAATTTGTTAAACCAGGAAAAGGACAAGCTTTTAATAGAGTTAAGCTTAAAAACTTACTGAATGATAGAGTAGTTGAAAAAACTTTCAAATCAGGAGAGTCTGTTGAAGCTGCGGATGTTGAAGAACTAACAGCGGCATATTCTTATTTTGATGGTGACAGCTATGTATTTATGCATCCAGAAACTTTTGAGCAATATATGGTTTCTGAAGAAAGCCTTGGTGAAACAAAAAAATGGCTCAAAGATCAAGATGAATATGAAGTAATATTATTTAATGGTCAACCTATATCTATAATACCGCCTAATTTCGTAAATTTAGAAATTATAGAGACAGACCCTGGGCTAAAAGGCGATACTGCAGGAACCGGTGGCAAACCGGCTACATTATCAACTGGTGCAGTAGTTAGAGTTCCTCTGTTTGTCCAAACTGGTGAAGTAATCAAAGTTGACACAAGAACATCTACTTATGTATCAAGAGTAAAGGACTAATATGCAGTCAAAAGATAACTTAGTCTGGATTGACCTTGAGATGACAGGTCTAGATGTTGAAGAATGCAAGATCATTGAGATTGCGACCATCATTACTGATAAAGATTTAAACATCATCGCAGAAGCTGAACCTATTGCAATCTATCAGCCAAGTGAAGTTTTAGATTCTATGAATGAATGGTGTATAAAAACTCATGGCGAAACAGGCCTTACTCAACGAGTAAAAGATAGTAAAATATCTTTAGAAGAAGCTGAGCAAATAACTCTAGACTTCATTAAACAATACGTGCCTTACCAAAGCTCTCCATTGTGTGGTAACTCAATATGGCAGGATAGAAGATTCTTAGCAAAATATATGACAAAAATTGATGATTACTGCCATTATAGAATGCTAGATGTTACAAGCCTAAAACTTCTTAATGAATATTGGGGAGATGGTCAAAGCTTCAATAAGCAGGCGACTCATAAAGCATTAGATGATATTAAAGAGTCTATTGCGGAGCTAAAATTTTATAGACAAAAATTATTATCTGTTTAATAAAGGTATAAACTAATGAAAAAAATACTTCTTTGGATAACTTTTGTAGTATTAATATGTTCTTGTTCAATGCATCCTCTTGGAATAGCAGATGAAACATGGCAAAAAATGACTCCTGAACAACAAGCTGAAGCATACAAAAAACAGGCAGATATAGATGCAAAAGAACGAGCTCAAAAACTTGCATATCAACAGCAACAAGAACAGGAGATTGCAAATATTAAAGCTAACCCTAAATATGGAGAATATGTTCAGTGCGTAGTTAATAATGGTAAGTATCAAAGCTTTATTAATGAATGGGATGATATTCAATCATTTAGTTTTGATGCAATTAAAGATAAAACTACCTCAACAACATTAACTTATTACAGAAATAATGATAAGTTCTTCAAAGACACACAAAATCTATATATATCATTCACAGGAACACAAATCAAAATCTGCAAAGCTGAGAATTCTTTTGACAACAATTGCTCAATCATCAACGCTACAGCTCCACAATATCAAAGAGGAGTTAATATAAACATTGACTCTGGAGTGATTAAAGGAAGTGTCCAATGTGATATGGTTTATAAAAATAATAAGCATCACAGAAACAGAGGACACTCTGATATAATAATAAATATATAGAATGATAATGATTATCATTAACTCTAGATTTAAATGATTTTTTTGTTATAATTACCCCCACTATTCTTAATAGCTTTATACAATCTAATTTCGAGAACTAAATATGAAATACGCTTTAGTTGGAAACCCTAACTGCGGTAAGACAACAATATTTAACGCATTAACTGGACTAAACCAGAAAGTTGGTAACTGGTCAGGAGTTACTGTCGATAGAAAAACTGGTTTTTTCAACTCAAACAATAAGAAAATTGAAATAGTTGATATCCCTGGAATCTACTCACTATCTGTATCTGATGAGAACTCTATAGATGAGCAGATAGCATATTCATTTATCGTAGAAGAAAAACCTAATGCTATTATAAACGTCGTAGATGCGTCTAATCTAAATAGAAGCTTATATCTGACAATACAACTAATAGAGCTCGGCTTACCAGTTATATTAGCTGTAAATATGATAGATGTAGCAAATAAAAAAGGTAGTATTGTACATTTTAATAAACTTGCAAAAACTCTAGGATGTAAAGTTTTACCAATAGTTGCAGCTAAAAATATAGGTATCAAAGACCTTAAAGATGCTTTAGCAGAAACTCCAAAATCTTCGAAGTTTGATTTAGAAGAACACTATCCTAAAGAAGTATTTTCTTTAGAGCAGCAAATAAACTCTCTACGAAGAAATCCGCTTGGTAACTTATGGCTAGCTACAGAACTATTAGACAATAGAGATATTCAGCTTTCACAAGAAGTTCAACCTAAAGAGTTAGAGAGGTTAAAAGAATCTATAGGTACTAGTGAAAATATAGATATAGCTAAACTAAGATATAAAGCTGTATCTAAAATTATACAAAATACCGTAGAAACAAAAAAAGTCTCTAACCTGAACTTTACGAAAATACTCGATGCTATCTGTATGAATAAATATCTAGGAGTTCCTATATTTTTATTTATGATGTACCTAATGTTTTTATTTTCAATAACTTTAGGTGGTGCTATTCAACCAATGTTTGATGACTTATCTCATGCTATTTTTGTTGATGGATTAGCATACTATTCAAATATGATTGGACTTCCTGTAGCTGTAACAGGAATACTAGCAAATGGTTTAGGCACGGGTATAAATACAGTATTAGGCTTTATTCCTCAAATAGGTTTCTTATTTATATTTTTATCAATACTAGAAGATTCGGGCTATATGTCACGAGCTGCATTTGTCATGGATAAATTTATGCAATCAATCGGGCTATCTGGAAAAGCATTTGTTCCTTTAATAGTTGGGTTTGGCTGTAATGTTGCCTCAATTATGGCGGCTAGAACTCTTGAGACTCGTAAAGACAGACTTATGACTTTGATGATGTCCCCTTTTATGTCTTGTGGTGCAAGGCTTGCAATATTTTCTGTATTTGCCAGTGCTTTCTTCCCTCAAAATGGCGCTACTGTAATATTTCTACTCTACCTAGCTGGAATTGCTGGCGCAATTGTTACAGGATATATTATTAAATTTACTTTTTTAAAGGGCGATACTGCTCCATTTATCTTAGATATACCAAATTATCACAGACCATCTTTCAAAACTGTAATGATATACAGCTGGAACAGGCTCAAATCTTTTTTAATTAGAGCTGGTAAGGTAATTGTTCCAGTAGCAATTATTGTTGGTAGTTTAAATAGCATCACCTTCAACAAAACTACAGCTCTAGAGTACTCAGCTAAAAAAATCACCCCTATCCTTAACCCAATGGGTATAAATAATGACAACTGGCCCGCTACCGTTGGTCTAATCACAGGAACTCTAGCTAAAGAAGTGGTAGTTGGTACTTTGAATACTATTTATACTCAGGATGATAGTAATGGTATTCCTGAAGAATTTAGTTTCACAGATAGCTTAAAAGAATCTTGGGATACAACTATAGAAAATATCAAAGGTATAGATCTAGCAACACTTATAAATCCAATTGAAGCAAGTAAAGCTGATGCTAGTATGGATAAAGGTGCAATGGGTAATATGGTTACAAAATTTGGATCAATGTCTGCTGCATTCGCATATTTGTTATTTGTCCTTTTATATATTCCTTGTATTTCAGTTGTTGGTGCTATGGTTCGAGAATCAACTAGAGGTTGGGCTATACTATCTGTACTATGGAGTGCTTCTATCGCTTATGTCGCAGCTGTTGTTGTTTATCAACTAATAAATTTCATTGATCACCCTGGTAGCTCTACAATATATATTGGCATAGCCATGGCATATATTTTTGGAATAGTCTTCTTAATGAAATATCTTTCAACTAAAATCAAATTTGTTGCAAATCTTACAGGATGTTCTAGTTGTAATAGCAAGTCTTTATAAAGCATTTTTTTGTAATATACACTTTTACCCAATAAAATCTTCATACTATCTTCTAGCTTAAAATTCACTAAAAATGCCATACAATTTATTACAAAAAAGTTTACTATTATTACCTTATTTATGTTACGATGAATTTTAGATGCACTCGAGGGTGTGTCGTTTTCAACACAATTTAAATAAAAAACTTGAGAGGAGTTTTTATGTCAAAGTTTGTCTATGCCTTTAGCGAAGGTAATAAGTCTATGCGTGATTTACTAGGTGGAAAAGGTGCTAACCTTAGTGAAATGCTAAATAGCGGTCTTCCTGTTCCTGATGGCTTTACAGTAACTACAGAAGCATGTTTAAAGTACTATGATGATCGCCAAAAATTATGTAAGAATGTTCGCGATCAAATATTTGCTCATGTTACAGACTTAGAAAAGAGAACCAGAAAAACTTTTGGAGGTGGAAACAATCCTCTATTAGTATCTGTTCGCTCTGGTGCTAGGGTTTCAATGCCTGGGATGATGGACACTGTACTAAATCTTGGCCTAAATGATGAAGTTGCTAAGGCAATGATAGCAAAGACAAACAATGAACAATTTGTTTATGACAGTTACAGAAGATTCATAA
Source organism: Candidatus Francisella endociliophora (assembly GCF_000764555.1). NCBI lineage: Bacteria > Pseudomonadati > Pseudomonadota > Gammaproteobacteria > Thiotrichales > Francisellaceae > Francisella > Candidatus Francisella endociliophora. The sequence continues at coordinate 1,322,293 of NZ_CP009574.1, read as the reverse complement.
TGATGTTTGCTGATGTTGTTATGGACTGTGAGAAGAAACCTTTTGACAAAATTCTTGATGATAAAAAAGAAAAAAGAAAAGTAAAAAATGATTGCGACTTGAGTGCACAAGACTATAGGGATATTGTAGCTGAATATAAGAATGTATATAAAGATTTAGTTGGCTCAGAATTCCCAACAGATCCTATTGAACAGCTACTAGCTGCCGTTGAAGCAGTATTTAAATCTTGGAATGCTGAAAGAGCTATTATATATAGAGAAATTAATAATATCTCTAATAACTGGGGTACAGCAGTTAACGTCCAAGAAATGGTTTATGGGAACTCTGGTAATAACTCTGGCACAGGTGTTGCTTTCACAAGAAACCCTTCTACTGGTGAAAGCGAACTTTTTGGTGAGTACTTAATTAATGCTCAAGGTGAAGATGTAGTTGCAGGTACTAGAACTCCAGCACATATCTCAACCCTAAAAGATAAAATGCCAGAAGTATTTAATGATTTTGTAAAAATTGCTAATAACTTAGAGAAAGTATACAAAGATATGCAAGATATGGAGTTTACTATCGAAGATGGTAGACTCTTCATGCTACAAACCAGAAATGGTAAAAGAACAGCAAAAGCAGCAATTAAGATAGCTGTTGATATGGCTAAAGAGGGTCTTATCTCTAATGAAGAAGCTGTGATGATGGTTGAACCTCATCTTTTAGAGCAACTACTGCATCCAAAATTTGATGAAAAAGCTCTAGCTTCTAAGCGTGCTCTTGGTTCTGCTCTTGGTGCTTCACCAGGTGCTGCTAGCGGTAGAATATATTTTGATGTTGAATCTCTACTTGCAGCAAAAGCCCGTGGAGAAGAAAAAACTATCCTTGTAAGAATAGAAACTTCTCCAGAAGATATCGCGGGTATGAACGCTTGTAACGGTATCTTAACACTTCGTGGTGGTATGACATCTCACGCAGCAGTTGTTGCTCGAGGTATGGGTAAATGTTGTGTTTCTGGTTTAGAATCAGCAAGAATTGATGAAGATAAAAAAACAATTACATTTGAAAGAGGTCAAATTTTTTCTGAAGGTGATTATTTATCTTTAGATGGAACAAAAGGTTCTGTTTATAGAGGCATTATCAAAACAGTTGATCCTGAGGTTACAGAAGATTTTGAAGAATTTATGAAATTTGTTGATAGTGTTCGTAAATTACGTGTTAGATGCAACGCAGATACTTATAAAGATGCAACAGTTGCAAAAGCTTATGGTGCAGAAGGCATCGGTCTATGTCGTACAGAGCATATGTTCTTCGAAGAAGACCGTATTTCTTATGTTAGACAAATGATCCTAGCAAAAGATAAGAAAGAAAGACAAAAAGCTCTAGATAAACTCCTACCTGTACAACAACAAGACTTTGAAGAACTATTTGAAGCAATGGATAATCTAGCTGTAACAATCAGATTTATTGATCCTCCCCTACATGAGTTTTTACCTCATGAGACTGATGAAATAGATGATTTAGCTAGAGAATTTAATATTAGCTACAGTGAGCTAGAGGCACGTATTGAAGCTCTTAATGAGATGAATCCAATGATGGGCCACCGAGGCTGTAGACTAGCTGTTACATATCCTGAAATTATTGAGATGCAGACAAAGGCTATTATTTATGCCGCAATTTCAAGTAAACGTATGGGAATAGAAGTCAAACCTGAACTTATGATACCGTTAGTTAGTACTCTTGGTGAGTTTAAATTACTAAGTGGTATAGTTAGAGAAGTTGCAGACACTATCCTAAAACGTGAAAAAATAGATATTGACTACAAAGTTGGTGTAATGCTTGAAACTCCTCGTGGTGCAATTGGTGCTGGTATGTTAGCTGAAGCTGGAAGTGAGTTTTTCTCTTTTGGTACAAATGATCTAACTCAAATGACTTTTGGCTTTAGTAGAGATGATGCTAATAAGTTTATCAAGGACTATCTTGAGCATGGTATTCTGAGCTTTGACCCATTTGCCAGATTGGATCCAAAGGGTGTTGGTAAGCTAATGGAAATAGCTAAAGAAGGTGTTAAAGCTGTAAACCCTAATGCTAAAATGGGAATTTGCGGTGAACATGGTGGTGAACCATACTCTGTAGGATTTTGCCATGATTTAGATCTTGATTATGTATCTTGCTCGCCGTTTAGAGTTCCTATCGCAAGATTATCAGCTGCTCAAGCTAAAATTTATGCAGATAAAAGATAATAATATTAGCTATATTTCTTCATTTTTCTAATTTTTTTCATAATTTATCGCAAAACACTGTTTACACAAAAATATTATCTGTCTACAATGATTTATATCTAGTTTCATAGAGTGGTATTTTTTTAAAGTACTACTCGGCACAAAAAAGGAAAAGGTGTATAGTATTGTGAATATATATATCCGAAAACCTATAGATGTTTTTACTTCTATAGTTAGTGTCTCTAAAGTCAGTAACATATTTTCTCAGTATGTTTCTGGATCGTTTTCTCAAAGTAAATATTCTCAAAAACAATCACTCCTTCTTTCTCTCAAAATAAATCTTCTCAGCCTCTAATAAATTTTTTTTAGATTTTATTAGCAGGACAAAAGCATTTTTTAAACAACTTTTTTAAATAAAAACATCAAGAGTAAATTATGATAGATAAAATATGGAAAAACGGGAAAATTGTATCTTATGAAGATGCAAAGGTTGGTATAGATACACATTCTCTACACTATGGCTCATCAGTATTTGAAGGCATAAGAGCTTATGAAACACCTGAAGGAGTTGCTATTTTAAAACTAAAAGAGCATATGGAAAGATTTGTATATTCAATGAATGCTTTAGGTATGACATGCAAATATACAATTGAAGAATTATGCCAAGCAGTGTTAGATATAGTAAAAGCTAGTGGTAAAAAATCTTGTTATATAAGACCTTTGGCATATTATGCAGAAGGTGGTGTTAGTGTGTTACCAGCAGCAGATCACCCTATTGATATTACGATTTACTGTTTAGATATGGGTAAATATATGGCTGCTGATAAGGTTGATATTAAGGTTAGTAAGTATATCCGTATTCATCCTCGCTCTACTGTCTGTGATGCCAAAATAGGAGGACATTATGTCAACAGTATTTTAGCATCTCGAGAAACTATTGGTACTCATTACCATGAAGCATTATTACTTGATATAGACGGAAATGTAGCTGAAGGTGCTGCAATGAATGTTTTCTTTATTAAAGATGGTGAAGTTGTCACTACTCCTCTAGGAACAATCTTAAATGGTATAACCAGAAAGATCATTATCCAAATAGCACAAGATTTAGGCTACAAGGTTTCAGAAAGATTATTCAAGGTTGATGAAATATTAGAAGCTGATGAGGCTTTCTTTTGTGGTACTGCTGCTGAGGTAACACCTGTAGCAAGTATAGATGATTGCAAAATCAAAAATTCAGATTACACAATCACAAAACAAATAAGAGAAGTTTTTGAAAATATCAAAAAAGGCCACGCATACAAAGAATTTTTAACTTATACAGGAGCTTAAAATGGATAAAAAGAAAATTTATATCTTTGATACAACTCTTAGAGATGGACAGCAATCACCTGGTGCAGGCATGTCTTTTCAAGATAATATTGAATATGCAGATTTAGCTGATAAGTTAAAAATTGATGTTCTAGAAGCTGGCTTTCCTTCTGCTAGTAAAACTGATTTTGAAATAGTAAATACTATCTCAAAAAGGATGACCGAAAGAAACTCTAATATGACTGTTGCTGGATTATGTCAGCTACGCAAGAACCAAGTTGAAATTACAATGGATGCTTTACGACCATCTTTAACGATAGGTAAAGCACGAGTTCATGTATATCTACCTGTAGATCCTAACTTAGCTCAAGCAAGTCTTGGTAGTAAAAATGATAACGAGCAAAATATCAAAAATGTTTATGAACTAATAAAACTAGCAACTGATGAAGGCTTCGAAGTTGAGTTTAGTGCTGAAGGTTACTCAAGACTTGGCGATACATTTGACTATGTAACAGATATTTTCAGAGCTGCTGTGTCTGCTGGAGTTGCTGTCATTAACTGTCCTGATACTATTGGTGGAGCATGTGAAAGAGAAGGAAATGAATATTTTGTTCATAATATGTCTAAGCATGCAAAAATTATCAAAGAAGAATTTCCAAGTAGCAATATAATTTGGTCGGCACATTGTCATAATGACTTAGGTTTAGCACTAGAAAACTCTATGAACGCAGTATTTGATGGTCCAGCGACACAAGTGGAAGGTTGTATCAATGGTGTTGGTGAAAGAGCTGGGAATGCTTCTTTAGAACAATGTGTAATGTTTATAAATCTTTTCGGTAAGCAAGAAGATTGTCATTACTATAATGATATTGATATTGCTAACTTTAAAACTATTTCTGATTTTATTGGTAATAGAATGCTATCAAGACAGCCTCACTATCCTATTACTGGTTTAAATTCTGCTAGACATACTTCAGGTGGACATACTAATGCTATTTTGAATAATCCTCTAGCATACCAACCATTCCACCCAGAATCAGTTGGTAATGAAATTAGTTTTGTATTTGGTCCATTATCAGGTGGTAACCATGCTAAAAAGATTATCGAAGAAAACGGTTATACTTGTGATGACAAAGAAAAAGCAAAGATTGCTCAACAAATAAAAGATATCTATCATGAACGTAGAAAAGGTATCACAGATGAAGAGCTAATAAATGCTTATAAGCAAATTAAATCGCCAATCAATATTTCAAATATTGATTATGGTAAATCTAATGGCGAAACCTATGTTGATCTTAAGGGTAATTTCTTCGGTAATATAGATTATAGAATTACAGATCATGGCGAGAACTCTGCTCTTTCAGCATTACTAAAAGGTATTCAAGAAAATATCCCTGATATAAATATTTCAGATTACTTCTCTAGATCATTGAAAGATGCGGGAATTAACTCTAAATCTGAAACTACTATTATAATTAAAGCTGGTGAAAATAGTCCAACAGTAGAGGGTGTAGCAATAGATCAAGATATTGAAATATCTTCACTTAAAGCCCTAATAACAGCAACAAATAAACTATATGTAGAAACAAACTTTAGGAAGTAAGATGGCAAAGAATATTATAAATAAAATTTGGGATGCCCATGTTGTAAAACAAATACCTGATTTTCCAGATATTTTATATATCGACAGAATGCTTATGCATGAAGTAACTTCTGCTCAAGCTTTTGATAAAATTAGAGAATTAAACATTCCTATAAACAACCCAAAATCAATCATCGCTACTGTTGATCATAGTATCTCAACATCACCTATCAATCGTTTAGAGATGAAGGACAAAGTTGCTCAAGCTCAAGTAGAAAAGCTTCGTAGTAATGTTAAAGAGTTTGGTATTGATTTTTATGATTTTGAGAGCCAACACCAAGGAATTGTTCATGTAATAGGTCCAGAGCTTGGATTTACATTACCGGCTTCAACTCTTGTATGTGGGGATTCTCACACATCTACGCATGGAGCATTTGGGGCTTTAGCTTTTGGAGTGGGAACTTCTGAAGTTGGACATGTACTTGCTACTAACTGTATCTTACAGTATAGACCAAAGACAATGAAAGTAGAGTTTGTTGGTAAGCCTTCTGAACAAGCAACTGCTAAAGACATTATCATGAAGCTAATCGCTAACATTGGTATTGGTGGTGCTGGTGGTTATGTTATAGAGTATGTTGGTCAAGCAATCAAAGATATGACTATGGAAGAGCGTATGACGCTATGTAATATGTCGATAGAATGCGGTGCAAGAGCTGGCTTAGTTTCTCCTGATGAGAAAACATTTAATTACCTAAAAGGTAAAAAATATGCCCCTCAAGGTGAAGATTTTGATAAAGCGATAGAATATTGGAATAGTTTTATAAGTGATGAAAATGCTCATTATGATAAAACTACTAAAGTTGATATTAAAGGACTTGAGCCAATGGTAACATGGGGAATTAATCCTCAACATGCTATCAATATCTCAGCTAAAATTCCAAACTTAAAAGATATACCATCTCACCAACACAAATTAGCTCAACAAGCCTATGATTATACTAAGTTTAATGCTGATGAGAATATTTTTGGAAAAGAGATCCAATGGGCATTTGTTGGTAGCTGTACTAATGGTCGTATAGAAGATATGCGTGCTGTAGCTGAAGTACTAAAAGGTAAAAAAGTAGCTGATAATGTCACAATGTATATAGTTCCTGGTTCTGAGCAAGTGCGAAATATCGCGATATCAGAAGGTTTAGATAAAGTTTTTGCAGATGCTGGTGCTCAATTTAGAATGCCAGGTTGCTCAATGTGTCTTGCGATGAATGATGATAAAGTTCCAGAAGGTCAAAGATGTATTAGTACCTCAAATAGAAACTTCATTGGTCGACAAGGTAAAGGAAGTATAACTCATCTAGCATCGCCGCAAACAGTAGCAGCAAGTGCTGTTATGGGTAAGATTTGTAGTGTTGATAAATTAAATAAGGAGCTATAAAAATGCAAGCTTTTAAAAAATTAACATCTAGTGCAATTCCTTTATGGCTAAGTGATATTGACACAGATATGATTATCCCTGCTAACTTTCTAACTCAAACAACAAAAGATGGCTATGGTAAAAGTTTATTCCATAACTTAAAAGAAAAAGATAGTGGTTTTGTTTTTAATAACCCTGATTATGCTAGTTCAAAGATATTAATTGCCGGAGATAATTTTGGTTGTGGTTCATCAAGAGAGCATGCTGTTTGGGCTCTAACTCAAGCTGGCATCAAAGTTATAATTGCACCATCTTTCTCTGATATATTTTTTAATAATGCTGCTAAAAATGGTTTATTGCTAATCTCATTAGACAAAGACACTGTCAAAAAGCTATGTGATAGAGCTGAGGATCCAAAATTTAGTATGACTGTGGATCTACAAAAGCAGACAGTGATTGCAGATTGTAATACTTATAGTTTTGATTATGATCCATTCCGTAAAGATTGTCTTATCAAAGGACTTGATGATATGACTTATCTTGTTGAGCATCTAGATATAATCAAACAGTTTGAACAATCACAAAGAGGCTAAAATGGAAAAAAATATTGCTATATTAGCAGGTGATGGAATCGGTCCTGAAGTAATGGAATCAGCAATCAAGGTTCTTGATGCTATTGCTAAAAAATACAATCATAAATTTAATTATACTGAAGCTTTAGTCGGTGGTGCAGCTTATGATAAGTACAAAAATCACTGCCCTAAAGAAACTTTAGAAATATGTAAAAACTCTGATGCAATACTTTTTGGCTCTGTTGGCGGACCTGTTGAAGCTCAAAATGAAGAGAAATGGCAAGGCTGTGAAGCTAATAGTATTTTAGCCTTAAGAAAACACTTTGGCTTTAATATAAATATTCGTCCGAGCAAAATTTTCTCATCTTTAAAAGATGCTTGCCCCTTAAAAGATAGTCGTATCGCAAATGGTGCTGATATTGAGATCTTTAGAGAACTATCTAGAGATATCTACTTTGGAGAGCATAGAACTTTTACAGATGAGAATGGTGTAAGATGTGCAACTGATATTGCTGAGTATGATGAGCATACTATTAGAAATATTGTAGTACAAGCATTTGAAAGAGCTTCTCAACGCTCAAATAGACTTACATCTGTAGATAAAGCAAATGTTCTAGATACATCAAGGCTATGGAGAAATATTGTCAATGAAGTTGCTAAAGATTATCCAAGTGTAAAAGTTAACCATATGTATGTTGATAATTGTGCGATGCAAATGGTACTTAATCCTAGTCAGTTTGATGTTATGGTTACTGGTAACCTTTTTGGTGATATTATCTCTGATTTAGCATCTGTATTACCTGGGTCAATTGGCTTAGTACCCTCTATAAGCTTAAACAAAGATGGTTTTGGATTATATGAGCCGTCTGGTGGTTCTGCTTATGATATCAAAGGTCAAGATAAAGCAAACCCAATAGCACAAATATTATCTACTTCGCTTATGCTTTCTTATTCATTTGGCTTAGTAACAGAAGCTGAAGCTATTGCAAATGCAATCGATCTGGCTCTTGAAGATGGCTTTAGAACTTCAGATATATATACTCAAGGAACTAAATTAGCTTCTACAATAGAGTTTACTGATGAGATTATAAATAGGCTATAGCTCTTCTTATTTTATCCTAATAAAATATTATGCTTCTTAGCTATACTCGTTGCTAATTTAGCTACTAAAGCATATACAAGACCTAACACTATAGTGATTACTCCAAGCCAAAGAAAATAATTCTCATAAATCCCTAAGCTAATCATAGGATCAATCTGACTATCTGGTATAGCAACTAACTGGCCAAGCTTTCCAGATAATGCACCTCCTAAAGCAACTGCAAGCATAAAAAAGCCCATACCAAAAGTTACAATCTCTTTTCTGAAGTAAATCGATATTAGAGAGAATCCTAGTGCTGCAACTAATAGCTCAGCTAAAGCTCCAAAAAAGAAATATATAAACATCCAGTTACCATCGATAAAACCATTAACCTGTGTTAATTTTATAACCACATATAAGGTTAATGGTGCTATGCCGGCAATTATCGTTCCAATAGAATATTTATAAGGTATCGATAAATGCACTATACTCTTTCTATAAAGAATCGCAAGTATAGGACTTAAAACGATTAACCAAAATGAATCTAGTGATGCATAAGTAGCAGGAGAGACTTTAAGCCCTATTAAATTAAGATCGACATTATGTTTTGCAAACAGCACCAAAGTAGAGAACATTTGTGAATAAACAATAAAATATATAATTGCTTCTACTACCAAAATCACTCCAATTACTTGTAAAACCTTCTCTTTTAAATCAGAAGCTTTCTTCGCATCATTAATCATATAAATAAATGTCAAAATACATACAGATATAATTAAATATAATGAGATATCAGTAACTTGAAATAATGCATAGCATACTAAAAGTTGTGCTAAACATGCTAAAGCTATCCAAAACTTGCTGCGAGCACTCATTGGAGGAACATCACATGCTATATCTTTAAGCAAACTTGCTCTCCAAACATAATTTGTTATAGCTAAAATCATTCCAATAGCACAAACAATAAAAGCATATGAATAACTGGTATATTGCGCAATAATCGGTGTGAATGCTATAGCAAGAAAGCTACCAATATTAACACCCATATAATATAGCGTAAAAGCTGAATGTGACTGTGATGGGTTATCATTAAAGATTTTAGAAATTAATGCAGTTGGTGCAGGCTTAAACAATCCATTTCCTACAATGATAAGAGATAATGCCCAACTTACATGACGTAAGTCAGTTGCTATTGCCAAAATTATATAACCAAATAATAAAAAAATAGCACCAATTAGAAGAGCTTTCTTAATACCTATGTATTTATCAGATAGATAACCCCCAATAGTTGGTGTGATATAAATCAACGATGCAAATATTCCAAAAATCAAATACCCTTGAGATTCACTGATATGGCTAGCTGTTATAAACAACATAAAGAGAGCTTGGAAGCTATAAAAAGCGTATCTCTCCCATAACTCTACAAACCACAATACTGAAAACTGTCTTACTTTTAAATCTTTTATCAAAATTTAATCTCTTTAATTAAATATAGTAAAACTAATTTATCTCATCTAATTTAAAATCTAAAGGTAATTTTCTTATCAGCTTATAAATTGATTCTAAAAGTTAACGTCTCGGTATAAAGCACTCTTAATAGTTATCTCTTATTAATATACTTTAATTTTTTGGTACAATTTATAAATACACTAGTTTAGTTTAAATAATATATGCTCAGTATCATCCAAAGAGTAAGTAACGCAGACGTAACCGTTGATAAGAATAAAATAGCAAAAATAGATAAAGGGATCCTTGCCCTAGTCTGTGTAGAAAAAGATGATTCTACCCAAAATTTTGAAAAAATGACTGATAAAATTCTCAAATATCGAATATTTGAAGACGATGCAGGAAAGATGAATTTATCACTTACTGACATTGAAGGAGAGATAATACTAGTGCCACAGTTCACACTTGCTGCTGATACTAAGAAAGGGAATCGCCCTAGTTTTAGTAGTGGCTGTCCACCTGAGGTTGCAAAAGATAAGTTTAAAGAGTTTGAGCAAATATTCAAAAGCAAGTATCATAATGTCCAGTCTGGAATATTTGGTGCTGATATGAAAGTATCACTGACCAATGATGGACCAGTAACTTTTAGCTTTAAGGTGTAAGAATGCAAAAAAAGATTTGTATAATTGGTGGTAGTGGTGAAATGGGTCAAATGACTCAAAATATTTTTGGTAAATTTTTACCAGAATATACGTTAACTATCTTTGATGAAACTGACTGGAATAACCCAGCTGCAAAGCTTGCTAACCAAGATATCGTCATACTATCTGTACCAATATTTTTAACAAATGAAATTATCAAAAAGACTATTCCCTACCTTTCAGAAGGGACAATTTTAGCAGACTACACTAGTATCAAAAAAGAGCCTCTAGAGGCGATGCTTGCCAATTATAGTGGTCCTGTAGTTGGTTTACACCCTATATTTGGACCTACAATTAGCTCTCCTGAAAAGCAAGTTATCGTTGTATGTGATGGTAAACAACAAGATAAATATCAATACTTTATAGATGATCTCGCAAGAATTGGCTTTAGTATCGAAAAGATGACTGCAGAAGAACATGATGAAGCTATGACTTTTATCCAAGGTATTGAGCATTTCAGTGTATATTGCTTAGGACTATTTCTTAAGCATAAAAATGTTGATATTCAAAAGATGCTCAAGCTAGCAAGCCCAGTATACAAGATGGAGCTCAACATAGTCGGTAGGCTTTTTAGTCAAGGTCCTGGACTATATTCAGATATTATAATGTCTGATGAGCAAAGACAAAAAACTATTGCTGAGTTTGCAAAATTTGTAAACTTAAATGCCGAGAAAGTAGCACAAGGGGACAAGCAAACTTTTATCGAAAATTTCAAAGCTGTCAAAGAATGGATGGGAGACTTTGCACCACAATCTTATAAAAATACTGATAAATTATTGCTTAGTAAAAAAGATTATTAATATCTTTTTTACTAGTCTAAGATAGGCTAACTCAATTATAAGTGGTCTAAATGATTAAGTGCTCTTTCAATTATATATTGAGGAACATCTTCAAACTCTGAGTAATAAATATTTTTCTCAGATATATCTTTTTTAGGCATTATAAAAACTGCTGGAATATGAGATATTTTAAGTTCTTTTGCCATCTCTTTTGAGTGCTTCACAATATTAGATACTTCTGGAGTATATTTCTTCATATCTTCATCTGAAATATTGAAACTCTTTAAAAGAGTCGCAAGTTCAGAATCTGTTTTTATAGGAGCTTTACTCACTTTATTTATAAACTCTCGATAAGCAGTTTGACCCTTTGCTAAATAGACCGTAAGTGAAGCTTTATAGACATTTTCACTAATAGAATGATCATCATTACTATAATACAAAAGATTGATACTAACATCATTGTGCTGTTTTGCCACATGTTGCAGAGTCTTATAGTTTGCTAAGCAGCTTTTAGACTCAAAATCACAAAATTGTAAGATTTTATATTTTGCATCATTACTGCCGTAATTTATCTTGCTAGTATTCTCACTAAGAATCAAATGCTTATTGAAAAATGCTAAGTATTTATTATATTGAGTAAATGCATGCATATCACACACTTGCTCACCCTCAGCATGTTGTGGCAATGCATAATTTAGTGTAATAGCTGAAAATGCTATTCCTAATGAGATAATAGTTTTTTTAATCATATAAATAGTCTCATTGATTAGATTAGATTAGATTAGATTTTATTAGATTAGACCTACGCTTTAGTCCAAGGGCATCCATACTGACAATTGTTATCTCTAGGATCCTTGTTTGTAGACCAGTGATTTGCGTTATATGTAACATCGTCAATAGTTACAACATCACCCTCGGTATACACCTCATTAGGATCCCACTCACCTGCAGGAGTTGGCTCAGGCGTAGGTTCAGGATCCGGAGTTGGCTCTGGATCTGGTGTAGGTTCTGGGTCCGGATTAGAACCTATTTCATCCCATGCTTGTGTAGGATAATTACCAACCGGACTATAGGCTTCAATATTACACCAAGCAGGAATTTTGCATTTAAATCTTTTACCACCAGCATTAACTATAGTCTCGTCCGTATATGATCCAATACCTTCAGGATAATTATACTCTCCTCCAGGAGTAGGTGTTGGGTCAGGCTGAGGCTCTGATTTAACATCTATAATCCAAGAATAATTATCACCATGTTGAGCTTTATCATTTGATAAATACACAGCATTATCAGAAGTGTCAGAGTTGCTTGGCTCAACGATATCACCATTTAGCACACCAATTCTAATTTTATCTCTGTTAGATGCTTCTCTATTGAACTTTTTCGCTAATTCATATTTCCAGCTACCGATATTAGTATCAGTTATATTTAGATCAATACTATCAGCATCAGAGTTTCCTGAGCTAACACCCGTACGTAAGTTTTCTTTATTATTAAACAATCTAAAAGTTATCTTATCGCCAACTTCTAGAGTTTGTATATCATACAGCGAGTTACTATCTTTACCAACAGCATCAACATCTTTCCACTCTATAGACACAGGATCAGGTTGTATAGCTTCTAAAGAAGTTTTCCAAGTATTACTACCTGAAGAGTACTGACTATTAACATAAATAGTATTATTAGACTTCTGAGGCTCTACAACATTTTCACTATTGATTTTACCAACCTTAACTTTTTCAGATAAGTTATTAATTTGCTCAGCAAAGGCATACTGCCAATTACCATAGTTTGATTCATTTATAGTTATTGAAGTTTTTAACTTTTGACCATCAACATTTGCTTCAAAACTAATCTTGTCATCTTTACTAGCTGATGTATACTCTGGTATTTCTAATTCACCATCCACATTTGGGAACTTATCCCAAACAATTTCTGTAGGTGTTTCATTAACGACATCAATATCACTACAACTATAAAAAGCTTCATCACTATCATTTCTTTGCCAGACTGTGAAAAGTACGTGATAACCAGTAGCAGTATCTTCTGGAATTTTACATTCAAAATTCTCGAAATTGTTTGCTGAGCCATCACTATTTTTTCCATTTTGAAGTGGAGACATTTCTGGAACAGATTTATAATGACAAATAGGAGTTGTATTTAAATCTTTAAATGTAACTTTTTGACCAGGCTGCCATCCACTATTCGTTATATAAACATCGACATAGCCTTCACCATAAGTTCTATGAGGAGCCGTAACAGCATATGTAAAAGGTTTGCTTTGCTTGTTAACATTTATAATTGTAGCTTGTGATTTCCAGTTGTACTCAGTATTGCTTAAAGCATCATACTTTGAATTACCTCCGTTACAAATATCACCTGCACCAATTACTTTTTTGTGTGCATCAAGTGTGTTTTCCCACTTTGAAATTTTACCAGCAGCAGCTCCTTGAGCAACACCACTCCAATCTGTCATCACAGCCTGTTGACCATCACTTGCTATGGCTTTACATACAGGATTGTCACCACCATCCCATGGTGTGTCCTTACCTGGGGAGTTGTTAGTTGAACACATCCACTGTCTACTTTCAGGATATGAAAGAGCCCCATGTGCAAATGTTAATATTGGTGTAATAGTGCTTATAGATAAGGCACTAATTTGAAGAATTTTTTTCATTTTCATTCCTATATTTCATTATTAAGTTAAGATCTATTACTTAATCTAAACAATTATAAGTTTGGGAATTATAGAAATAATTATAAAAAAAAGCTGTTTCAAGAATGTATCATTGTGTAACATTTTTGTTACAAAGAAATAGTTAAGATTTTAAGGATGAAATATCTTTTACTAATTTTTTACCTTTTACAGGATTAAACATTATCGAACTTAATGATAAATGGTCTGCTCCTGCTTCTAAATATTTTTTAGCATCATCAAGCGTGTAGATTCCACCACCTGCAATTATTGTGATAGTATCACTAAACTCTTCTCGGGCTTTCTTGATAGCTGGGAAAGTGTACTGATGCAATGGATAACCAGATATCCCACCTTTATCAGTAGGAATAGTATTACATAAATGAAATGTTGTAATACCAACAGCTAAATACTCTCGAATCTTAGCATTATGATCTATTGTTGGCGGCATTTTGATACTGATATTTCTACCCTCAAATAAATGTGCTAACTCTGCTGGGAAGTCAACAATACTAGCATTTGGACAGCCAATATTTATCTCAATATTTTTATGATTTGCAAACTTCGGTAATTTCAAAGTCTCTGCAAAACTTTGCCAATCAGCAATTTCTAATGCTGCTAATGAGATTATATCCTGAGATCTTTTTGGAGGATTTGCATTTGCTAATCCTGGGTTGCGTAGACCTATCTTATTTCTCCAAGCATTTTTTTCTACTTTACGGATAGTTTTAAGAGCTTGCTTAATGAGTCCCCAACGCCTATTTACCGTGAATGATCCATAAACATTAGATGTTTCTTTGAATTTAAGATATTTACCAAATGGTGGTGAAATTATGATTTTTTTAAGATTTTGATTTTCCATATTAGCATTCAAACTCTTTTAGTTTCTCAACGATATCATCTGCTCGTAAAAGAGGCCTTCCTACAATAATATAATCAACGCCAAGTTCTTTAGCTTTTTTTGGAGTTAAAGCATTAAAATGATCATCTGTTAAATCTGTCTCAAGCCTTACACCTGGAACATATAGCTTGATTTTATCCCCAAACTTAGCTTTCACATCAGCAACCAAATGTGGATGACATATAAAGTTTTCCACACCTAAATCCACACACCTTTCAAATTTTGCTAAGCTATCAGCCTTATCAAAATTAGCATCACTACTTAAAGTAATTACAGCTAAAGGAATAGCTTGTGTATCTGCACTAAGAGCTGCTTTAACCATACCATCACTTGCAGTACCATGAAATGTAAAATACTTAAAATTTGGAATAGCTTTAGAGTAATTTTCTATCGCAGTTTTCACAGTATTTGGGATATCATGAAGCTTAAAATCCAGGAAAATATCTTTATCGCCAACTAGCTCATGAATTTCTTTAAAAGATAGTGTAGAACATAAGATATGACCAATTTTCACACAGTCAACATGTTTTGAAATAGTGGCTGTTTTTTCTAATTCAGATTTAGAAATGCCATCTGCTGAGAACATTATTTTCATTGAATTTCTCAAAAGATTGAATCGATATTGAAACTATATATTAGTTGATTTCTTTAAGATAGTAAACTAGGTTTTATTTTAAAAATACAATGCTACATTAAAATTAATCGTTGGTTTTTCTCTAACTGCTCAAGAAAAATATTTTTTGGAACTTTTTTTATCTTACGGATTTCATCAACCACTTTATATAATAAGCTTGGCATACCAGTATTAGCTTCTTTTCCTAATAGCCAAGAATATGCTGAAGGATTATCTGTTTCTATTAATATTTTATCTAAAGGTATTTGAGCTGTTATATTTTTAATATGGTTACTAAAAAGCACCTCAACTCCAATAGAAAAATATCCACCTAAATCTAAATATTTATCAATAATATCCAAATCTCCAGCATACCAGTGAACTATAAATTTATTCTGACTATATTTATTCAATATTCTTACAACATCTACTTCCGCACCACTAGTATGTAAATTTAAGAGTTTACCTTTTGTACATTCATGAGAAACTATATACTCAAAAACTGCTAGTTGGTCTTTATATGGATCTGCATATTTTAAAAATTTTTTGTCTAAACCTATTTCACCGATGTATTTACTCTCTTTTAAATAGCTATCTAAATTACTAAGTTTTTTAGAATATGACTTAGCATTCCACGGATGAATACCAAATGAGGGAATCACGAAACTATACTTCTTATTTAACTCCTTTATTTTAAGGTACGAAGGAATACACATCGAGACAGACATTAGCTGTATATTATTATCTAAGCATTCATTAGCTACTTTTTCAAAATTCTCTAAAGAGTATTTATCTGTGTGAACATGAGCATCTAATAACATTACTTATGTCCCCTGTACCTTCTTCCAATGCTTATAACCATATATAGCTATTATCACATATACTATAGTTGTAATTGTTGCAAAGAATAAATCCTTATATAAATATAAAACAATATATGTAGAGTCAACAACTATCCAGATTATCCAGTTATCAATAATTTTACGGCTTGCAAGCAAAACACAAACCAATGATGCTACACTCGTAAATCCATCCAAATAAGGAGTAGTTGATTTAGTAAATTCAATAAGTAATGATGAGACTAACATACCAACCAACACAATCAAAAATATTGTTACTACCCATCCTGATAGACTTAATCTTTGAATACTAAAACTTTTATTTTGTTTGTTAACTCTCCAGCTATACCATCCGTATACAAAACTAAACATCAGTATTATCTGAAGAATAGCATCAGCGTATAATTTACTAATAAAAAACAGAACTGTACTCATTATCAAGCCTAAAATACCCACTGGCCAACCAATAGTATAAAAACTAGCTAATAAAAAAGTACATAATAAATTAACCGCCATTGTACAAAAATCAAGAATATGAAGCATTACAAAGCTCTTATTAGGAATTACTATTTATCATTATAACTATAAATATCAACTATCCAATAAGTTCTCCTTCTATCTATATTTAAGAGTTTATAAATAGCGATAATATCAAACTTTCAAATTGACTATCCTTAAAACCGCGTATATTATGATTTATGGTAGTAAAATTTATACAATATAATAAACTGTGAGGAAACAATCATGAAAATCAAAAAACTTTTAACAGCATCTTTATTAGCTGCTTCAGCTCTTTCTCTAAGCAGTTGTTGGGTACTTGTTGGCGCTGCTGCAGGCGGTGGTACCATAGCGTATGTTCAAGGGAAATACTCTACAAACGTTGAAGGTAGCCTAAAAGATACTTATAACGCTGCTCTAAAAGCTGTTCAAAACAATGACGATTTTGTACTTACAAAGAAAACTATCACTCCTACTGACGCAACTATTGAAGGTAATACAAAAGCTGACTCTACAGACTTCTATGTTCAAATAGAAAAGCTTACAGGTAACGCATCGAAGGTAACAATTAAGTTTGGTACTTTTGGAGATCGTACAGCATCAGAAACTCTAATGACCCAAATTAATAAAAATCTAAATTAATAAGGTAGAAATAAAAATGTCTTTTATTAGAAAATTTTTATTAGGAGCTTTTACTTGCTCTTGCTTGCTAGGTCTTAACAGCTGTATAGTAGCTGCTTTAGCTGTGGGTGGAGGTACTGTTGCGTATATTGACGGTAATTATTCAATGAATATTGAGGGTAGTTATAAAGAAGTATATAAAGCAACATTAAAAGCCGTTAATGATAACAATGATTTTGTTTTGGTATCTAAAGATTTAGATAAAGATAATCAAAAAGCCTCTGTTGAAGGAGCTACAAAAGTTGACAGTACAAGCTTTAGTGTAAATATCACTTACCTTACAAAAGATGCAACGAAAATAACAATTAAGTTTGGTACTTTTGGCGATCAGGCTCTTTCTTCTACACTAATGGATCAAATTCAAGCAAATGTACATAAAGACTCTTAAATATGTATAAAAAAATTCGTTTGATTCTTCTATCTATTTTTATTGCTATTTCCTTAAATAGCTGTGTCGTTGCTGCTATTCTAATTGGTACTGCTGCTGTAGCTGGCGGTGCTGTGTATTACGTAAATGGCAACTATATTATAGAGGTTCCTAAGGATTTAAGATCAGTATATAATGCTACTATTAAGGCTATCCAAATGGATAGCAAATACAAACTTCTTAGCCAGTCATATGCTGATAATACAGCTGAAGTTAAAGCATCATATGGCGGTCAAAATATTTCAATAAATCTAAGCAGTATCAAGAATCGCTCTACTGAGATAAAAATCCGTATAGGGACTCTTGGAGATGAAAGACAATCTGCAGATTTAGCTAATGAAATAACAAAAAATATTACTTAACTAAATTTAAATAGCAAATATTTTAATTTAAGTCAATTTTCTCTTTTTTAATATTACTAAAAAGGTATAATCTGTTTTATCAGGTTAGCCACATCTATATGTTATGAGTAATAAAGTATTAGACACATACTATAA
This sequence comes from Candidatus Francisella endociliophora, assembly GCF_000764555.1. NCBI lineage: Bacteria > Pseudomonadati > Pseudomonadota > Gammaproteobacteria > Thiotrichales > Francisellaceae > Francisella > Candidatus Francisella endociliophora. The sequence continues at coordinate 1,304,061 of NZ_CP009574.1, read as the reverse complement.
GAATAATAGACATATTTGGGTGTTGGTGCTATCTGGCGCCCTACTAGGTACTATGATAGGGCTTTTAGCGACTGCTTTTCAGCTTATTTTAGATTACATCTCTTACCTAAAAAAATGGCTTTTCACCTTTAGTGGTGGAAATATCTTTGTACAAGTTGCAATATCTATAACAATAACCATAGCGATGGTACTTATCTCAATATTTATAGTTCGAAGATTTGCAAAAGAAGCTGGTGGTAGTGGTATACAAGAAGTTGAGGGTGCATTAAAAGGCTGTCGAAAGCTACGTAAAAGAGTTGTTCCTGTTAAGTTCGTCAGTGGTCTTTTTTCATTAGGATCTGGTCTTAGCTTAGGGAAAGAAGGCCCATCTATTCACATGGCAGCAGCTTTAGCTCAATTTTTCATTGATAGGTTTAAGCTAACGAAGAAGTACGCTAATGCTGTAATATCAGCTGGTGCTGGTGCTGGTCTTGCAGCAGCATTTAATACTCCTTTATCTGGTATTATCTTCGTAATAGAAGAAATGAATAGAAAGTTCAGATTTAGTGTCTCAGCAATTAAGTGTGTCATTATAGCTTGTATTATGAGTATTGTTGTTTCTAGATCTATCATGGGCAACCCCCCTGCAATAAGAGTAGAAACATTTAGTTCTGTACCGCAAAATACACTTTGGCTATTTATGGTTCTAGGCCTTGTATTTGGGTACTTTGGGCTATTCTTCAATAAAGCTTTAATCCGTGTTGCAAATTTTTTCTCTGAAGGCTCTAGGAAAAGATACTGGACTCTAGTTATCATTGTTTGTGTAATCTTTGGTACTGGAGTTGTAATATCACCAAATGCTGTTGGTGGTGGTTATATAGTCATCGCAAATTCTCTTGACTATAACCTATCTATAAAAATGCTACTTGTACTTTTTGCTCTTCGCTTTGCCGGAGTAATTTTCTCTTATGGTACAGGAGTCACCGGTGGAATATTTGCTCCAATGATCGCCCTTGGTACAGTTTTTGGACTTGCTTATGGCTTAGCAGTAACACAACTATTCCCTGAATATAATATTGAAGCCGGAGTATTTGCTGTTGCAGGAATGAGTGCTCTATTTACAGCTACAGTAGGAGCTCCTCTAACAGGGATTGTTCTTGTGGTCGAAATGACTTGGAATTATCACTTACTACTACCCCTTATGATAACTTGCTTTAGTGCGTCAATGCTAACATATATTCATCATCAAAAACCAATATATGATACCCTATTAAGACGAACTATTTCTAATGAAAGAAAACAGCAAGCAAAAGAAAAAAATGAGCGAAATCAAAAACCAGCTCCAGAAACTACTGAACAACCTATCTCAAAAGAAGAAATTTAATCACGCAATATCTCTAATGCATTGGGACCTTGAAACAGAGGCTCCTAAAAACTCCATTAATACAACTTCTGATGTTATTGGTTTTTTTAGTGAAAAAGTATATGAAATAACAAACAGTGATGACGTAAATAAAAGTTTAGATTATCTAAATAAAAACCTTTCTGAACTTGATGAGATTAACAAAAGAATAGTTTATCTAACAACTAAAGAAAGAGATAAGCTTAGCAAAATTCCTAAAGATGAATATGTTGCATATAACAAACTTTTATCTCAAGCTCAGAATATTTGGACAGAAGCTCGAAAAAATAATGATTTTGAACAGTTTACACCATACCTAGAAAAGATCATCAATTACCAAAAAAAATATGTAGAAAAAGTTGGTTACAAAGAACACCCTTACGATGTACTTCTTGATGAGTATGAAGAAGGTATGACTGTCGCAAAACTAGAACCTTTTTTTGACAGCTTAAAAGAAAAAATAGTACCTCTATTAGAAAAAATAAAGCAAGCAAAACAAGTCGATACTAGCTGTATTGATAAACCATATAATATAGAAAAACAGAAACAGTATTCTAACAAAATTGCTAAGCAACTAGGCTTTGATTTTGACAGTGGTCTTTTAAAAGAAAGTGCCCATCCTTTCACCTTAAATTTCAACAAATACGATGTCAGAATGACTACTCGTTATATTGAAGATTTATTTACATCTTCCTTATTTAGCACAATCCATGAAACTGGACATGCAATGTATGAGCAGAATATTGGTGATGATATTTACGACTCAATACTTGGTACAGGAGTTAGCTTAGGAATACATGAATCGCAATCTCGTTTCTATGAAAATCTAGTTGGTAAAAATAGAGCTTTTTGGAATAGCAATTATAGTGAGTTACAAAGTTTATTTACTGAAAATCTTACAAAGACTAGTGAAGAAGAGTTTTATAAAGCTATCAATAAAGTTAGTCCTAGTCTAATTCGTGTAGAAGCAGATGAACTAACATATTCTCTTCATATCTTAGTTCGCTTTGAAGTAGAAAAAGAAATATTTGAAAATGATATAGCTATCAAAAATTTACCTAAACTTTGGAATGATAAATATGAAAAATATCTAGGTATTGTTCCTAAAGATTTTGCTGAAGGCATACTACAAGATGTACATTGGGCTGCCGGATTATTTGGCTACTTTCCAACTTATGCTCTTGGCAGCGCTTATGCTTCACAAATATTCCACTATATGGATAAAGAGTTCGATGTAAATAGCTCAATCCAAAAAAATAAACTACAACCTATATTAGAGTTCTTAACTAAAAATATTCATCAACACGGTAGCCTAAAGCCTGCTAATGAGATTGTATATAATATGTGTGGTGAACAGCTAAATGCTAAGTATTACGTTAATTACTTAGAAACTAAGTTTTCTGAAATATATGACTTAAAATAATCTCTTGTTTTGACAAACTCTATAATTTTTATAATATATACCCATACTCAATTTATTTGTTAGCTATTGTGACAACTATTTTCTTAAAGCATTTACTTGGATTATTTATAATTATAAACCCTATTTCAAAGGTATTTATATTTAACCAGTTAGCTCAAGAGCTTGATAACAGAGAACACCTTAAAAAAGCTATAATAGCAAGTATTACAATTGCTGTAATAATGTTAGCAGCCGTATGGCTTGGTATTGATTTGCTAAACCTTTTTGGGATAAGTATTGATGATTTTAAAGTTGCTGGAGGAATCATTATTTTCTATAACGGCTTTACCCTACTATACGAAGGTAAAATCAAAACAAGCTCTTCAAATTCTGATTTTGCCATTGTACCCTTTAGCTTTCCAATAACTATTGGGGCTGGAGCACTAAGTTTAATTATAATATTTTCTAAAGACTATGAAGCTACAATATACAAACTATATCAAAGTATAGAAGTCTTTATAATATCAGGATTAATAGCTGTTTTATTGATTTTTTCAAAGAAAATGATTCAACTACTGCCAAACAGTAGTGTTGAAATAATTAACAAACTAATGGCTGTAATTCTAATGTCTATAGCTGTAGGTATGATTAAATCAGGAGCCTTAGCTTAAAAAATACATCTTTTATAAGCTAAAGATCGACTTCTTTTGTAAGGTAGAATGCAATATCTTTTTCATAATATGCAGACTCATTTATAAATATAGGATACCATCTACCAGGAACATCTAAGAACTTATCGTTGCCATCCATTAATTCAAAAATAGGATCGTTATAATTAAGAGCTTGAAAATCTTTGCCTTGGAGATTCTTATGAATTACAGCATTAATATTTCCATCATTATCTCTTGGATAACTAATAGTCTTAACTGGCTCATAAGCTTTGCATCCTTTGACTTCTGGAGCATTATCACAGTTTGATTGCTCAATAAACTCTATTATTTTGTTAACAATCTCTGTAGTTACATTAATAGTATTAGGGTCATAAATACTTGTGCTTACAGCTCCTATCTCAATAGTTAAAGACATTGGAACAATATTATTCATTGCTACACTAGTAATATTCTCATGCTTAATCACTTTAAGACCGTCTACTTGCTCAACCAAGTATGCACATAGCTTATTTACTAATGGACTTTTCCCATCAGTAATAACAGTTTTACCAAGATTTGAGGTAGTCGTATGTAAGTCAACTAAAAAATCAACTGGTGATTCAGATTCAGCTCCATATAGTTGGTAGATTTCTCTTGCTCGTTGATTTTCATAACTACTTAGTGAAGAGTTATGTAAATCTTGCGTTGAAAAAGAGCGGTTTAAATCCTGATCTTTATATCTTCTACTTAATCTAAAAGCTTCTGGATTCGCTAACAAAGGTATAATTTTTAAAGATTTAGTCTTTAGTGGATATTTTTTCATACGATTAACAATATAAACTCCTGTGTACTCATTTCCATGAATCCCACCAGATACTAATAACTTACTAATTTTCATACTTAAACAATCAAAATTGTGAATATATTCATTATACATACAACTTTGTTATAAAAACTACTGATTAGCAACCAACTCTAGCCTTTAGCTCAAATATTAGCGATAATAGACACATTAAAATTTAATCATAGTATTTAAATGTCAAAACTAAATGCTTATTTTGGTGAGTTTGGTGGTCAATTTGTACCACAAATACTTGTACCCGCTCTTGAACAACTAGAGCAGGAATTTATAAAGGCTCAATCTGATGATGACTTTAAAAAAGAATTTAAAGAGCTTTTGGAGGAATATGCCGGTCGTCCAACAGCTCTTACAAAAACGAGAAATATAGTCAAAAATACAAAAACTAAACTATATCTAAAACGAGAAGACTTATTGCACGGCGGTGCTCATAAGACGAATCAAGTGCTTGGACAAGCTCTACTTGCAAAAAGAATGGGTAAAAAAGAAATTATAGCTGAAACAGGAGCTGGACAACACGGTGTCGCAACAGCTCTAGCTTGTGCTCTATTAGATCTAAAATGTAAAGTCTACATGGGAGCAAAAGATGTCGAAAGACAGAGTCCAAATGTCTTTAGAATGAGATTAATGGGTGCAGAAGTAATTCCTGTGCATAGTGGATCAGCAACTCTTAAAGATGCTTGTAATGAAGCTCTAAGAGACTGGTCAGCAAACTACAACAAAGCTCATTACTTACTAGGTACAGCTGCTGGACCACATCCTTTTCCAACAATTGTTAGAGAATTTCAAAGAATGATCGGAGAGGAAACAAAACAACAAATTTTAGCAAAAGAAGATAGACTGCCTGATGCTGTAATTGCTTGTGTTGGTGGTGGCTCAAATGCGATTGGTATGTTTGCTGATTTTATTGATGAGAAGGATGTTAAGCTTATTGGTGTAGAACCTGCTGGTAAAGGTATTGACACTGGTGAGCATGGAGCTCCACTAAGACATGGTAAAACAGGTATATTCTTTGGTATGAAAGCTCCACTTATGCAAGACTCTAATGGGCAAATTGAAGAATCATACTCAGTATCTGCAGGTTTAGACTTCCCATCTGTTGGGCCGCAACATGCTCATTTACAGGCTATTGGCAGAGCAGAATATGTATCCATTACGGATGATGAAGCTTTGGATACTTTTAAACTACTATGTAAGAAAGAAGGAATTATCCCAGCATTAGAGTCATCTCATGCTTTAGCTTATGCTCTAAAACTTGCTTACGATAACCCAGATAAAGAACAGCTTCTAGTTGTAAACTTATCTGGTCGAGGTGATAAAGATATATTTACAGTACATGATATATTAAAAGAAAAGGGAGAAATTTAATAATGGATAGATACACAACCCTTTTTGAAAATTTAGAAACAAAAAATGAAGGTGCCTTTATACCTTTTGTAACTATTGGTGATCCAAACAAAGAGCTATCTTTAGAAATCATTGATACCCTTGTTGCCGCAGGGGCTGATGCTCTAGAGCTTGGTATACCGTTTTCTGATCCTTTGGCAGATGGTCCGACTATTCAAGGAGCAAATATCCGAGCTTTAAATAGTAGTATTACGCCAAATGATTGTTTTGAAATATTAACTAAAATAAGAGCAAAATATCCCAATATCCCAATAGGATTACTACTATATGCAAATCTTGTTTATGCTAATGGTATCGAGAACTTTTATCAAAAATGTAAAAATGCTGGTGTTGATTCAATACTTGTAGCAGATGTTCCGGCTCATGAGTCTAAAGAGTTTCGTGATATTGCTAAAAAGGTTGGTATATCTCAGATATTTATCGCGCCACCAGATGCTACAAATGAACTACTACAGCAAATATCAAGCTTAGGAAATGGATATACTTATTTGCTATCAAGAGTTGGTGTTACAGGTGCCGAGACTGCTGCTAATATGCCTGTAGAGAAAGTGCTAGCAAAACTCAAAGAGTACAATGCTCCTAAGCCTATTTTAGGTTTTGGTATATCCAATCCTGAACAAGTTCAAGAAGCAATAAAAGCTGGTGCAGCTGGAGCTATATCTGGTTCTGCTACTGTAAAGATTATTGAGAATAATTTAGATGATAAAGATAAAATGTTAACTCAGTTAAAAAAGTTTGTGAACAATATGAAAGCTAACTCACATAAATAAATCTTTAAAGAAATTCTATTTATCTAAAATAGTTCTTAGAAGTGTGGGTAGGAACTTAGCCCATTTTTCAATACGAAGAGCATCATCGCGTTTTATATTTGAAATTTCGTAGTCTGGACGATCTATTTTATCAATAACATCCAATATACTTATAGCTTGAAGATTAAAAACATTAGCTATCGTTAACAAAGTTGCGGTAGTGTTATCTGCCGAAAGTATACGATAATCTTGCCAGCTCTTTAATAATTTACGCTGATAGTCGATACTACATTTATCAAATAAATCACTCGCAGTTTGCTTTGGCCAAAGTATATCTGTACTCGCTACTACTCCAATTCTATATCGAAGCTCAGAAGAAATCATTGCTTGTTCTGCAAGTTCAACAAAATTAAAATCCGCACTAGCAGGATAATTAATTGGGGCATAATGTTGAGAAGTTCCTTCTTGGCGTAAAGCTCCTTTAGCGATAACGAAATCTCCAACTTGTAGATATTCACGGACAGCTCCAGACTCTCCGAGCCTTATAAAGCTTTTTAGTCCAACCATAGAAAGCTCTTCTAAACCTATTCCCATTGCAGGACCACCAAAACCAGTAGATATAATAAGTACAGGTTTATCTTGTATATGAATAATATAACTATGATATTCTCTATTAATACAAACTAATCTTGCTTTGGGATCTAAAGCAAGTGCTAAGTCTTTAGTATAATCACTATCATCTGTAAGTATAGCAACTGTTGCAGACTCTATATCTTCACGAGAAAATCCAATATGGTATAGCTTTGTTTGATTATCTACTTTCATTTCACCATTCCTCCTGTTTCATTCTCGCGTTTTTTTATATCGTTTATCAAGCCAGGCTTTAAAATTGTCTCCCAGTTCTTTTTAGCTATAGCTTTAGCATCCATTGAAACTTCTTCACTATCCACTCGTTTAGCTAACACGCCACAAAAACAAGCTGCTTTCATCTCTAATATATGAGCAGCAGAAAGTAACGCTGATGCTTCCATCTCAAAATTAGAAACATTCAATGCACGCCATTCTTGCATAGAGCCCTGTAGATTACGCAATAAATAACCTGAAAAATTATCATGCCGCTCTTGTCCTGGCCAAAATGTGTCCGATGATGCAGTAATTCCAACATGGTGTGGAATATTATACTCTTTTGCAGCCGCTACAAATGACTGAGTAAGACTATGAGAGGCAACAGCTGGATATGCAACATCCAAGTACTGTTTTGAAATACCATCAAGTTTAACAGCAGATTTAGTAAATACAATATCACCCAGATTTATGCTCTGCTTGATAGCTCCACATGTACCTATGCGGATAAGATATTTTAATCCTAAACGGTTAAGCTCTATAGTTACCGCATGTATTGCAGGACAACCCATACCAGTACTTACGACGAGTATTGGAGCTTTATTAACATACGCCAAATAGCTAGCATGTTGACGGTTTTCTTTCAGCTTAATAGCATTCTCATCAATGCAAAAAGCTAAATCTCTCGCTCGCGTTGGATCACCAGGCAAAATTGCATATTTTGCATTATCTATATCATTTGGATTTAGGTGTGTGAAATATTCCATATGAAACCTAACTTGAATTACTAAGTGTAGACATTATACTCTTTGTTTTTCAAAGCTAAAACAACTGATAGGCAATAAAACTACCTTGATAGGGATAAGGGAATAAGACTGATAAACTATTGAAGCTATACTTCAATATGTGACTATTAGTATTTAAAAATGGTACACTTAAAAAACTTAGATCATTTATAGAAAATATAAAAAACCTCCAAAACAAACCTATCTATTTTTTCTTTTGAAGCTCTCTCCCTAGATTATGTTCCTCTTCTAGATTAACCATACCCTCATCTTCACAAACCATCTGGTTAGCTATATCGACATCCGTTTCTTCTACATCAGTAAGAACATCGCCACATGTTTCATAATGCTCTTGCTTAAACTTTTGCCATTCTTCATCAGTTTGGAAGACATACTTACAAGCCTCCTCTATAAAATGACCTCGACCATTTATCTTAGCCCATTTCAAATACTCAAGTAGCTCTGTAAGAACACTTTCATCAATCTCTAGATGAAGAGCTACCTTATTTTTGCTTTGCTTTTCTCTATTTTTTATAAGTGACATTTTAACTCTCCTCCTTTGAACTTGTAATTCACATTATACCAAAACAGTATCATTTTGTAAAAACTGTGATTTACAACTGACATTAGAAGTGGTTTGCTCATATTGAAATATACATATATACTCTCATCAAATGAATATTACATAATTTGGATAGTTCAATGCTTAAAAAAGCACTAATGATCCTTGCACTGTCAGCTACTTCAACATATTGTTTAGCTTCTGACACAAACTTTTTGACATTAAAAATATCTAACAACATAAACGAAAACGGTGGCTCTCATACTGTAAACCTAGCTTTTTACGCACTACTAAATGATAGCTCTAACTGTGTGTACAAAATTAAAGGAGATGGAACAAAGAGTAGCCCTGCAACTCTTGACTGCATAGACCCATCTACTTTAACTCAAGATGAAGCACTTCCTACTGAGTACTATAAAACCCTCTCAGCCTCTGATAAGACATTATATATTACTATTCCTAGAGGAATAAAAAGTTCTAGAATCTATGAATCTATAGATGGTTACACTCCTCTAACAGTAAGTGCTAATAAGGTAAACTCTCCATCAAACCCAACTATAAAAACTAGCAAAATAATTTTTGATTACTCAGAAATATCAACATCCACGACAAATTCAAATGCTTTCTATGATATAAGTGCGGTAGATAACTTCTCAATACCTGCAGCTATTATAAGTACAACATCTGCTGGTGTAGTTACCAAGTCAGGTTTTGACACTTCATTAACAAGAGAAGATATTTTCAACAATGTAAAAGATAATATAACTAAATACACTCAAAATAATAGTGAATTAGCTAATTTATGGAACAACCTATTTGTCTTGGATTCTAGTGATAATATTATTAGATTACTATCACCTCAGAATGATCCTACGGCTAGTAGTTCTTTTCTATATAGTACAATATCTGCTTTTGATAATATCTCAACTCTTACTGGTACAGAATCTTACTTCTATAACAATGATTATGGTAATTACATCCTTAAAGCTTTTGAGCATTATGATACTAGTAATCCGTTATATATTTCTGACAATCAATATTGTGTATATAAAGCAACCTATGATAAAGCAACAAATATTCTGACATTTATAAATGCCACAGATGAAATGAATGAACATAGCGGCACCTCTAGTTCTACATATTTAGAAAATATCTGCAAAAATAATGATAATATGCCTCAAACTATAAATGTAAATCTAAAAACAGGGCTTGGCTCTGGTAGTACTATGGATATGACCTGTGTTGATGGAACAGATGCTTGTAAAATATCTTTAAGTTCTGGAGATGGGTTATCAGGTGTAAATAACCTTGCACTATTTGGTCCAGGTACTCAGGTAGGAACTACTTGGAACATATTAACAGGATCAGTAGCTCCTTTTAGTAATCCTGGTGCAAATTCAACTAATAGCTATGTAAGACTAACTCAGAACATATTAGCTGCTATAGTCTCTGGCGAGTTCCCGCAAGACACCTCTATAACTGCACCTCTAGGAAAAGCACCTGCTAACATAAATGCTAGCTCGTTTATGCAACATCCAGATAAGTTCTTTGATAACAATACAAGCTTTATTTCATCAGCAGGTTTATCTACAAATTGGTCTTGGTTTGATGTATATTCAAAAGCTATACTAGATAATAAACCTATATTCCCTAATGACTTTGGAATTCAAATATATACATGGCCATATAGTGATTCATTTAATATACAAGTTAACCAGAATGGAGTAAATGTTGGTCTAGATGGTACTCTAACTACAGATGAAGGTGGTACCTATGAACTGAATATACTACCTTTTAGCTCTAAACTAGAAGCTGTAACAGGAGCAAAAGCATATTGTAGCCAAGGCTCTACATCTGCACCTACAGTTACAAAGCTAGTTTGGGATATTCCTGATAATCAAGATCCTGATGCTAAATACTTTATTGGGAATGGATCTATACCTGTAGCTGATTTAATTGAGATGCAAAACCTAACAACAGATGATAGAAGTACTATAACCATGTCTCTTGACACATTAAGGACTCTAAATCCCAATCAAAACTGGTATGTGTACTCATGTGTTGGAGATTCTTGCCCTAAATCAACTGATACAAAAATAAGTGCCAAAGTAAAAAGATCCACGCTAGCTACTAAAAAACTCAAATGTGAACTTTAAACAATAAGAGGATATTGTTAATGAAATTAAATAATAAATACTTAATTGCCGTTATAGCAGGCCTTATTTTAACAGGCTGTCTTAACTACAAATATACAGATATAAGCAAAAGTATGGGGTTAGCCAATGCTGATGGCTCAATCACAAATTATATAACCATATCTGATCTACCAACTAATTTTCAACCATATAATAGTAGTAACCCTACTGTTATAACGTATACAGTAACTGGCAGTGCCGTAACTGGTGGATGTGCTGTCATAGCATTAGATGAAACAGGTAATTATAATATTGCCACGCCGACAGGCACAACGTACGCTCTCATAGATAGTGGTGCTGCACAAACAATTCTTATAAGCTGTACTGATGTTGTGCTAGGTAAAGTTTATGATGCAAAAGTCAACTTAAGCTATAGGCTTAATGGAATTACATATAATGGGACTACATCCTTATCATTAACAGGTTTAGATACACCATTAGGATAATAACCTAAATAAAGTCACTCTTTTAAGACTGTTTTTCATATAACTTTCTCCAACTCATATAACCATATATGGCATTTATCAAAGCAACAACCTTAGTAATGATAACCGGAATAATTGCTATTGTAATAGCGGAATCTAGTATTCCATCTACCCAAATTGAAATAGTTAAAATATCTACAGTTAACCAAAGTATCCAAAATTCTTTATACAATAGTACGGTAAGTATAAAAGCCACAATTGAAGTAGTTTCAACTATTGAATCTGCGACTAATCCAACATTTTGCCCAAAGTACAGATGTAAAACGAAATAACCATAAATCGTTGATACCACAGATATTAAAATCACAATATTCAGAAATTGTGATCTTGTTAAAGTTTTGATCTTAATTTGTTTTTCTTTAGTTGTATTTTGAGGTCTAGTCCAGTTATACCAGCCATAAAACTGTATAGGGCATAAAAATAAAACTGCTAAAAGTAATTGTCCATATACTTGGTTTTGATATGAAATAAAAGCATACATAACAGCGGCGATTAGCCCCAATATATAGTTAAAAACTTTGCCTTTAGCTGCCAATATTAGGTTTGTAATACTAATAACTGAAAATATAAGAATAAAAGCACTACTATCACTCAAAAAAGCTATAACTATAGTCAATACAATACAACTAACTAACCAAGTAATCTCTTTTTTACTCCAACCAGTAAGGGTATTTTTTAATATAGTCATTTTATGAGCTCATAGAATATTTAAGGGTTTATTTTAATACTGCTAGACAACTACTGCAACTACAATTTAAGAATAACAATATTAGATAAACCCTTAAGAAATTAAAAACCGCTTGTTTAGAATTATTATAATGTAGGCTCTACAGAGTCTTTTTTACAAACTCTTACACAACCTCGTAGGAAAGAAGCACTTTCACTAAATGCCAGTGATGGATACTTATTCACTTGTCTTAACATTGTTTTATCCTCTTTAACAATATCTTGTGTTGATTTTAGCGCTAAATTCGTCTCAATTTCATTTGTATGAAAAAAATCATGCTCTGTTTTAAAAATCCATTCATCTACAGCTCTAAAAGATGCATCAGGCTCTCGTGATAAACAATTTTGCTCAACTTTTTCTAAAATATCATGAAGTTCGACAATATCAACAACTCGACTTGTCATACGTGATTTGGGTGAAAATTCCATTAATGTTGGTATCTGAAGTGAATAGTAAGCTGGCTGACTCTCTTTAATTTTATCAAATTGGTTAGCGCTAAGAAAAACTGGTGCGCTTGGAATACGATATAAATCAGTAAAAGCTTGTTGCAAGTAATCAATCGGTGCAACTTCATTTGAAGCAACAAAAAATCCCGGATAAAAGCTTCTTCTTATAGCATATAAATGATGTAGCGTGTCAACAATATATGGATTAGGTTTAAGATTACTATCTGTAAGTACATGTGAGAGCTTAAACTTAAAATTTATGCTATCTCTTAAAAATCCTGTTTCTCGCCACCCCATACTATGAAGATACAGTCTTAAAGAATCTAATTTTTTATTCTCAAACCACTCTTTTGAAAAAAATAATACCTCGATACTCCATTTATCTTCAGATGTTTGAGTATCACTTATAGCCTTAAATAAATTCCATTGCTCAAGAACATTCTTAGGTTTCTTTATATTTTTAAGAGAAAGTTCTTTTTTTAATCGATTAAAACTTCTAGCATCTGATGTTTTTGGTAATAAATGAAGTGATCTAGAGCCTGCTGTCATATTCCAAGACGCTGCATGTTGCTTATAAATAGAATCATCGGCAGAAAGTATACTCCATAAAGCGAAAATATCTCCAGGACTACTTATTGAAAACGGTATTGTGAAATTATCATTATCTAAGTAAACCTCAATAATTTTATTAAGAGGTAAGCCCACTGGGATATTGGTATATGAAAGCTCTCTAACGATCTCTTTGGGTAGCTCTTTTGATCCTATAGGATATATTTTGCCTTTATATGGCAAGTGCAATGTTCCCTTATCTAAAATATGATCGCCAAAGTTATAACTTGCTTTTATAACTTTACAATTTTGTGGTATTTCTATGCTATTAATCACCTGCGCTAACTGAGGATTTACTTTCTCTACCTCTGCAGCAACATTTTGCCAGGATAATAGCTGTAAACCTCTGTTTTCCATATGTTTTTACTATAATTACTACTGATTTTTAAGTGTAAGTATAGAATATGAATATTAGAATCACTTGTAAACAAAATTAATAGCATATTTTGAAAATTAATTATTTTTTCTCACTATTCATCATCTTTTACCCAAGATAGTTTATCTCTATTCCATTTATTTATAGCATCTATATCTGGTTCAAACTGTTTATCTGGATTTGCATACATATTAAGATAAAAATATAAACTACCTTTCTTAGTATGATTTGGTAATTTTCCTATTGCTTTTTTGTATGCATCTTCAAATGACTTTATGGTATTTAATATAATATTTTTATGTGACTCGAAGCTATCATCATTTTCAATACAAAGCTGAAAAAAATAATAGTACTGATTTTTTATATAAATTGCGAGCTGTGATAAATAATTCTTAAGCAAGAATGCTCTTATTTGTCCTGTGATACCATGTCTATTTTTTACACCATAACCTTTTGACTCAAAACACACATCTACTAACGTACTTACAATCCCACTAGCTAGTGAAGTAATAACTGCTGGTGGAAAAGCCGTTTGTAATGCTTGAGTGGTAATAATACCTGTAAGCTGATTAGCAAGCTGAGTCTCTCCAACACCATAACCATAAGTTTTCGCATTACCTTTAATAAAATTTAAAGCTTGACTACCTGCTCTAGGACTTGAAGTCCTTTGCTCAAATTTCAATGCATATGCGACTAATCCTTCACTCATATTATTTATAGCTTGAAGCACCATTTTTACTTTGTTATAACAAGCTTCAACACTTTGTTTCTTCATAAGCGAAACAGGATCGTTTGTCTCTTCATCATATTTTTCAAACTTCCCATTATGAAATCCTTCTTTAAACTTTTTTGCTAAGCTAGAATATTTATTAAACATATCGTCTCCCAAAAATAATCTAGCTTTCTGTTGGAAATTATTATTCTGCTCACATATAGATGCAAGTAACGCTCCCAATTTATCTGTATCTGTAGCATCATCTATATCTAAAGTTGTAGTTGTACTATCAAGCATCAGATTACTATTTCCTACGTTATCTTCCCCAGCATTAATTAAAGCTTTTCCTAACAAGTCAAATAATTCAAGCATGATTGTTTTATGACGAGTATCTGGGGTTAAGTAATATTTAAGTAATAGTTCAACATTATAAATAGGTTGAATGCTTCCATCTTTAATAAACCTATTAGAGTCGCTTGATACAGTCGCATAGTGAAAAATAGATAGAGAAATAAATGAATAGTATGTTGTCAAATAGCATCTTTTATTTTTTTCACGAGCTATCTCTAACAACCTGTTACCAAATGATTTAAGAATTACTTTTAACTCCTCCTCATCTGGACATCTTTTAATAGCTGCTTTAACTCTGTTCGCTTTTTCAACTTCTAAATTTGTAATCTCAACTGTATGTACACTTCTTCCAATTTGAAACATGTGACTCATTGTACTACTCACATAGTTTTGATTACTTTGTATTTTATGTAACTCTAAAAAAGAGTCTACCCCATTTATAAACGCTTTCTTTAAATTTTCATATGAAATAAAATAAATTTGCATAAAATCACTCCTTTACTTAAAACAAACAGCTTACATTATCTATCTAATTAAAATAATGCTAATTTATGATGTAAATTTACCGTAATAAAAATAACATCTATTACAAATGACTATCTAAATGATAATCACCAATATAAGAAAGCGCCTCCTTAGATGTTTGTGCTATATTTGAAGAAATAATGTTTATTTTTACATTTACATTGTTTATTTCTTTGACAAATTTTTGTACTTTATTTTTTACAACCTCAATATTTTTTTTCTCACTAGAAAGTGATAAAAATATAACCTTGATAGTAATACAATGGACATAAGATCTAAGAAAGTTACCCAAATGTATCTCATTTATCTGAGCATCTCCAACAAAACTTGGTTCACATGGTATTGCGGCTATCTGTTTATCATGACTTATAATAGTAAGATAATCTTCAGCAAGTATTCTATATAACCCACTGATAACATTATGGATAGTTAAACTACTTTCAAATGCTCTAATATAAATATTTTGTTTGGTTAGTTTCATATATGTATTACTACCAAAAACATACCTATATAAAAGCTCCTTAACTCCTTTTTCTACTGCTAATAAAGCATTTTTCAGGTTAAGGGTTTCATATCTTTTATATATATTTTCAAGCTTAGAAAATGGTCTTACCTTAAAAACATTAATATCAATATGTACTTTATTTGCAGCAACATAAATATTCAGAATTGTTGCATCTACTGTTGTTTTAGCATCAAAGATAGGATTCAACTTAATATCCTCAACATCCACATCGTGATTTATCAAAATATATAGTAAGTTGTTAATAGATAGTTTATTAACAATTTTACGCAAATTTATAATATCTGACTCGTTTAAATACATATCTAAAAATCAAAAATATCCTTATCTTCATGTTCATCCATTATCGCGGCTCTTCTATCAGAATTTGCATCATACTCATCATCCTCATACTGATCATTTTCAAACATCATATTATCTTCTTTATAGTTTTTGTTTTCATAATGATTCTTCTCACTATAAAAATGATCATTTGCATTTGGAGTATCTACGATAGTATTTTCGGGCATTTTTTCATAATCCTCTAAAAAGCTTTTGTAATCAATCGAATACATCTTTTTAGCCATCTGCCATTGAATACTTGTAGAATATGAATCTATATTTTGATGAATTCTCTTAACATTAGGAGCCAATGCTTTATACAGAGGGAAGAACACCTCAGGAAAATATTCTTTAGGATCAAATTTTGCAAGTATCTCTTGCAAATCCTCATAAGCAACAGCTGCTTCAAAAATTCTCTCGGTTGCAATTAATCCTTTTAAGACATCAACTTTATCAAGAAGCTCCATCCACTTATGTGACTTAAAGCTAGAAGTGTTTTTCAAAGTGGCGTCTGACTTTACTGTTGATTTATCCACTGTTATATCTTGCTGTAGGCTCTCTTCAGAAGCTTCTGCTTCTTCTAACTTCTCCTCTTTTTTTACAAATTTATTTAAAACTATCTGCAACTGCTTCTCTGTTAAAGAATCATATTCCAAACTCTTGGTAGTACAAAATAACAAAAACTCTTTAAAATCATCTATAAGATCTTGATTAAAACTGAATTTCTTAGAATTATGCTTATAAGATTCTTGAAGGTTTCCTTCTAAAAATGCTAAAAAAGTATTTAAACCATTACTTCCTAAGATATTTTTCTGCTGCTCGTTTACCGGACTAATCAAATCAAAAGAGTTTTTTATAAAAAACAAATACTCCTTTAGTACAGCAACAAAAGATTCATTTTCATCAATACTTAAAAGTAGCTCAGAATTTAAAGCTAAGAATAAAGAATAAATATCAATGACCTTACCTTGTTGTAGTATATTTGATATCTCTGCTAAATAATCTTCATACTTACCATCCTCATATAAGCCATATATCTTTATGTTATTTAAAGGGCTTAATTTCTCTTTTGTTTCTATATCGATATTATTTAATATCTCTAATATTGCACTCATATTGCCCCCTTCATTTTAAAATGAAAAAACAAAAACACTGATTCCAAATAAAACAATAGGAATAGCAGCTCCTATTAGATATTTTTTATATGAAGCAGTCTTTATGTCACGAGATGGAGGAGATGGCTTTGTTGCATCAATAATATTTAGGCTACGACTATTATTCTCGGAAATTATTTTATTTATCTGCTTCTTATAAGATAGAAAATCACTATCATATATATTGCTATAATATTTTCCTGAAAAGTCACTATTTAAAATAAAAAATATTATCTTATAGCAAACTTGTGGGTAAATCGTATCTGACAATAAGCTATCGATAATATCAAAAACATACTCTCCCCCATCTTTTCTATCATAATACTCTTGCTGTAACAGATTCCAGTTAAAGCTATTCCCTTCCTGCTCATATCTAAACATTATTTTCTCATCAACATAAGCAAGTAGCGGAAATATCGCATATTTTGTAACAGCCTCACTATATTGCTCAGAAAGCTCCTCTTGAAGGAAGAAAACATTCTTACGAACCTGCTCTCTAAAAAATGCTATTTTCTCATTATCCAACTCTTTAGTATCAAGTACCTCGTCAGTTTCTTTAATAATATTTAGTGCGATTTCTATTTCTGTAAGTTCTGACATAATCACTACCTCTCAGGTTCGTTAATAACTAACTCTTTTATGAAATTAAAAGAGTTTTTATTTATAAATCTACATATAACTTTCACCATAAATTCAATAAAGAAATAATGCTTCTTAGAATATTTTTGGCTTGTTATGATAACTAACTTATTAGTTAATATATCTACCTCTATATCGCTGATAAGCTCCAATAGAAGCTGTATATCATTACTATCAGCTTGGAGAACTTTTAATATACTTTCAAAAGTTGCTTTGGAAAAAATACTATTTGAAACAAGCTTATCAATAAGATCAAAAATGTCAGTCGAAGACTGCTTAAAATTCTGCTTTTCATTATAGAAACTTATTGGTGTTAGTTTGCATTTAAAAGAAGAAACAACACTTGAACTTATCTCTATAAACTCTGATACATCTATATTTTGGGTCCAACAAGTATATGTATGTATCTTTGTATCGATAACCTTAGAGCCTAAATTTGGCAATACAACATTATAATCTAAAGACTGAGTTGAAAGATTTAAATAGTATTCATTCTGACCTTTAAAAAAGAAGTTATTAAATTCCACTTTTCTATTATTTTCATAAATAGATAAAACAGATATAGGAATAGCATGCTTATCCTGATCATGTCTTAACTTAATTTGAGATAATAAATTGTTTGTATAAACACTATATGAATAATCATCATAAGAATTAAATATCGGCAAAAGATTTATTTTAAAAAGACTCCCTATATACTCTTCATGATATGCTTGCATGTCTAATTTTAATATTAGCTCAATTTGTTCAACCTCATCAGATCTATAACTAAACAAATTTTCAATTTTTACATTAAAACCAAATGTTATTGGTGAAGCATGAATCTTTGCTATTGTTTGCTCTATAGGTTTTAACTGATATTTTAGGCTAGATAACTGTATTTTCTTTATTGCTAGATTGCCACCTTTAAACATAACCTTTGCAAAGATATCTGATGGCTTATTGTTCAAAAGCTCATTTAGTATAAAATCAGCTTCATATTTATGAAATTTTGAGAATTGAGGATTTATCCATACTGTAAAATAATCATACTCAAAGCTATGCTCAAAATCTAAAGTTAATGATACTGTAGACTCATTAACCTGCTTTGTTTGTATATCTTTAACAGGCGCTATAGTCGTTTCCAAACGAGGGGTGAAAACTAGACTATTATTATTCTTTTTATCTTCAATAAAGAACTGTTGATCTGGGGTTATTTGATAACCAACATGGTTATTATCTTTTATCTCAATCAGATAGCTTTTAGGTAAAAAATAAAAAAGATTATTATAATACTTGTAAAGTAGACTACTACTATAGTCTTTTATTCGCTGATCTAATTCTATTCTGATACTATCTCCAATACTTTTAAAAGTATCTGTTAGTATTGATATTTCACTTAGGTTTAAATCATTTGTATCTTCACTATTCATAATTTCTCCTAAGTTGTTTTTGCATTAAACTGGCCAGGATTAATAAAACTTACTACTCCACCAGAAGCAAAGTTGCAAAAGGCTTTACTATTTATTGTTGTAATTGGAGCTCCTTGTAATATTGTTGTAGGGCTTGTAGGTGTAAATGGTGTCAACAATGGAACACATGGCCAAGGAAAGACAAATGGCACCTTCGCAGGGTTTGAAGGATTCACACAACCTGGAAAAGGTAGGACATTAACACCTATTACAGAATCTGTAATATTTGAACTTGGCAACATACTTGTAAGCACTGTTGCTCTTATACTCAAATATGAACCAGGGCCTGTACCAAAAGAGCATAATGTCGTCGCCCCTAAAACCGATGTAAGTTGAGATGCACTATTTGAAGCGTTTACAGATGATGGTGATAATATAGTTTTAATATTATTTAACTCATTTGAAAGAGTCTCTATAGAGTTAGCTATATTCGAGCTTTGATCTTTTAATGCTTTTACTTGATCTATTGCTTGTTCTAACTCTTTTAACATTTATACTCTCCAATATTCTTCATTTAGCTTAAGTGTTGTTTTAGCTATTGGCTCTAAGCTTCTATTTTGTAAGACATTTATCACGGAATGTGAAACTGGTGGAAGCTCATCAATACAAATTAATTTTGGTATGTTGTAATATGAATTCTCAAGTGCATTATATGTAACTTCTTTCGCCTTAATATTGGCTTTTTCATAATTACCAGATTTTATATATTTATTAACCTTAGCAATCATTTTTTGGATATTGTTTTTTTTAGTCTTGGTATAGTTTGAGATAATTTCTTTGTAATTTTTATTTTGATATTTTCTATAAATTTTATTTAATGTTGTAAAGTCATCTTTTGTTATCGCTAAGACTATGTTTTGCTCTTTCTCTTTAAACTCTTCATATTGCTCATCAAGTTTTTTTAATACGGTTGATATCTGCATTATATAGCTTTTCAAAACTCTCAAATCTGTTTGCTCTTGTTTTGATATTTCAGTTGCAATATCCATGAACAGTCTTTCAACGTATTTAAAATTGCTTAAGATATCTTCCTTATTTTCATAGATAGCAAAATTGATGAATGATGCAATATTTAAATTTTTATGAAAATATATATTTGCAATCTCAGAAAGTATATTTGCAGGACTAATCTCCATAACACTCACACTTTCACTAATAAACAAACTATAAAAATCTTCCTTTTTATTTAGCTCAAAATATAGCTCGTCTAGACTTTTTAGAGTATTTGGTAGTCTTTCAATATGAGCAACTAATGACTTAAAACTATTCTCAAATTTATTCTTTTGTCTTTGTTGAGGAAGTAAAATCCTCTCAAGATTAAAATCATTAAAGTATTGAGATACTGCAAAAAAACCATACTCAAATATTTGTTTAAGCTGATTATTATCATCTAGTGCTTCTTGCAAGTTCTTATATTTAAAGGATATTATGGAATCATTAGGTGACTCTATTTCATCATCATGAAATACAGACTGGTAAGCATTTAGAAAAATACTATCGCTATAGCAAGTATAATTAAAATTCGTATGATTATTTTTAATAAAATACGCAAGTTGTAATACTTCAATAATAGGATTATCTTTTAGAGGCAATTGGCTTTTTATGGAATTACTTTGTTTAACGAATGATCTTAACTTCGAGAAAAATCTCTTATAGTTATTTGTTAAAATCTCACCTATATTATTACCTTTTAATAACCCCAGATATAAATCAACTATAGGCGCTTTTGCACTATTTTGCTCCTGCTTATCAGCTTTTGATTTTAAGTGAGATACAAATTCTTCAATATTATTTATCTTCTCTACAATCTCCACACGTTTTACAAAAAAACTTTGCAAACTAATAAGATATTTCTCAAAAAATACTTTTATAAGCTCTAATTTATCAAATATTCTTTTGACTTCTGTTTCAATATATACAGCATCAACTAAAGATTTTATTTTGTTATTTAAAGCTATTAATTCTTTGCTAAAAAGATTACTACTTAATAGATTCACCTCTTCAAGAACAAGTGAAAGATTATAAAAATCTGAACGGCTAGCTAGAGTATCTATGCTTGAGAGATGCTCAGTTAGAGATACGGCTCTATTCGTATAAGCTTTTTGCTCTTCTAGATAGTATGTTTTTAGACTCTCAAATAGAGTCTGTAAATTATCTCTAGCTGACTGTTGCATATCACCCTACCATTGTCGTTGCATTACCTTTTATACTAGCTGTTGCATTGCCCTTAATATTAACTGTTGTACCTTCAGCATTCATTGCAACTTTTGCTTTTATATTATTATTTAGTCCCTCTAGATTTAGGTTTTGCGTTGCTTGTATATTTGTATTCGCTGAGCTTTTAACATTTATAGTCCCAGACTCTATCGATATACTGTTATTATCCAGAACAATACTTGAGCTACCTATTTTTAAGACAATCTTGTCATTATTTAGCATAATACTTGCATTTTTTGTCGCCAAAACAATCTCATCTTCTTTTATAGATGTCTTTGAATCTTTAACATCTGCCAAGATTTGCTTTTCAGCTGTTGATTGAATTGTATCCGATGCTTTAGTTGTTATAGTTCCAGAAGATTCCATTTGTGAACTACACCCTTTATCAGCATCTTTTATATCAATAAACAATCCACCATCTTCAAGGTTTAATAAATGATCTGCTTGTGACATAGAACTCCTAATTTAGTTTTTCTCTATACTTCCATTATCTTCGATTGTGAAATCTCCACCATCTTTTGGATTTATTAGATATTTCCATGTTTGTAAATCCTTACTATCTTTAATATTTGGCAAAATAAAATACACCGCATAATCTTTAACATCACTATCAAGATCAAACTTATTTTTACCATCATCAAGAGGCAATATTTTCATATCATCACTATATATATCTTGAGAAACTGACTCATAAGTTGCTGAATAAAAATTCTTTTGATTTGGATTTTTTTCTAGAACTACTTTTGACTTTGGCAAAGAATTCTTAACATATAATGTATTGCTAGCACAACTAGCCAAAACAAACATCAAACAAATTATTAAACAAGTTTTGATTTTTTTTATCATAATTAATAACCTCTATGATTTTACTTTTTTATCGTATCAATAAATTTTGATTCAACTTTAAATGAAACAGGATAATCCTTACCATTATGAGTTAAATCCCAAGTACAAATATCCTTTGAACACTCAGCATCTTTTAAAGCTTTGATCACAGCCCAGCTTCCTGTATAACTTTTTTGGATAGTTTGACCATCTTTAAGCTGAACTACGATTGTTACTGGCTCTTTTGATGACCAGTTATAATCAACTTCAACAGGATCTGTATAGTTAACATTTAAAGAGTTCACATAACTTTTATTGTTAAATAACATACTTGTAAATGTATAGTCATAGTCTTTACTAGGGACTGGTGTTATTTCAAATTTCAGTTTTTGTGGCTGATTATCTCCACTCCACAATAGCTTATTTAAGTGATAAACCTTATTAAACTGTGACAAATATAGTTTATGTTTTGATGAAGTAATTGTTGGATTACTCCATGTATCTTTTACACGATCATAAGTTAATAACGGTTTTAACTGCTTCATAAAAGGTACATAAACACTACCTGACTCACCAAGATCAGAAACCAACTTATTATCATCTACAGTTTTATCACCATCAAAACTAAATGGTAAAAAGTTATTCAAATATGAATACTCAGCTTCCGCATCTTCATTAATAGATGATATCGCTTGATTTAGTGCGATATTTTGAATAGCTTCAACAGCTACATCTAGTTGTCTTTTTAGCAAAATATATAGCTCATCATTATCAGCAACATTTAACTCTGTTAGATCTGAATATACTCCTTGAAGAGGTTTATAGCCTCGTTTAATTTCTTTGTATGTTTTAATATATCCATCTTTTTTAATTTTACTGTTTAGAGTTGCGAATATCTCTCTATACTCTGCGTACTTTTTAGAATTCAAATATTTATCATCATTTTTAAAACGATCTTTTATATCCTCAAAACCTTTTGTATCAATGGATGTATTTATTCTGAAGAAGTCTATAAAATCATTGAACAATGAGCTTTTAGAACTCATCGATATAAGATAAATATTTAAAGACTCTTTGTTAGAAATTTTATCAAACTCGATATTTTCAGAGTTAAGACCACTCAACAGACCATTATATCTATCGATATATTTTGCCTTATATGATGACAAACTATCATTATATATTGATGAAAGAAAATCAGTTTTAACATGATATTTTTGGCTTAAATTGTCTAACAATTTGTTAAAACTTACTTCAAGAGGGAGAACATTATCATTAATATACGCTTTTGAATATTGTGGAGAAATTTTTACAGAATTATCATAAAAGTTTGGTTTAAACTCCATCAATAACTTTTTATCAATCTTTGGAAATAAAGGCAACTCTTTATCTTTATACGCTGAGTTTAGAGTTATATTTATAATGTATTGAACTAGTGCTGTTGAAATTTTATCAGATGTAGCTTTTGCATCTTTATTCTTTATCTCAGAATCATTACCTTCTAAATGATTAGTTGCCGTATCAATATTTTTTATAATATCTTTGAAGCTTTTTGCTTTTATATCAGAGGTATATTTAATTACTGTAGTAACATCTGAATTTAAGTTTTTAATAAATGAAGATTTACAAACATTATTTGATTTAGAAGCAAAACGGCTTTGATATAAATTAAATATGGCATCTATAGATTTAGGAACTGTGTATTTGCTTCTTAAATCTGGCAATATAGAATCAATTGCACATTTATTTAGATATGCACGATATATTCCACTAATAACCTCTGTTCTATTACTGCCAGATATCCCCAAGTATTCATTATTAAAGCCTTCCAATGATAGTATATGCTTAAATTTTTGCTCGATATCAACTTCTATCTTATTATCTTTGTACAGCTTACTTGCTTGCTTAGATGCTGTTTCTAAAATTTTTGCTTTTGTTGCTGAACTACTATATTTGGCTATATACAATAATTGCTCTTTTGAAATAGAAGATAAATTACTTAGAATTTCTATAATTTTATTTGTATTATCATCAAGCTGATTATTGTCAATATACTCAAAATATATTAAGAAAACTATTAAACTAGAAAGTTCTTTTGTCTGGCTAAATTTTGATAATAAGACATTATTAGTAAGTGCTGAAGCATATAAGCGATAAGCTTGTTTATATTTGATAGAAGCTGGATAAATACTGCTTAATAAAATACTATTATCAATGTTAGACTCTTGCTCATCTAACATTTTTTTAAGATTTTTAGCATCATAGCCAAAGTATTTATTAGTTTTCAGCTCACTTCGTAAGTTAAACTCCCTAACTGTGTTAAACAAAAACACTCCTGAAAGAATAGCTACTACGGAGCTGAATATTATATTTTTTGGTGTCCATACTTTTGGGTAATTAGTAGCTAAACCTTTTATATGAAAGTTATGCTTTGTATTTAATAGCAAAAACATATAGGAATCATAGGTTGCTTTTTCAAGATTTGGATAAATATCCTCAAATATTTTCTGAATACTACCTAACGCTTTTACACAAAAATATTTATCTTGTATATTTGATTCTTGACTAATAACTTTTGTTGTTAGATCACTGATTATTTTTTGATCTTTTTTTGGATTTTTTTGTATTTTAAATAAATTCTCTTTAGCAATAACTTGGTTAAAGTTTCTAACTTGTTGTTCATTAGCATTTGTATAGAAGTTAATTACAACAGGCTTTTTATAACTCTCAAATAAAGGAGCGTAAATTTCTTTTAATAACTCACCTGTATAAGAACTCTGCTCACCTATCTCATAATGTATATTTATTTTCTCAAACCTTAACCCCAACTTAGATGTTAACTTATCAAGATCATTTACAGATATACTATTTATAAATAATGAAATATCATTAGCAGCTATTGAGATAAATGAATTTTTAGATAATAAAACAACTTTCGCTTTTTTGATAAGGTGATTTAGTTGAGCTTGTTCAACAATATCATTTTGTATAATATGTAACTCGCTCAATTTATCTTTGAGACCTCTCTGAACGATCAGCTGTCTTGCCTTTTTTATATTTTGATTATCAGTATTAGGTTTTTCTTTTTTAAAATATTTTGATATTTTCATTATTTTAACTTCCTTTTGCTTTATAAGTTAAAAAAATACCCTTCTTATTATTTATAAAGATAGAATTATCATTTTCTTTATTTAGTTGTTTAATAGAGTATGTTTCATCATCATCTTCCTGAGTATATGCAACCTCACAATTTTCTTTAGCTCCTAAAAGGTGGCGTTGCAAAAGTTGTTTTTGTGCTTTTTCTGTAGAAATAGCGCTATTTGATACTATCTTGTGTCCATGAGATTCTGTCAGACTAGTTGCTTTGACAACCACAACATCATCATTTCTCAAGGGCATAAATTCATTAAGATTTGAGTTTATATTTATCCTTGTTGGAATATATATAATTGGATCTTCTGAAGTTTTTGGATAAAGTATTTCATTAGGAACTTCCAGAGCATAAAATAACTCTTTTTTGCTATTTGCAATTTTATTAGAGCCCTTTTCATCTTCTTCTTGCACATCTGCAAAAGAACTTTCCTCCATTTTATAATTCTTAAAGAATTTATATGCTTTTTTAGAGTCTTCACTAACATTTTTACCAATTGTAACTTTTCCAACAACATCGAATTCCTTATAACGCTTGAAGCTTGGATACTCTGGCTCTTGGTTATTAAAATCTTTATACAAATACTCAAAATAATTTGCATGTGTAAGATATTGCTTTGGGCAAAAAGAAATCTTCTCATACATCTCTGTATCAGTATTTTTCTTATAGTATTGATTAAAAATATTTCTATAAAGCTCTTGGCTACAACGCTCACTACGCTTTAATTTTATCTTCCTTTTGCTTAGATAAATAGAGCTTAAATCCTTACTTCCTAACAAATAACCTTGATTATCTATCTTTGATAAATCAATCTCTGAATTAACAAATGCTAAACCATTTATTGAGTTTACAGTTACTGCGTAACTTTCTTGAAAAGGTTTTTCCTGTTGTGGCTTGCCTACTTGTAAATAATCAGTTGGATATAGTATTGTTTGATAGATATTCTCAAATTCTTGCGAGCCATCTTTATCATCTATATCATTCTTTTTAGATTTTTTAAAACTTATATCAGGGATTACCTGTGTTCTTTTAGTATGGATATCGCAGCTATTTAAAACTACTACTTGCTCCTGCATCGCACTCAGATCATAATCATGAAATTTTTGTTGAATATCATCTTGTGTGTTCGCAAAATTTTGCTTGAAGCTATTATCAATCTTATCTGCTACAAAATACGTCGCAATATCTTTATCACAATGAAACTTCAAAACACAGCCATTTAGTGATAACTGTTCAATGAAAAAATCATAAAAACTTCTCTCAGAAGTAGATAAAAAAATTTGATGAAACCTTTTTTTAATATTCTTACTTTTTTCAGTATCTAATTTTACAATGTTACCAAAGTAAAAATTCTCCTGAAAAATGTCATCAACACTTTTCTTAAAGTCAATATAAGTAGGCTTATGCAAGCTCCATAAAACCTTCAATGGATCTGAAAAGGTTATTTTGAACCGTTTTAAGTAATTATCATTGTTATTATCATCTGTCTTTATAGAGAAAATATTGTTTAGAGACTTTTTTTGCACATTAGCTGAATTTTCGATATTCCCTATAGCCAAAAACTTATATTCTCTAGTATGGTTCTCTGTTTTTGAACCTTTTTTTAGAAAGTTGTATTTATCAGCTATTTTTATATCTAAAAAAAGAGGTTGTTTCGTATCTAACAAAAACTTAAAGTCAGGATGATTATCAGGATATGCTAGTTCAAAATCAACATAACCATCAACTCCATAAATTTTCTCATCAATATCTAAGTCAACAATATGATTATTATTCAAGACTAGTGCATTTTCTTTAAATAGTTTTTTATTCTCTGTAGCAGTGAAATCAATATCTTTAACAGCAAAATTAGAATCTATAGGTTTTATATTTATAGTTATATTTTGCTCTAAAAGAAAACTATTTTGAGCAACTGATGGAGAAAGGTACTTCCCAGAAAGCTCTTTTATTTTATAAGCAAGTGTCGTTTGTTTTAATGAAGATGATTTACTTATATTGCTATTTATATTATTTAACAAACAATTAATTTTAGATAAGCAATCACTTGATATATCTAGTATAAGCCTATTTTGACAAGCTTTTTGTAAACCATCTAAGATAATAAAAGCATCTTGTTCATCAATAATATTTGATACAACATAATTTAAATAATCAGATATCTCTTGCTCAAGCTCTTTAACTCTAAAAAACTTATTGAACTTTTCATAAATAACTCGATTAATTACCCCTTTCTCATACAAAGCCTGTGTATTGCCATATTGCTTTTTGATTACATCAAAAGTTATAGCTTGTTGATTTTTAAGTAGCTTGCTATTTATGTTTATAGCTCGCTTGCTTATCTCATTATTTTTTTGTGAGTTTGATATAGCTTTAGACAGCTGCAATATCTCTGCACTCACATCCTCTGTATAGCCACCTAATCCCATAACTATCAAAATATTTTTCACAAAATCCTTCTAAAAAATTATCGTACTTTTAACTCTTTGACAAACCTAATAAACGGCTTTTTCTCGAGGTGATTTTACCTCAGAAAATAGCATTTCTTTATGCAAAATAATTATTGTAGATTTTTAAGTGTTAACCACTTTTTTTAATAATCAAAGTACAAGAGATAACGTTTTGTAACTTTGCTTTGTTTTGAGAAAGTACCAAGGAGGAAGTATGGCTAAGAAGAATATTATCCCAAGCTCTCGTTTGATGATTAATTATGAAACGAGTGTTGATGGTGTGTTAAAGAAAAAAGAACTTCCTTACCGAGTTCTTGTTGCTGGAGACTTATCAAAAGGTAAGTCATCAGATGCACAAAAAGACCTTGCTGATAGAGATGTTAGGCGAATTAAACATGGGGCAGATAGAGCTCTAGAAGATATGAATATCTCTTTTGACTTTGAGGTTCCAAATTTTGTTTCAAAAGAATCAAAATCTCTTAAAGTTAACTACAAACTGGATGCTATCAAGGACTTTAAGCCAGATGCTGTGGCTCAAAAAGTCCCTGAAATAAAAGCTCTATTAGAGCTAAAAGAGATATTAACCTCTTTTGCAAAAGATATTGATAACAACAGGAATCTAAAGAAAGTTATCGATGGTGTTTTTTCAGACAAAAGTGAGCTTGAGGTACTTAAGAAAAAAATCCCAAATTTAGCAAACTATTCAATTGAGTATTCAGAAGAAAATGAAATAAAAGGGGATAAGTAATGACAACACAAGCAAGTCTATCTGATCAGCTTTTGGATAATTTCAAAAGCTCTGATAGTATCAGTGAAGTTATAAGCAATATTGACTTTAATGTTTCTAATGATTCAACAAAAGTGCTAGATATTACTGAAAATTACAATGCTCGAAACTTAATGGCATTATCTCTAATTCTAGCAAATAATGATGAAGTCAATAACTATAATCAGAAGTATGTCCAAAAAGTTATATCTATGATTGATAAACTTATTGAACTACAAGTTAACACTATCATAGCAAATACTGAATTCAAAAGTCTTGAGCAGGAGTGGCTAAAAATCCAAGAACTATGTAAAGATGATTATGATGGTGTCGAAATAGGTATTCTTGATGTAAAAAAAGAAGAACTTCAATACGACTTTGAAAGAAACCTATATGATATTTCTAATAGTGACTTTTTCAAAAAGGTTTATGTCGCTGAGTTTGACCAATATGGTGGTGAACCTTATGGCGCTATTTTAGGATTATATGATTTCGAAAATAGCGAGGATGATATAACTTGGTTAACTGGCATGGGAATGGTTGCTAAGAACTCTCATGCTCCTTTTGTAGCATCTATTGATAAGTCATTTTTTGGAGTTAATGATATTTCTGAAATAACTCAAATCAAAAGTTTTGAGACGCTACTAGAGCATCCTAAATATAAAAACTGGAATGATTTTAGAAAACTAGATGAAGCTGCATACATAGGACTTACTGTCGGCGATTTTATGTTACGTCAACCATATCATCCAGACAACAATCCTGTCCAACATAAGCTAATGAAAAGCTTTAGTGAGCTCGTTGATTATCAAGAAAATAACAGTTACTTATGGGGATCTTCCTCAATACAACTAGTAAAGAACATGATGCGCTCATACGATAAAACTAGATGGTTTCAATATATTAGAGGTGTTGAAAGTGGTGGACATGTTAGCAACCTTGTCTCCTGTGTTTATGATAATAGAGGTGTTTTAGAGACCAAGCCACCGCTAAATGTACTATTTGCTGACTATATGGAACTATCTTTAGCAAATGTTGGTTTTATACCATTTGTTGGTGAAAAGGGAACAAGTAGCGCCTGCTTTTTTAGTGTTAACTCAGCTAAGAAGGTAGATGAGTTTGTCGATGATTTTGATTCGGCTAATTCTCGTTTGATTGCTAATCTGTCATATACGCTATGTATTTCTAGAATATCACATTTTATTAAGTGTGTTATCAGAGATAAGATTGGTAGTGTTGTTGGCACAGAACAAATTCACGGCATAATTTCTGACTGGATTTCAGAATATGTAACAACTGTATACCAACCTACTCCTCTAGAAATGGCTAGATACCCTTTTAGAAATGTAAATATAGATGTTAAAACTATACCTGGGAAACCAGGATGGTTCTCATGCAAGATCAACGTTATTCCTCATATTCAATTTGAAGGAATGGATACAACTATGACTATCGATACACGACTAGAACCTGCTCTATTTGGTAGTGCAGAACAATAAATAAGGAGATAATTATGTCTGAAGAAATGTTAACAAGACAAAATATAACAAGTGGAGCTCCTCTAAATATAGAAACAGGAGTAACTAGTAGTATAGGATCACACTCTAGCCCAAGAGTTTTTGTAGATTCTTTAACTATTGCTGGAGAAAGCTTTGATAAAAATATTGTTGCCATTGATGGTGGAGAAGACGTCACAAAAGCAGATAAAGCTACAGCTGCAGCTGCTATTATTGCTATGACTATTTCTCCTGGCTCAATCAACCCTACAGTAACTCTAACTTTAGGAGTATTAATTAACTCAAATACTAGAGCAAAATTAGAAGAAAAAATCTCTCAAGTGCTAAACTCTGGGACAAATGACATTAAAATCAAGCTAGGTGCTGCTAACAAAAAGCAAGAATTTAAAACAGATGAGAAATGGGGAGTGGTAGCTGATGTTTCAAATTTTGAGTTTTTCCCGATTAGCCCTAGAGCATTTAGTTTTCATATAGATCCGACAGACCTTATGGGAGTATCAAAAAACGGTATGCGTTATCACATAATTGAAATTGGTGGCCTAACTACAGAAAAAGGTGAGCTAAATGTATGTAGCGCAGCTAGTACAGATAAAGGTGTTGCAAAGATAGGTTACATCTCTGCATCATAAACTGATTAATACTAATCTAACTTAACAACTTTATATAAAAAGGTTTTCTTTTATGTCAATACAAAGAGTAAACTGGGAGAATGGACTAAAGTTAGATTGTGAGATTCTTATCAAATCTAACTTAGCCATTTCAAAAAGATCAGACCTTTCAAATATTCTCCCCTTTAACCTTCAAAAAGGATTTATTAATTTCACGGTTGATCATGAAGGCTTACAAACAGGTCTTATTTTAATCAAATCATTAGATTTATACATTGATAATAAAAGATTCGTTAGCTTTGACAATAGTTACCCATTATCCATACAAGTGATAAATGATGAAATTGCAGCAACGATATCTATATATTTGAACATAACAGAAAAATCTATAGAAAAAGAACAAACAAAATATATAGCTGACGATTTATATCTATCAACTAAATATGACTATAGTGCAAAGCATAGTATAAAAATTGCTGACTTTAGAACTAATGGTAGCAAACTTGAAGCGTTAGAGTGTGATTTTCCTTTACTAACGATGAACCACTATCTAATGGATGACATCTTTACTAGAATAAATAGGACAATATCTAATATTATTGGATTTAATAGGTTTATTTTCTCAACATCAAGACCCTATGCCTCTACATATCTAAATTTTCTACTTCTAAAACTAAAAAGAGATGTTATTTTTGCAGAAAAAAATAAAAGTAGTGTAACTCCTCAATATATCTTCAATATACTTCACGATATATATAGTTTAATTATTAGCAACACTCTGGATGATCAGCAAGATATCCTTGATAGTATAATCGATTATGAAGTGAATTATGCTTACAGTAAATTTAACCTGCTATTAGACAAGATTGAAGACATTTGTAAAAATAGAACTATCAATAACTTTGTACAATTTCATCTCCAAGGTCAAAAGTATATTTGCAGTAATTTTCCAGAAGAATTTTTTGTTGCTAATAAACACTATTTAGTAGTTAAACGAAAAACAGAAATTGGGAATAACAAAAGGTTTGAAAACAAAAACAAACTAAGAATAACAAGCATAAGTAGATATACAAATATAGTTACACTTTCTTTATCTGGTCTTAAGCTCGAAGAGATTGGAGACTCTTTACATAATAACCTTGCTATTTCATTAGGGGACTATGATACTGTTTTTGAAATCAAAAAAAATGCTGAATGGGATTTTATATTAGTTGATAAAAGTGCTGTATTCTCAGCTCTTGAGGGAAGCCAAAACTATGACTTTTTTATAGCTTTTACATAAGCTTTATTTTCTACTATTATAATTCTTAGGAATACATGTAAGGATATTTAGCCCGTCAAATTTACAAGATGACTACATCACATTAGTAATGTTTATATTATCTATTTTCTTACTTTTTACGATAATGTTAAAAAATTTTTGTGAATAAATAATATTCACACCTAAATGTAAGCTACCGCTTTTCAGCTCATTATCGAATGCTCTTGATAAAAAGTTAAATAACTCTACTTTAAAACTATGCAATTCTTTACCATTATTTGTTAGTTGCTTCTGGTATTATTCCTAAGTCAGGTAAATTTAAAACTTAGTAACTCACATCTATAAGTATTCCTTAATAGAAGTATTAGTTTCTCTCTATAAAAAATTCGCTATAGAAATGAATTTTTTGATTTAGCAAATATGTTATTTTATATTTGAAAAAATAAAATGTAAGGGGTAGCTATGGGAAATAGAACACTAATACGCAATGCTAAAGCCAATCAGGTTAATATTCAAGAAAGTGCCAAAAATATTGAGAAAATATTAAGTGAAATAAGCCCAAGATTAGATACCCTACACAAAGATATGCAAGTTGGTGTGATGGCTGAGATAAATAAAATAGAACGAAGAAAAGTTATCGCAAAAACTATTTTAAATATGTCTGCAGCTCCGGCAATGTTTATTCCTTTTGCTGGTCCCTTTGTTGCTGGGGCTTTAAAAGCTACTAGTAGTATAGTTGATACTATAAATAATCCTCTAGATATAAACACATGCGCAATGGTAATTGGTATAACGTTAGAAACTGCATATAAAGCTCCCTTATTCCCAACTTATGTAGATGGTGAGGATAAAGGTGTAATGTCATCATTACAAGATAAAACAAAGGGGCTTTTACCAGTTAAAGAAAGAACTATTACAGCATACAATGGCAAGGGAGACTCTCAACAAGTTGTTACAGTAGCTAAAGATCAACTAGGAAATGCTCTAGATGCAGGAATTTCATCAGCTACAACCAAATTACAAAGTGCACCCATTCAAAAAGTAGGTAAATATCAATCAGCTCCAAGCACAAATAAGGCTGTAGATAGAGAGCTTACTCTAAGACACCTGATATATACAGAGTCAAAAGTTAGAGAAACTATGGATCAAGCATTGGATGATACTAAAAGATATAGATTATTACCTTTACTTTTTTGGAAAATATGTACTAGTGAAAGCATAGAGGGGCATGGTACATTATTATTAAATTCTCTTGATCTAAAAACAACTAATGATCATAACAAATGGATATCTATTGAGCGAGCTAAAAGATTATTAGGCGGTCAAGGAAATGAACACCTAGCGCGTATAGCTAGGAAATGTGGTACCAGTGAGTTTGTAAAAGAAGTGAGAAAAGAGTTTGACTATAGGTCTTATAATATTTTAAATGAGTATGAAATTACTCCCATATATATTGAAAAAATTAGGTTAATTGCCTATAGAGATAGGTATAGAGACGCCCTATACAAATTAATTAATACTAGTTTTTTACATACAATTTTTAGAGATGCGCAAAGAGCAAGAAGACCAATTTTTGATAAACGATTTTATAAGTCAGAATCGTATGTAGTTGAAGATTGTACTTCTAAAAATTTGAATACTACCTATGCCAACAATGCTCATCAATATAGACGCAAAATGGTTTATTCTTGCTATTGCTTCCATCAAATGTTAACTAGTCATTTAGGTACTTATTTTTTATCTTCTTTACCGGCTATAGGCACAAGTGATATTGAGAATGATAAAAAAATAGCTTTGGCAATAGTGGATGCTTATGCAACATCGTGGTGGGCAACCTCTAAAGCATTTAAGGCTAGCAGAAAAATTAATTTAACCGAAAGTCATGAGCTACAAAAACTCATGATTTCTGAAGTGACCTTGGACGGTATTCCCTATATAGCAAACTACTTTAGCCACTCTAAAACTTTAAGGGAACATATTAGTTTAACGGCAGATAACGATGCAAATCGCTTGGCTAGAGAAAAAATAGTATTAAGCCTAATAAGCCTTATTGAATTTATTGAGGAATTATCTCCTTATGATATGATGCCTCTTGATAATAATATAAAGAGTAAAATTGATCGTAAAAGCTTTAATGAGACTATAAAGTCCACATTACGTGGTAAATATCAACATATGTTAAATCGTTTTTCGGATGACGTTGAGTTTCCAAACATCGTAAATGCTGCTCATGCAACTCCTCTTAATGATCTTGATTTTAATAAATATGATAGTCTTTTGCATAATACAAGCTCTAAATACGATCACTTATTAAATCAAAATGCAAATGATAGAAATCCTATCAATGGTTTAGATAATACAAAAGATAGTTTACATATAAAACAGAAAATGCGTACCAATCTAAATTTAGCACCTGTGGGTCCTGAAACTCAAGCTCAAGCAAGGTTAGGCAGTGCAGAGTTATCAGAAGATATTGCTAACTTACGTATGTTATCTACAATGAGCATTAAAGGTACAGCTAATGCTTTCGATCAGTATGATTTTAATGCGAAATTAGTTGATACACTTGAAAAAATACTAAAACACATTGGAGGATAAAACTCTAATATTCCTAACTTAACACCACTAGATAACGCTCTTTCCAACCGACTTATTTAAAACTACTACTCCAAATAAGGTTATAATCTAAAATAACAAGTAGTCTACCTTGAAAAAAATTTTTCTGACCCTAAATATATATACAGATAATATTTCATTAGGGGGAAAATTAATGGATATAAATAAGTTTACGATAAAGTTACAAGAAGCCCTTGCTGAAGCTCAGTCCTATGCTTTCCAACAAAAAGCAACTGAGTTTACATCAGCACACATGCTAAAAGCTCTCTTGGAACAAAATGATAGTGTTGCTATAGCCATATTAAGTGTTTGCGGAGTTGATACGCAAAACTTTATAAAAGCTGTAAATGATATGGTTGATAGTGTTGCTGTATTGTCTGGAGAAGGTAATCCTCAAGTCACACCATCTAGAGATCTAGTAACTACACTACATAAGATGCAAGAGCTTGCTAACAAAAATGGCGATGAGTTTATCTCGAGTGAGATTTTCTTATTAGCTTCTGTAGAAGACAAAAGTTTAACTGGGCTGTATAGTAAATTTGGTATTACAAAAGAAAAACTTACAAAAGCAGTCAACGATTATCGCGGAGGGGAAAAAGTGAGTAGTCAAAATCAAGAAGATATGAAAGGCGCATTAGACAAATACACTGTAGATCTAACTGATCTAGCTAAAAAAGGTAAAATTGACCCAATCATTGGTAGAGATAGCGAGATCCGTAGAACTATACAAGTATTACAAAGAAGAACTAAAAATAATCCTGTGCTTATAGGTGAGCCAGGTGTTGGTAAAACTGCAATTGTTGAAGGTCTCGCACAACGAATTATCAATAATGAAGTTCCAGAAGGTATTAAAGGCAAAAAAGTACTATCTTTGGATATGGGAGCATTACTAGCAGGAGCTAAATTTAGAGGTGACTTCGAAGAGAGATTAAAATCTGTACTAAAAGAACTAGCAAAACAAGAAGGTAATGTAATTCTATTTATAGATGAGATACACACTATGGTTGGTGCTGGTAAATCTGAAGGCTCCATGGATGCAGGTAATATGCTTAAGCCAGCTCTAGCAAGAGGCGAGCTAAAATGTGTTGGTGCAACTACTCTGGATGAATATAGAGAACATGTTGAAAAAGATCCTGCTCTTGAAAGAAGATTCCAAAAAGTGTTAGTTGATGAACCAACTGTTGAAGATACTATCGCTATACTTAGAGGTCTAAAAGAAAGATACGAACTACACCATGGTGTAAATATTACAGACTCTGCTATTGTGAGTGCTGCTACCTTATCACATAGATATATTACAGATAGACAGCTTCCTGACAAGGCTATTGATCTAGTAGATGAAGCAGCCAGTCAAATACGTATGGAGATTGATTCTAAGCCAGAAAAAATGGAGAGCTTATACCGCAGAATCATTCAATTAAAAATGCAACGTGAGCAACTAAAAAAAGAAAAAGATGACGCTACTAAAAAACGTTTAGAAATACTAGAATCTGAGATAAAAGGTTTAGAGTCTGAATACAAAGGTTTTGAAGAGCTCTGGAAGGCTGAGAAGCTTAAGATGCAAGGAGCTAGCAAGCTTAAAGAAAAACTTGAAAAGGCTAAATTTGAGTTAGAAAAATACCAAAGAACAGGTGATCTTACAAAAATGTCTGAGCTGCAATATGGTGTAATACCTGAGCTTGAAACTCAGATTAAACAAATAGAAGCAACAGAAGCAGAACCTTCTGAAAATAAACTAGTAAGAACATCTGTTACAGAAAACGAAATTGCTGACGTGGTCTCAAAAGCTACTGGAATACCTGTATCTAAGATGATGGAAGGAGAGAAAGACAAACTGCTAAATATGGAAAGCTTCTTACACAAAAGAGTTATTGGACAAGATCAAGCTATAAAAGCAGTATCTAATGCTGTTAGAAGATCTCGCTCTGGATTATCAGATCCAAATAGACCTATAGGTTCATTTATGTTCTTAGGTCCAACAGGTGTTGGTAAAACCGAGCTTACAAAAGCATTAGCAGAATTCTTATTTGATGACCAGGATGCAATGCTTAGAGTAGATATGTCTGAGTTTATGGAGAAGCATTCTGTAGCTAGACTAATCGGAGCTCCTCCAGGATATGTTGGTTATGAACAAGGTGGTTATTTAACTGAGCATGTTAGAAGAAGACCTTATTCTGTAATATTGCTAGATGAGGTTGAAAAAGCTCATGCAGATGTATTTAACATATTGCTACAAGTATTGGATGATGGTCGTTTGACAGATGGTCAAGGTAGAACAGTAGACTTTAAAAACACTGTAATAGTTATGACTTCTAACCTTGGTTCACATAGAATCCAAGAGATGCAAGGTCAAGACTATGAAACAGTCAAAGATGCTGTAATGGAAATGGTGCTTAGCCACTTCAGACCTGAGTTTGTAAACAGGGTTGATGATGCTATAGTATTTGAACCTCTGAACAAAGAAATGATAACTGAAATAGCTAAGATACAAATTAAGCGTTTAGAAAAACGTCTAACAGATCTAAGCATAAGTTTAGAAGTAACCGCTAAAGCTATGGATAAAATTGCAGATGCTGGATTTGATCCCGTGTTTGGTGCTAGACCACTTAAACGAGCTATCCAAAATAGCTTAGAAAATCCTCTAGCTCTTAAGCTACTAGACGGTGAGTTTAAAGCTGAAGATAAGATAGTTGTTGATGTGAATACCGATAATAATATTGTTTTTTCTAAATAATTTTCTTCTAAAACCTTTCTTTTTAATTTATTATTTAATTCTTAAATTAATAACTGCTTTAAATCATGAAGAAATTAACTGTTTTATTTATAGGACTTTTTTTATCGTTTTTTATTTATGCTGATGATATTGAGGCTCCTAGTTGTGCTGGCGACTATTTGGAAGGTCGTGTTATCAGTGGATTAACATACCAATCCGGAAAAACACAAAAAGGCATTGAACTTAGCCATACTAAGTTCAATATCAAAGCAACAGATGGAAAAACTTATGAAGTATCTGTAGATAATGTTTTCACTAATGACTACAGTGCAACAACTATACCATACTCATTGAAAGAAAGACTTCAGGATAATACTAAAGTACAACTTTGTGGTGAGAAATACACAGATGGAACAGGTATACATTGGGTACATACAGAATGTCCAGCAGAAAATAATGTTGAGGGCTATGTTGTTGTAAACGGTGTAAACCTTACATCAAGTAAGCAGTATTGTTATATTTTTTAAGCTTACTTTTATATGAAATATATTATAGAATATTAATTCTCTTTACTATTTTTTCTTATTGTTCTGCTACTAAAAAATCTTACATACTTTTTATCTTTACAGAAATTAAGGTGTATAATAATCACTAAATTTTAAAAAATTTTTGTAGTTGTTCTAATGAAAAAAATCATTACTTTTGTTTTATTTATTGCCTCTGTTACTATTTATGCAGTACCTTTATATCAGAACATTCCTGGAATATCTAACC
This sequence comes from Candidatus Francisella endociliophora, assembly GCF_000764555.1. Lineage (NCBI taxonomy): Bacteria > Pseudomonadati > Pseudomonadota > Gammaproteobacteria > Thiotrichales > Francisellaceae > Francisella > Candidatus Francisella endociliophora. The sequence goes on along the minus strand of NZ_CP009574.1, from coordinate 1,266,011 downwards.
AAGATAATCAACGTATAAAGCAAACTCTAGAAAAATACGAGAACTATCAAGGTAGAAAGGTTGCGACCTTTGATGCTGATGGAACAGTTATTGGACAAGTTCCATATTATCTTGCAGATGTAGCAATTTATGATTATGCACTTAGCCATACAGGCAAGAAATTAGAATTAATAAAGAAAATGACCTCTACCTCAAACACATCAAATGACTATCTAACTCAAAGAGTAGATTATCTCTCTGGACTAGCTCCTGAGGAAATTACCGAACTAGGTAATAAAACTTTTAATAAGTACTTTAAAGATAAAATCTATCCAAACATCAAGTTACTTATCCAAAACCTAAAAAACTATGGCTTTGAGGTTTGGGTTATTAGTGCTTCACCAGAGCTTCTATACCAAGGTTTCTTATCAAAAGAGCTAGGAATACCTGTTACTCATATTATAGGTACTAAGTCTGTAGTTAGTAATGGAATTGCAACAAGCAAGATAGTTTTACCAGTTCCTCAAGACGAAGGCAAAGCTGACGCTATAGAAACAATCATCAAAGCCAAGCCAATTTTAGCAGCAGGTAATAGCCAAAGCGATGTAGAAATGCTTAATAGTAGTAGTGCTTTAAAAGTTATTGTAAACCCTAATGATAGTGAAAAAGTAGACTATCTTGGTGGCCAAACACTAAAAGAATATGCGAGAAATAATAATTGGATAATAGCAAAAGCTAATGATACGATTGATGTTGCTAACTATAAAGATATGGCAAGCTATAAATTCCACATCAAACAAAATGAAGTAAATAAGGTACCAGCATAAAATTAAAAAACTATCTTAATCATATTAGTATTTTCTAAGCATTCTTCTTTTAAAGCATTCCCTATTCATTTATTATCTAGCATAAAAAGTACTAGACTCTCACAGCTATGAAAAAGCATTTAATAAAAGTATTTTTTTCTGTAAGCATTTTTTCTTATTGTTTTACTGCTGAAAAAATACCACTATATATCTCAGCAGATTTAACACCTCAATCAAGAGTAGCGCTTGAGAAGGAGGTTGGTAAGCTATGCTTCTCTAACAAAGGTCTCAAAAAGAATGAGTATTTAGACCATACAACTATTACGTATGCACCTAGCAAAGCTATTTTTGATAAATATCAAAAGATAGCTCCAGCTGGAGATAAAATGACAATCAAACCATACAAACTGTGTTGGTCTGAAAATTTTGGTGTTGAAGCGGCTCTTGTTAACTTATACAATTCAAAAGACAAAAAAATTCCTTCGACTAATAAATATCAACATGTAACCATCGCAACAAATGGCAAGCCTCCTGTTGCAGGTAACTATCTTTTTGAGAAAGCGGAAAAAGGCTATAATGACCAAGATAAAATTACAGATCTTAAATGCAAAAAGCTATCTAACTTATCTCTTGATGCAATAAGCACATATCACTACAGTTAATTTTTTAAATTCAAATTTGCAGCTTTTATATATTGTTGCCAATCATAACTTGTTAAGTCATGACCGCCAGATCTTATGTGATAACTAACAATACCTATAACCGGCTTATTTACTTTAGGTTGTGATTTAGGAAGATTTACACTTTCTCCATAAAGCTTGTATACAGGAGCAGTCGCTTTAGTTGCTAAAAATGCTCCTTTTGGATCTGCCCATTGATCATCTTTAGCACTTGCTACATATAATGGTCGTGGTGCTATTAAGTCTAATAACATATGTTGATCAACTGGCAAAGCCTTTGTATCTTTATTATATTCTTTAAACTTGCTTGTAAACCAATAAGGGAACTCTGTATTTATTGAATATAGAGTCTCACCATAATTACGCCTTGATAAGCTTGCTCCACCTGTACCAGAATCATTTGATATAACCATAGCAAACTTTTGATCTAAAGCAGCTGCCCACAAAGCTGTCTTACCTAATCTTGAATGTCCGAAAACTATTATCTCTTTTTGATTTACAAGCGGTTCTTGTTTTAAAGTATCAGAGATATTTATAAGTCCCCATGCCCATAAACTAATAGCAGAATATTTTTTATAATTTTTTATGCTTTTTGAGACATTTGTATAAAGTTTTTCAGCATTATCTGGTGCAATATCTCCATAATATGCAGTAACAAAACCATAACCATTGCCTATAATATTTTTTAAATCAAAACGACGATAATTGAAGCCTCTTGCTTTAGCTGTAAAATGACCATCAGCTATTGTCCCTTTTGGATCTGTTGTTTTTGCACAAGTTACAGGATTAGCCCAGTTTTTGTTAATTAAAATGTTAGGATCCGATGTAATACTTTGATTACCACAAAAGTTATAACCTAAGAATATTGGATAACTTTTTTTGTTTTGTTTGGGGAAATACATTAGCAAATTAACTTTAGTTTTTCCTATATAAACAACCACTTGCTTTTCTATAGCTTTATCACCCAACGCATGATCATTTTCTTGGATAACTTTATATGTAAGTTTCAGGTTATCGCTAGGCACATTTCCATAAACATTTTCTTTAAAAAGCTGTATTATTTGCTCTCTACGCTTTTGCCACTCTTTTACAGTTTTAACTTCTGTACCATCATTCATTTTTAATGCATCAGGTAGTGTATATGATTGAACCTTATTCTCATCATAATTAACTGGTCCTATAGCATAGCTACTCAAAGCTATTAGGCTAACTGCTGAGAATAGAAAAACTTTTTTACAAAGAGACATACGAAGATTTTTATATGCATAATTATAGAGTATTATTTAAATATGATTTTTTATCAAGAAATTTAAATATGGATAAATTAAGTAATTTGAAAATAATGCTACTCGGCTCAGGAGAGCTTGGTAAAGAATTTATAATAGCTGCTCAAAGATTAGGTATACATACGATAGCTGTTGATCGATATGAGAATGCTCCAGCAATGCAAGTTGCTCATGAAAGTCATGTGATAAATATGCTAAATGCCAATGAACTAGAAAAACTAATCCTAGAAAAAGCACCTACTCATATAGTCCCTGAAATAGAAGCTATAAATACAGATGCTTTGATAAGATTAGAAAAGCAAGGTTTTAATATAATCCCTTGTGCTAAGGCTACTAAGTTAACTATGGACCGCCAAGGTATAAGAGCTTTAGCAGCACAAGAGCTCAATTTACCAACATCAAAATTTGCTTTTGCCAGGAATGAAAAAGAGTATTTGGAAGCAATAGAATATGTAGGAACACCTTTTGTTATAAAGCCGGTAATGAGTTCATCTGGTAAAGGACAGTCTATAGTGACAAATCCTGATAATATTTATAAAGCTTGGGAATATGCTCACACAGCATCCAGAGGTCATGCAAATAGCGTAATAGTTGAGCAGTTTATTGATTTTGACTATGAAATAACTCTTCTTACGGTTAAACATAAAGATGGTACGAGCTTTTGTGATCCTATTGGCCATATACAACAAGATGGCGACTATAGGTTCTCATGGCAACCACATGCTATGTCTAAGATGGCACTAGCAAAGTCTCAAGATATCGCTAAAAAAATAACTGATGCTCTTGGTGGCTATGGTATTTTTGGGGTTGAGATTTTTGTTAAAGGAGATGATGTTTTTTTCAATGAAGTTTCTCCACGCCCTCATGATACAGGCATGGTGACATTAATATCACAAAATATTAATGAATTTGAACTACATCTTCGTGCAATACTTGGTCTACCAACTCCTCAAATAGAAACTCTACAGCCTTCTGCATCTGCAGCAATACTACTTGAAGGAGACTCTGATAATGCTAATATCTCAGGTATAGATAAAGCTTTAACTATACCAAATATAGATATCAAAAGCTTTGGTAAAAAAGAAATACATGGCAAACGTCGTATGGGTGTAGTTTTAGCAAAAGGCGAAAATACAAAAGAGGCTTTAGAATCAACTAAAAATGCTTTAAGGTATATCTCTCTAACTAAGTAAATTAAATATTTCTAATTAAAATCCCAAAACTATCAAAGCAATTAGTAATTTTAAATAATTAATTTCAATAATAAAAGATACTAGTAGCTAGTCAACTCTCTTATTTATAGAGAATGTCCAAAACCAAAATATAAGAGCATAAACTCCCCACCACTCTACAATACTATGATTAGCTGTTGTTTGATCCATAAACACCGACCAAATAGAAAATGCTGCTGTAATTAATATAGCTATTCTACGAAGAATTACGGGAGCTTTATTTACTTTATGAGTATATTTAAATTCAATTATTGTATACCAAACCTGACAGATGCTCATCGTTACAAAAAATACAGCAACAGCTTTTAGATGAAGTTTCATCAAAGTATTTTGCCCATCTATTACAGCTGTACCTATTATTAGCCCAATACAACCAACAATAGCCAAAAATAACATTATTTTGCCCTGCTTAATTATAGAGCTATTATTATTACTTATTTGAACTAACCATTGCTGGATAAAGAAAAATATAACAGCCATCAAAGTTGCTGTTGGAATTAGTATAGCTTTTAACATGTAGTTTTCATAAGAGGAGAATCCAGCATGCGTAATATCGGAACACCCTGATATAAAAGGATTACATAATGTATTATGGTCATTAAATATTGATACAAGATAAGTCACAAAAAACAAAATCGCGACCGAAATCGTCGTAATAGCTATAAGTTTTCTTGGGTCAAGCTCCGCTTTCATATATTTATTATTTACCAAAATTTTAAAAAAATCTAAATGCTATAGTACCACTTGTTTATAAGCATTTCTAACTCTAAATCTATTTTTATAATATAGTAATGAGAAGCTATTAATATTTACCTTTTGTATTTCTATGCTATAATCTGTGGGTTTCTTTAAGGCTAATAACGAGCAAAAAACGAAAGGATTTATAAAATGCCATTTGTAGTTACTGAAAATTGTATCAAATGTAAATACGGAGATTGTGTTGAAGTTTGTCCTGTAGATTGTTTCTATGAAGGACCAAATATGCTTGTAATCAATCCTGATGAATGTATTGACTGTGCTCTTTGTGAGCCTGAATGTCCTGTTGATGCTATAAAATCTAGCGATGATTTAAATGAAAAAGAAGAACAAATGTTAGACCTAAACAGAGATTTAGCTAATGTTTGGCCAAACATTGTAGAAAAATGTGAACCATGTGAAGACGCTGACAACTGGGCATCTGTGTCAGATAAACTAAAGTATCTGGAGAAATAATTCTCCTAAAATCTACAATTTTTTCTTATCGCTTAATATTTTTTTGCCAACAGTTTTTATTCAAAAAGTGTATAATAATGAAATGAAAAATGACCTCATAATGAGGTTGTAGTTGTATACAACTATTTTTTAAACAAAATTTTACGGAGATTAATTAATGAAATCTTTTCTTAAAAAGATTTGGAATGTTCTAATGTGGTTGAGAATGACAGCTTTCCAACTATACTCTTTTGCTGTAATTGGCGGCTGCTGTATTCTTATAAATATATTTACCTTTTTAAAACTTCCTTTATCTTGGCGAATGGCTGTTTGCTATGTCTGGACATATTTATATTGGATTGGCATGCTAGTATTTTTACAAGTATATATCCGTGTAACTGGTAAGATTAATATAGACCATGACTACCCCTGCATATATGTATCGAAGCACCAATCAATGCTTGAAACATTTATGTTTTACGGTTTTATTGGCAAATGTCACTTCATCATGAAGAAAGAGCTTTTTGATGCTCCTATATTTGGCCCTGCTATGAGAAACCTAGGTAGTATTGCTATTGACAGAGAAAAGCCTCGTGAATCTCTAAAAAAGGTTGTAACAGATGGTAAACAAAGTCTTGCTGATGGAATTAATGTTGTTATATTCCCAGAAGGAACTCGTGTTGAAGTTGGCGAATATCCTGAGTTTCAACGTTCTGCTATGAAACTAGCTTCAGATGCTAACGCATTTATCATACCTGTAGCACATAATTTTGGTAGATTTTTTCCTAAAAAATGGGGACAAGTTATCAAACCAGGTATAGCTCGTATGGATTTTGGTAAAAGAATTGAACCAACAGATTTTGACTCTAAAGGTCTAACAAGCTACTGTCATAAAATAATAACTGAGAAGACAAAAGAGTTTAAAGGTTAAAAGGAAAAATTATGAAAAAAGCTCTTCATTTGCTATTAGTCGCTAGAATGCAGATTTTTAAGCTATATGCTTATATAGTATTGCTATTATGCTGTATCTTAATGAATATAGTAGGTGTTTTAGGAGCATCTCTAAAAGTTCGTCTTTTTGTATGCTGGATATGGTCTTGTTTATATAGATTAGGAGCTTTAATTCTTCTACAAATCTATGTAAAAATAGATGGTAAGGAAAATATTCCTGATTACCCTTGTATTTATGTTTCAAAACATCAATCAATGCTTGAGACTTTTGTTTTTTATGGACTAGTCCGTAACTGTTGTTTTGTGATGAAACAAGAGCTATTAGAAAAGCCTATTTTTGGTAAAGCAAATCAATTTGGTGAAGCTATAGGCGTAGATAGAGAAAAAGGGCTATCAGCAATTAAAAAAGTTCTTGAAGATGGTAAGGATAGAGTTAAAAACAAAAACCTGAGTATTATAATTTTTCCAGAAGGAACAAGAGTGCCTGTTGGGGAATATCCAAAATTCCATCGCTCAGCAATGAAACTAGCAACGGTAACAGGTATTCCTATAGTACCAGTAGCACATAACTTCGGATTGTACTTCGGTCGCAAAAAAGGTGACTTTGTAAAACCAGGTATCGCTCGTATGTCTTTTGAAAAAGCTATAGATCCAAAAAATCACTCTGTAGCTGAGCTTACAGATATGTGCTATGACATCATAAATGACAAAACAAAATCATTTGGAGGATAGACTCCTATCAAAAAGAGAAATTAGCTATTATCGGATTGTGATCAGATATCTTTTGACAATCTAAGACACAAGCTTTTTCAAGATTTAGTCCTCTATATAGTACGAAATCTAAATGATTTTTCTGAAATGATTTTATAAGATTAGGCTCATCTAAAAAAGCTACTTTAAAACCAAACTCTCTACAGAAATCTTTTATTAACTTAATACGTTTTCTATTCCAAGTATTAAAGTCACCTGCAATTATTATTGGGTATTTATACTTTTCTGGATTTATAAACTCTTTTATCTTTTCAAACTCATACTCATAAACCTTATTACTCTTAAAATTTATGGCATGAATATTTACTACTACTACTTTTTGATTACAAATATTAAAATGCGTAATTAATGAAGCTTTGTGAGTATTAATCACTGATTCGCGATGAGTTGTCAATATTTTGACATTTTTTAAAGTAGGATAATGACTAACATTTGCTACACCATAATTATGTGTGCGTAAGATTATATTTGAAGCAAAATTTATATCAAACTGCTCTATTGGAAATTTAGTATCTGAATGGTGAACTGCTTCTTGTAAACAAAAAATATCAATATTATGTTCAAAATATATCTGTCTAATATATGTTTTAAAAAGCTCAGTATTCTTATAGTCTATCTTATAAGTGTTCCAACTCATCAAAGAAAAAGTATCAAACGTTTCCTCACCTAAACTGCTTTTGAACATTTAGCCACCATAATTAAATAGCTTCGTAAAACTATTATAACTTAAAATAATTAAGATAGTTCATGCTTAATTGATCTTTATAAATGATATATCTAAGCTCAAAATATCTTTCTAGCCTTATCTAAATAAACAAGGTTTCTAATAAACTTAATTATATTGCTACAGCTACATTTAAAGTGCTTAACTTTTAGTTTTAATATTATAAATTTTTTGATAATATTTGGTTTATTTTCTTCACTCTCGAGATAGTATGCATATATACAAAAGCTTTATAGACGGTCAATTTGTTTCTAATAAATCAGGCAATGTTTTTGATAAAATAAATCCAGCAACAGGTAAGGTTATTTATCAAGTTGAAGAAGCTGATGATTATATTATTACCTTAGCTATTAAATCTGCTCAAGAAGCTTTTGTAAAATGGTCTAAAATATCTCAAATAGAAAGAACAAGAATTCTACAAAAAGCAGTATCCCTTTTGAGAAAGTACAATGATTCTCTTGCAGAAGTTGAGGTACTAGATACAGGTAAGCCTCTTCAAGAAGCTATAGAGGTAGATATCCAAACAGGCGCTGATGCAATTGAATATTTTGCAAACCTTGCTCACAGTATTACTGGTATCCAGCAACAAGTAGGAGAAGATTTCTTTTATACACGCCGTGAACCTCTAGGTGTTACACTAGGTATTGGAGCATGGAACTACCCTCTACAGATTGCATGCTGGAAGTCTGCACCAGCTCTTGCTAGTGGTAATGTAATGATATTTAAACCTTCAGAAGAAACTCCTCTAGGAGCTATTAAACTTGCCGAGATTTTTATGGAGGCTGGTGTCCCTGCTGGTGTGTTCAATGTAGTACAAGGTGCTGCAGAAGTTGGTAAAAAACTAGTTAATTCCCCAGAGATTGAAAAAGTATCGTTTACAGGCGAAGTTGGTACAGGTAAAAAGGTCATGTCAGCTGCGGCTGCTAGTCTAAAGGAAGTCACAATGGAGCTAGGAGGTAAATCACCTCTTATAGTTTTTGATGATGCTAATATTGATGAAGCTGTTACAGCAGCTATGCTTGGTAACTTTTATACTCAAGGTGAAGTATGTACCAACTGTACTAGAGTTTATTTACATGAAAATATTTATGATAGCTTTATTGAAAAATTAGTTACGCGTACAAACGAAAACATAATTGCAGATAACCCTTTAAATATGAAAACTAACTTAGGAGCTTTGATTAGTCAAAAGCACATGAATCTAGTTTTAGATTATATTCAAAAAGGTAAAGATGATGGTGCTACACTCATAACAGGAGGAAATAGAATTACTTCTGAAAGTTGCAAAGATGGCTACTTTGTTGAACCAACAATATTTGTAGATTGCACTGATGAAATGACTATTGTTAAAGAGGAAATCTTTGGTCCAGTAATGAGTATATTAAAATTCTCTGATGAAGAAGAGGTTATCTCAAGAGCAAATGATACAAAACTAGGACTTGCTGCTGGTATATTTACAAATGATATTCGTAAAGCTCATCGAGTGATTCATCAAATACAAGCTGGTATCTGCTGGGTAAATGCTTATGGTGCTTCACCAAGTGAGATGCCTGTTGGTGGTTATAAACTCTCTGGAGTTGGGCGTGAGAATGGTATCGAAGCTCTAAATCATTATACTCAAACAAAGTCTATATATGTTGGTATGGCAAAACTAGAAGGCCCTTTTTAGAAAATGCAAAAAAAGTTTGACTTTATAATCGTAGGAGCAGGATCAGCCGGTTGTGTACTTGCTAATCGATTGTCAGAAAATCCAAACAATAGAGTTTTACTAGTTGAGAGTGGTGGTAGTGATAAGAGTATCTTTATCAAAATGCCTACTGCACTATCTTACCCAATGAATACTAAAAAATATGCTTGGCAATTCCATACAGTGCAAGAACCTTACCTTGACAATCGTGTTATGCATTGCCCACGTGGTAAAGTTATGGGAGGATCATCATCTATAAATGGTATGGTATTTGTTAGAGGTCATAAAAAAGATTTCGATGAATGGGAACAATCTGGTGCAAAAGGTTGGAACTACAATAATTGTCTACCATATTTTAAAAAAATGGAAAGCTACTTTGGTGGTGCAAATGAATATCGTGGCGATAGTGGTCCAATAGCTGTTACGAATGGTAATGGTATGACTAATCCACTTTATAATGCTTTTATAAAAGCTGGTCAGCAAGCAGGCTATCCATATAATCCTGATTATAATGCTGAAGAACAGTACGGCTTCTCACCAATGCAAATGTCTGTCAAAAATGGTGTTAGATGCTCTACAAGTCATGCTTATATAGATCCAATAAAATCTCGCAATAACCTAACTATAATTACAAAAGCTACAACTCAAAAAATACTTTTTGAAAGCAAAAAAGCCATTGGTATAAAAATAAACCATAAAGGTAAAGAACTAATCATAAAAGCTAACAAAGAAGTAGTTATAAGCTCTGGTTCAATTGGCTCGCCACATTTGTTACAAGTATCTGGTATAGGTGATAAAGAAGAGCTTAAGCAGGCCGGTATAGATGTTATTCATCATCTACCAGGTGTTGGCAAAAACTTACAAGATCATCTAGAGTTTTATTTTCAGTTTAAATGTAAAAAGCCAATTACTCTTAATGGCAAACTAGACTTATGGTCTAAATTTAAAATTGGTGTGAACTGGATATTATTCAAAAAAGGTCTTGGCATTACTAACCATTTTGAAGCATGTGCATTTATACCATCAAGTTTAAGTGATAAGTCTTGGCCAGATATTCAATATCATTTTCTACCAGCGGCTATGCGCTATGATGGTCGTGCAGCATTCAAAGGACACGGATTCCAAGTACATGTTGGGCAAAATAAACCTAAAAGCACAGGTTATGTAAAATCTTTAACTGCTGATATAAGCGATGCTCCTGAAATCAAATTTAATTATCTAGAACATAAGGATGATGTCATTGGTTTTAGAGATTGTGTAAAACTAACACGAAAAATAATTTCTCAATCAGCTTTTGATGAATACCATGATGGTGAAATCCAACCAGGCGATCACATACAAACAGATGAACAAATAGATGAATTTATAAGATCTCATGTTGAGAGTGCTTATCACCCAACATGTACTTGTAAAATTGGCTCTGATAAGATGTCTGTAGTTGATGAAAATCTTAAAATTCATGGTTTAGAAAGCATTAGAGTTGTCGATTCATCAGTCTTCCCAACTATTCCTAATGGTAATCTAAATGCTCCTACTATAATGGTTGCAGAAAGAGCCGCTGATATTATCTTAGATAAGTAATCTATTACTCAGAATCTTTTGCTATAAATCTTAAAACTAAATATCCAAGTACTCCTGAAAGGATCGAGCCAATAATAACACCTACTTTTACTGCATTAAAAGTATAGTTATCATCAAAAGCTAAACCACCAATAAATAAGCTCATTGTAAACCCTATACCACACAACAGGCTTATACCATAAATTTGAGAATAAGAAAAATCCTTTCCTAATTTAAAAAGTTTCACTTTCTTTAAAACTGCTAAAACAGAAAAAATACCTAACTGTTTACCAATAAACAATCCTAAAATAATTCCTAAAGTTACAGGCTCAAATATAATAGAAAAACCAATACCTGCAAAGCTAACTCCCGCATTTGCAAAAGCAAAAATAGGTAATATAAAAAACACAACCCAAGGGGTAAGAGATTCCTCTATAAAGCTAGCTGGACAATTATCATCCCCTTCTTTAAAAGGGATACATATAGCTGTAGCAACACCTGCCAATGTTGCATGAACTCCTGATTTAATCGTACAAAACCATGCTAAAAACCCAAGTACAATATATACAGAACTTCTTTTAACCTTAAAAACCCTATTACAAATGATCATCATGATAATGAAAACAGAACCCAATAATAAAGATACTATAGATAATGACTTTGTATAGAAGATAGCAATAATAGCTATTGCAGCAATATCATCAAAAACAGCTATTATAATTACCAAAAGCTTTAATTTAGGAGGTATTCTAGAACCTAGTAATGCTAAAATTCCTAGAGTGAATGCTATATCTGTTGCTGATGGTATAGCCCAACCATTTAGATTATTAATATTTTTAAAATTTATTAATATATAAATTATGCTTGGCAACATTAAGCCTGCTAATGCTGCAATAGCTGGGACTATAATATTTGCTGATCTAGATAAAGCTCCAACTATCATTTCTCTTTTTATTTCTAATCCTATATAGAGAAAATATATAGCCATCAATCCATCATTAATCCAATGCATTAAGTTCTTATCTATTACTAGGTTTTCAACACCTAGCTTTACATTTACAGTTTCAAGCATTCCATAATAAGAAGATAACGAAGAATTATTTACAAAAATAGCCAATAGAGCAGCAGTAAATAGAATCAATCCTCCGATAATGTCTTGGTTTTTTTGTTTTGCTTCCATCTGTTTAGTTTTGCAAAGTTACATTATTTAATACTCTAAAGATAACAAATACTATAAAATAAAACTATTATATATTTCCCAATATCAAATAAGATGAAATACTCGAGACCTGTTAGAAGACTGCACTCAATATTAGCTTTTTTAATTACTATCCAGCTTGTTTTAGGATTTTCTTTTGCTAAAGGTATTATAAATACAGATTGGGTTATAACATTACATAAATCATTTGGAGTACTAACAACTATTGCAATATTTCTATTAGTTATTATAAGAATTTTTAGTCGCAAACCCACCTATCCTAAACCTCTACCAAAAATCCAAATAATAGTAGCTAGACTTGTTCACTTAGGTATTTATATCTCCGCTCTTGGCATGGCTCTATCAGGACTTATCGGATCAATGTTAATGAACTCATCATGGAATTTTTTCTTTATAATACCTTTTCCTCAAATGCTAAAAACTGACTTCTCTCTAGGAATGCAAATTTTTAGCTACCACTATATATTTGCGTCTATACTACTTATACTAATACTAATGCATATAGCCGCTGCATTATTTCATCAATTTATATTAAAAGATGATATTATAGCGCGGATTAAATAATAAAAGCCTAAAGGAAGCATAATGAAAACTACTTTATATCTGATCAGTTTAGCTTTTTTAATTATTGGTTTAGCAAGCTGTGATCCTGATGATGGTAAAATGCGTACAGCAACACTAACAAGTCCAAATTCTAAAGATGCTAGAACTTTTGCAAACTGGGGATCATCAAGTGTCAGTGTACAAACCTTTAATGGAGTACAAGTAATTGCTCAAAATACAGGTACAACTCTATTAATGACATGCCCTACTGACTATACATTACTAATACAACAAAATGTTGCTAACGGCTCAGAAGTTCTGAAAACCTGTAATACAACAGGAGGCTGTGGTGAAGCTATTGTGGTTGAAGCAGGGATTATTAGTGGAGTAAGTGGATGGACTTCAGCAAAACAATCATTCAATCAAACAGATCAAGCAGGAACTGCTAATAATGTAAGTAGTGGTGGTGATTATGCAACAGGTATTACCTGTGTAAAAAAAGCTGATTATTCTAAGTGGGTTTAGAACTTAATATGCAACAATCTCAATCTTTTATAGCTCACCAAGTCAATTATACTACTGAACTTCCATATTTGATAAATAAGAATATTGGATTAGAAATAGATATAGCATTTAGTAATACAAAAAAGGACTGGGTTATTGCTCATCATGATTATGATGACTTACAACACTCTAGTTTAGAAAGTTGGTTTAAAAGTCTCATAAAAGCCCTAAAAGGGGCTAAATCTTCTAAATTGTTAATATGGTTAGATATAAAAACAGCTGATGCAGACCTTTTAAAATTAGTAGAGATAACTAATAAACATATTCCTAGTAATATCACCCTAATATATGACTTAGGACAACCAGTAAATATTTTAGACAAAAAATATCATAAGCTACTCAAACCTTTTTTAAGAGAAAATGATGGTATTGGTACATGGATAACTAAAGATCAATTATCAGATGTTTCCCCACTTGCTAAAGAACTTGATAAAAACCATATTACAAACTCTATTATTAGTTACGGTGAAGTTGTAGAGATATGTACTCAAACTGTGCAAGACTTGTGTGAGTTAAATGCTACGATAAATAATGGCTTTAAAAAAGTTTTCACATGGAATGTTGAGTTTAATAATGAGATAGAATATTTCTCTCAACAAAAATATTTAGATGGCCAAATTATTGGCTACAAAAAAGCTCCTTGGGATAAAGACTGCCATACAAAATTAGAGCTTTTTGAAAATCTTAATCAAAATAGTTTAGCTGCCAACTTCTGGCTATGATGCAGCAAAATCCTCTGAATATCTTGTATCTGGCATCTTGTAGATAAGAGCTAAAGTAATAACCGAAGCTATTATTAAATAAAAACACGGTGCATATGAAGAGTTAAATATGCCAGCTAACCATACACATATCATAGGTGTTGTACCTGCAAATATGGCATTTCCGGTATTATATGCTGCTGACATACCACTATATCTGTGCTCTGTAGGAAAAAGCTCTGTAACTGTAACTTGGAATGATGCTGTCATAGCTGAGATCAAAACAGCAAAAATAAGCTGTGCAACTAATATACCACCTAATCCTGAGCTATTAAATAATATAAACATCGGATAGCCCAAAATTGCAACTAATACAATTGGTATATATAACATTGGTTTTCTACCAAAAATATCTGATAACAATCCAAATAATGGTGATATAAAAGCATATACACTTGAAGAAATCACTGTTAGAAGCATAATATCATCAACATCAAACCCTTTATCCGATATTAATGAATTAGGTAAAAATGTTGCCATCATATAATAAGCTATACCAACATATCCTGTTAGCACAAAAGTCCATAGTAGAGGCATTTTTGGACCTTTAATAGCATCTATCAGCGGAGATTTACTTAGCTTATGCTCTTTCTTAGCTTCTTTAAAAAATGGTGATTCTTTTGCCTTACCCTGTAAAAAGGCAGATATCACAGCCAAAACAAAACCAAATATAAAAGCTACTCTCCAACCGTAAGAAAGCATTTCATCATTAGTTAAAAAATAAGATAAGAGACCTACTACAGTAGCACTAAGGATTACACCAATTTGCGATGCTAATCCAGCTAAAGCATTTGTAAAACCACGATATTTTGGAGATGCACTCTCAGTTAACGCAACTAAAATACCGGTATATTCCCCACCAACAGAGAACCCTTGTAACATCCTAGCAAACATTAGTATAAGAATTGCCCATATACCTGCTGAATCATAAGTTGGCATAAGAGCCATAATCAGCATCGGAAAGCACATAATAATCATACTTAATTTTATAGCATATCTTCTTCCTAGCCGATCACCTATTGAGCCAAAAACAAAGCCTCCAATTGGTCGCATAATATAACTCGCTGCAAAAATACCAAAAACAGTTATCATTGCTACTGTTTTGTCTTCTTCTGGAAAAAACAATACACTCAAATAAGTTGCTAAATAACCATAAAGACAAAATTCAAACCATTCTAAAACAGCCCCGAGGTTAATAATAGCAACAGTTTTTATCCTTTGCTTAAGAGTTAATTGTTTTATCATTTTTTTAAGTTCTACTTAAGTATGGAATTATTATATATACATATAGCTATAAAAATGCAACAAAATAACCATTTTTTTAATATATGAATTTTCTTATTGATAATCCTTTTTACATTAACTAAAATCGATTGTTTAGATACGCAGTTTATCTTTCGATACGATCCTCTCTTATACTCCTAACTATGATATAATATCTACATGAATAAGAGTTCTCTGTGGTTGTCTTTATGCACGAATTCTCATTATGTCAAAGTGTTATCAGTATTGCTAAAAAAGCATCTAAAGATAACTCTAAAGAAGTGTCTAAAATAATTGTAAAAGTCGGTAATTTAGCTGGTGTTGATACGGAGTCTTTTGAATTTTGGTTTCCAGTAGCAGCCAAAGATAGTGTCTTAGAGCAAGCGAAGCTAGAAATAATATATGAGCAAGCCGTAGCAAAGTGCAAGGCTTGTGAACATGAGTTTGAGTTAACAAAATTATACGAGCAATGCCCAAGTTGTGGGAGCTTTGAGAAAGATCTTCTCAAGGGTAAAGATATGCTTGTAGAGTCTATAGTTTTTAATTAAGGAGTCAGATATGTGTACAACTTGCGGATGTGGAACAGATAGCAGTCATCACCATCATCATGGTCATGAGGGAGATGCTGTAAAACTAGAAAAAGCAATCTTTGAAGCAAATGATAAATATGCTAAGCAAAATAGAGATATCTTAGCTAAGGATAATAATATTGCCCTTAACTTCGTATCAAGTCCTGGTTCTGGTAAAACTTCTCTACTTGAGAGAACTATCAAAGAGCTTGGTAATGAGTACCCCATTGCGGTTGTTGAAGGAGATCAGCATACTGATCTTGATGCAGATAGAATCCGTAAAGCTGGAGCACAAGCTTATCAGATCAATACGGGTAAAGCTTGTCATCTAGATGCTCACATGGTTGGCCATGCTTTTGAACATCTTGATGGTATCAAAAATGGTTTTATGATGATTGAGAATGTTGGTAACTTAATTTGTCCAGCTGAATTTGATCTTGGTGAAAAACATCGTGTGGCTGTGATTTCAACTACTGAGGGAGCTGACAAACCACTTAAATACCCTGATATGTTTTATTATGCAGATGTGGTAGTTATCAATAAGATAGATCTATCGCCTTATGTAGATTTTGATATCCAAGCATGTATCGCAAATATTAAGAAGATTCGTTCAGATGTAAAAATATTTGAGCTATCTGTAAAAACGGGTGCTGGTTTTAATAGCTGGTTGGATTGGTTGAGAGGTTTGAAGTAAAAATAATTTTTTCTAACGCTTTGTCACAATCAATAAATTATAATATGGAATTTAATATATGAATTTAAAGGATTTTATAAAAGAAACTATTACTCAAATAGGCGAATCTATTATAGAAATTCAAGAGCATTTTGATAATGGAAGAATAGATGCGATAGTTAATCCTCGAGAAATAGAAAAAAGTAGCAATCCAAATTATCCAGCTCAATATAAAACTACATATATTACATGGGGTACTGAAAGGATAAAAAAGGAAAAGAAAGATGATCCAAGAGTAGTTAATGATATAGAGTTTGATGTTGCTGTTACCGTTGAACAAGATGATACAAAAGGCGTTGGTGGAAAACTAAAAGTCTTTGGTGCTGGAATTGGCGCAGAAGCAAATCAAATTAATAAACTTGCTAATGTATCAAATGTAAAATTTAAGATACCCTTTGTTATGCCTCATGGTAGAGAAAATAAGTCGTAAGATAATATAACAAGTGACAAGTAAATATTTATAGAATATGGAAATAAATAAGGGAAATCTATGAAAACACTAGAACAAGGACAATTAGCTCCAAACTTTAAATTAGAAAATCAAAATAATGAAGAAGTATCATTAAGCGACTTTAAAGGTAAAAAAAATGTCTTAGTCTACTTCTACCCAAAAGCTATGACGCCAGGTTGTACTACTCAATCTATAGGTCTAAGTAGTATTAGTGACAAACTAGCTAAGCTTGATACTGTAGTTCTTGGTATCAGTCCAGATGCTCCAAAACGCCTCAAAAAATTTGAAGAAAGAGATAACCTAACAGTACAACTTCTAAGTGATGAAGATCACAAAGTTGCTGAGCAATTTGGTGTCTGGGGCGAGAAGAAATTTATGGGTAAAGTATATGATGGTATTCATAGAATCAGCTTCTTTATAGACAAAGATGGCAAGATCAATCATGTCTTCGATAAGTTTAAAACCAAAGATCATCATGAGATTGTCTTAGAGTATATTGAGAATTATAAATAGAGATAAAACTTATGGAAATAAAGAGTGAATACATTGAAGATATAATAAAAAGCTGTGATAATGCTTTAAATCTTTTAAAGAACTTAACAACTCCTAGAACTTATAGAATAAATGTAGACAAACCAGACACTTCTATAAAAGATATTGAGGAAGAAGAGCATTCATCTAACAAATTTATTTACATAATTAAACACACATCAGATCAAAGATCTAATGAAATAATTAAAAAATTCACAGATTATAAAAATAAAAAAACTACAAATCTTCCCAAAATAAATAGAGATAACAATAGCAATAATATTATGTATGTTGGGTCATCCGTAACAGGATTTAAATCTAGAATAAAAGCACATTTTAACAGTACAACAGAAAGCTATTACTCATTAAAGTTAAATCAATGGTTTGAAGGTAATGTTAAAATAGATGTATATGAATTTTCTAATGAGATTGATAATAAAGTTATACAAATACTTGAAGATAACTTCCACTATATCTATAAGCCATATTTTGGAAAAAGTGGCAGTAATAATAGGTAAAAACAGGTGTGAGGAATAATATAGTATCGTCATTCTATGGCTTGACCATAGAATCCAAAAATTATGGAGAAAATCTATAGCTTGACAATGGATACTACGGTCGCACTTCGACTCCGCTCAGTGACCGAGTAGTATGACTAGCAGTTCCTATATGTAGTGACAGATCATTGATCTGTCAGCTGTTTGATAAGACAGCACACTGTGCTGTCACTACAAATAAAACATAATAATTTAAGACACGTGACAAAATGCAACAAACCATAACAAAAATTCTCGTCAATGGTATAGTTCAAGGGGTTGGATTCCGCCCTTTTATCTATTGCCTTGCCAAAGATTTAGGGTTATTTGGCTCAGTGCAAAATACTCCAAATGGTGTTGAAATCATTCTACAATGTGATGAGTCTATTACAGATCTTTTTATAGCTGATATGCAGGCAAAACTGCCTCCTTTAGCGAGTATAGAATCTATTGAAAAGACAATTTACCAAACTGAAACTAAATTTATAGATTTTAAAATCTTAGAAACTCAGCAAGGTAACTCTGCTACCAAAATCCCTGCTGATACAGCTATTTGTAACTTGTGTTTAGATGATATTTTTAACCCACAAAGTCGCTACTATCTATACCCATATACAAGCTGTACTCATTGTGGTCCAAGATTTAGCACGATACAAAGCCTACCTTATGATAGAGATAAAACTACATATAAAGATTTTCCACTCTGTGATGGCTGTCTCGATAGCTACACAAATCCATTAGATAGACATTATCATGCTCAAACTGTTGCATGCGCTAAATGTGGACCAGAGTTATCACACTCTTTTGCAGAGATATCCCAAGCTATCAAAGCTGGTAAAATTATCGCGATTAAAAGTCAAAATGGTTTTAAGTTAGTCGTAGATGCCAAAAATATGCAAGCAGTCGAAGAACTACGCAGAAGAAAGCATCGCCCAAATAAACCCTTTGCACTAATGGCTCTAAATACTCAAAGCATACAAGAGTATTTTGCAGAAATTACCAAACAGCAAGATGAGTTATTAAATACTACTATTAGACCTATTGTTTTACTTAAAAGACATTCTACTAGCAATCTTAGCAAATCTATTGGACCACGCATAAATCAGCTTGGTTTTATGCTGCCAACAACTGGCTCTGATTATATCCTTTTTTATCATCTACTAAATCAACCTACTGGCTCTAACTGGCTTAATAAGGCTTATGATTTAGCTTTGATAGTTACAAGTGCAAATATCTCCGGTGAAAGCATCATTGCTAATAATGATGAAGCTCACAAAAAACTCAAAGATATCGCTGATCTAATAGTTACAGATAATCGTGATATTTCGATAAAAAGTGATGATAGTGTTTTTCATACTGTTATAGATAAAAATCTACCAATTAGAAGATCTCGAGGTCTTGTACCACAATCAATCCAACTATCAGAAGGTTTGCCAAATATACTAGCGACAGGAACTTTCTTAAAGAATACTTTTTGTTTTATCAAGGATAACCAAGCCTTTGTATCACAACATATTGGTGATATGGATAGCCAAGCTAATATAGAGTTTTTTGAACAATCTTTAGAGCATTTCCAAAAGATGTTTGGACTTAGATTTGATGGTATCGCTTGTGATTTACATCCTGATATTTATACCACTTATTTTGCGCAAAAGTTTAATCTACCAATTTATCAGATTCAGCATCATCAAGCCCACCTTGCTGCAGTAATTGCTGAACATAATTTGCAAGGTCAAGCTATAGGTCTAGTACTAGATGGCTTTGGTTTGGGTGAAGATGGCCTAGCTAGAGGTGGTGAACTTTATCATTGCGATATTGATAATTTAGAATTTAACCGAATTGGTGAACTAGATCCCATTGAATATATCGGTGGTGATAAGGTAGCAAAAGAACCTTGGAGAATGGCTTTAGCCTTATGTCATAAATACGATCTTGATATACCAAATCATCTCAAAGAATTTCCACAAGCTGAGAGTCTTATCAAACTTTTACAAAGCGATTCATTACCCAAAGGTAAAACTACAAGTATGGGGCGACTCTTTGATGCTGTCTCTAGCTTATTGAATATTTGCAATATCAATAGTTATGAGGCTCAAGCTGCAATAGAATTAGAGGCTTTAGCAGACATTCCAACCAACCAATATGATACCGAAACAGTATCATTTAAAACTAATTTAAATTTAAAAAAACTTCTAAAAACTATAATAAAATGCGATAATATAACTGTTGCTAGTAACTTGTGGCACGGCACTTTGGCTTATGCTCTAGTGCAATGGATCAGTAAGTCAGCACAACCCCGAAATATTAATAATGTAATACTAAGCGGCGGTTGTTTCCAAAATAAGCTACTACTAACACAGATATACCATCAACTTATAGATATGAATTTCAATGTATACATATCAGAAAAAGTTCCTGTAAATGATGGTGGCGTGAGCCTTGGACAGGCTTGGCTTGGAGCCAAAAAATTAAAAAAAGGTGAGTAAAATGTGCTTAGCAATACCCGCAAAAATTGTAGAGATCAAAGAAGATAATCAAGCAATTGTTAATGTTGGCGGTGTTAAAAAAAATGTCTCTCTAGCTCTATTAAGAGATGAAGTTCTTATAGGTGATTTTGTCATAATCCATGTTGGTTTTGCACTAAGTAAACTAGATAAAGAGATGGCTCACCAGACTTTAGAGGATCTAAAGAGTATAGTATAAAAAGGGGTAGTGTTATGGATTACATACAAGAATTTAGGGCCCCAGAAGTTGCAAAAAGTCTTTTACAGCAAATCGCTAAAGAAGTTGACCCTAATAGACAATACAATTTAATGGAGTTCTGCGGCGGGCATACACATGCTTTGCATCGTTATGGTATTCCTAATCTTTTGCCAAAAAATGTCAAAATGATACACGGACCAGGTTGTCCTGTATGCGTTTTACCTATCAAAAGAGTCGATCAGGCAATATTTTTAGCATCGCAAAAAGATGTAATCTTCTGTAGTTATGCGGATATGATTCGTGTACCAGGTTCGCATCAAGATAGTCTAATCAAAGCGAAAGCTCGTGGTGCTGATGTGCGTATGATCTACTCAGTAGAAGATGCTCTAAAACTTGCTGAAGAAAACCCTAGCAAAAAGGTGATATTCTTTGCTATCGGTTTTGAAACTACAACTCCACCAACTGCTGTAGCTATACAACTAGCTATAACTAAAAAATTAGATAATTTTTTGATATTTTGTAACCATGTACTTACGCCTATAGCTATGCAAGCTATCTTGTCTGAGGATGTTAAGATTGATGGCTTTTTAGGTCCATCTCATGTCAGTGTGATTATAGGTAGTAACGCTTATGATAAAGTTACTAAAGAATATCAAAAGCCAATGGTTGTGGCAGGTTTTGAACCTTTAGATGTATTACAATCTGTATTAATGCTTATCAAAATGATAAACGCTGGAAAAATAGGCGTAGAAAATCAATATACAAGAGCTGTTGTACCAAATGGAAACCAGCTTGCTCAAGATCTAATCACTCAATATCTAACTGTCAGAGATACTTTTGAATGGCGTGGTCTTGGATATATCCCAAATAGCGCTTTAGAAATAAAAGATGAATATGCAAAATTTGATGCTGAAAAATACTATCAAATACCAGAAGTACAGGGCTTAGAGCATAAGCAATGTGCTTGTCCAGATATTCTAAGAGGCTTAAAAGAGCCAAAAGACTGTAAATTATTCGGTGTGGCTTGTACTCCTGAGCAACCGATGGGAGCATGTATGGTTTCATCAGAAGGTGCTTGTGCTGCACATTACCAATACGGAGACTAGAGATGGCTGTTAAATTAAATATCAAAAATGGTGTGGTCGATCTAGCAATGGGAGCTGGTGGTAAAGCTATGCACCATTTAATCGAGCAGATGATTAAAAAAAGCTTTGATAGTCAGTATTTAGCTCAAGCAGAGGATCAAGCCGTACTACCACAAATAAATGGCAAAATTGCCATGACTACAGATAGCTATGTAATTACACCTTATTTCTTTAGAGGTGGCAATATTGGCAGTCTAGCAATTCATGGCACAGTCAATGATCTAGTAGTTGGTGGTGCTAAACCACTATATATTTCTGTAGGTCTAATTTTAGAAGAAGGCCTACCGCTTAAAGATCTAAAAATAATCCTAGATTCTATGGCAGAAGCAGCTAAAAAAGCTAATGTACATCTTGTAACTGGAGATACCAAAGTTGTCGAGAAAGGTAAAGGTGATGGCATCTTTATCAATACAACCGGAATTGGTGTTATTCGTGATGATTTTGTCACTAGAGATGCTCTTGAAGATGGCGATAACATCATCATAAATGGCTCTCTTGGAGATCATGGTGTTGCTGTGATGTCGCAACGAGCAGGACTTGATTTTGAATGTCAAATTATAAGTGATGCAACATCTTTAGATGGTTTAGTAGACTCAATTTATGAGAACAATTGCCAAGTAAAAAATATGCGTGATCCTACTCGTGGTGGAGTTGGTGCAACCCTAAATGAATGGGCTAACCAACATAATGTCGCTATCGAAATAGATGAAGCAAATCTTCCGGTATCTAGAGAAGTTCAATCAGCATGTGAGCTTCTTGGTTTAGATCCATTATATATTGCCAATGAGGGCAAAGTTTTAATCGCTTGTGAGCCTAGTCAAACTGAGAAAGTTTTAGACTGCTTAAGGGGCCATCCATTAGGAGAAAACGCCCAAGTGATAGCAACAGTGAAAAAAAGTGAGCAACCACAGGTCTTTATGAAAACTACATTTGGCGGCAAAAGACGCGTGGATTGGTTAAGTGGTGAACAATTACCGAGAATATGTTAAGGAGAATAGTATGAGTCAGTTTTATTTCTTAAAACATGATGATCTAGATAAAATGATTTCCTATTTCTCAGGACAAGGCTATGAAGTTATGGCTCCTGCAGTTAGAGATAAATCTATTGTCTATGATAATATCAACAACGCAAAAGAGTTGCCTTGGGGCTATATAGACAAGCAAGAGCCTGCTAACTATGAAGTAACTAAAACAAATGCAAAAAAGGCTTTTGGTTGGAGCGTACCAGTACAATCTGTTAAGCCAATGCTTTTTGAAGAGAAAGAAACTTTATGGAAGGTTTCTCGTGGTGAAGATGGTAAATTATCATTCAACCAAAGTATAAATCACAAAAAATATGCTGTACTAGGTGTAAGACCTTGTGATCTAAGAGCTATTGAAATTCAAGATAGAGTATTTGTTGAAAATGCTTATCAAGATGTTCGTTACAAAGCTAGAAGAGAGTCTATGTTTATCGTAGCTGCTAACTGTACTACAGCTCATAGTAATTGCTTCTGTGTAGCTTTAGGTGACAAACCAGAAGCTGATAAAGGTTTTGATCTAGCTATGACAGAGATTGATCATGGTTTTGTTATTGAGACAGGTAGTGATAAAGGTAGACAAGCAATATTAGCTCTACAACTAGATCCTGCAACAGGTGCTCAAACATATCAGGCTGAACAAAAAGTAAAAGCCGTATACGGTATGCAAGAGAAAACTCTACCACCAATAGCACAAGTAGAAAAAGCTCTAACAAGCTCTTATGATCACCCACAGTGGGATGATGTTGCAGCTCGTTGCCTATCTTGTGGTAGCTGTACTCAATCATGCCCTACTTGTTTCTGCCATACAGAAAAAGAAGAGCCTAGCCTAGATAGTAATGAAAGCGAACATACACGCGAATGGGATTCATGCTTCGGTTTAGATCATAGTTATACTCATGGTGAACTATATCGTGAAGAACCAAAACATAGATATCGTCAATGGCTAACACACAAATTTGGAACTTGGAGAGAACAGTTTAAAACTAAAGGCTGTGTTGGTTGTGGTCGTTGTATCACATGGTGTCCTGTAAAAATTGATGTTACAGAAGAAATTAACGCTATTTGTGAGGAGAAATAATTATGATATACCCACAAGATGCTTATTTACCGCATGAAGCAGAGATAGTTGAGTTTATCCAAGATGATCATGATATTTTTACACTTCGTTTACGCTTTGTAGATGAAGAGCTACGTAAAAATTATAAATTCCACCCAGGTCAGTTTAATATGCTGTACCTATATGGTGTTGGTGAAGTTGCTATATCTATCGTAAATGATAAAAACTTCTCTGATGAGATATTTGAACATACAATCCAAATCGTTGGTCGTGTAACCAAAGGTATGGGCAAACTAAAAACTGGCGATACTATCGGTGTAAGAGGCCCTTATGGTAGCTCTTGGCCTGTAGAACAAGCTAAAGGTAAAGATGTCGTTATCATGACTGGTGGTCTTGGTAATGCTCCTTTAGTTGCTGCAACAGAAGAAATCCTAAAAGATAGAGATGCTTTTGGTAAAGTCTATGTAGTACAAGGCATTCGTGATACTTCTGGTCTTATCTATCAAGATAAATACACTCGCTGGAATAACCAACCAAATACACAGGTACTTCTAGCAGCTACCGCTGGTGAGCCTCATGGTCCATGGAAATGGTATGATGGTTTTGTAACTGCAGCAATTCCAGATCTTGATATTGATCACAAAAACACAGTAGTTATGACTGTTGGTCCTGAGATTATGATGAAAAATGTTGCTATTGAGTTTGCCAAAGTTGGAGTGCCAGAAGAGCAAATTTTTGTCAGCTTAGAGAGAAGCATGAAGTGTGCTATCGGACATTGTGGTCATTGCCAAATGGGCAAAGAATTTGTCTGTAAAGATGGTGCTGTATATGCTTATCCAGCTGTTAAAAAACTATTAGAAATAAAAGGAGTATAATTATGTCCGCTCAAGATAAATTAAAAAATTTAGCTCCTCGACCTAAAATAGCCGTGCATAAATTTAGTTCATGTGATGGTTGTCAATTAGCTCTAATTAACGATGCTGTATCACTTCTTACACTTGCTGAGATGGTTGATATTGTCCATTTTGCAGAGGCTGGTCCTCTTGATGAATTTGCTGAAGTAGATATCGCATTTATCGAAGGTAGTGTAAATACTCATCATGATATTCATCGTTTAGAAAAAATTAGAGAAAAAGCAAAGTATGTAATATCTATGGGTGCCTGTGCTGTAACTGGTGGTATCCAAGCTCTAAGAAACTTCACGAATGATGCTGAACTTCTAGAATGGCAAAAAGCTGTATATCCACAAGAAACTCAAGTGATTATTGATGAAGATCTACCAACTGCTAAGGCTATCAAAGAGTATGTAAATGTTGATTTTGAAATCTCTGGTTGCCCAATAACTACTGAGCAAATACTTAAAGCTATCCGTCAACTACTCTTTGGTGTAGAACCTGAGAAAGTTGTTGATCCTGTTTGTACAACTTGTAAGCATGCTGGTGTTACTTGTGTAATGGTTGCTAAGGGTGAGCCATGCTTAGGTCCTGTAATCGCAGATGGTTGTGGTGCAATATGTCCAAAACTTGGACGTGGTTGTTACGGTTGCTTTGGAGCATCTAAATATGCCAACCTAGGGGCAATGACACGTAAGCTAAAAGAGTTAGGATTATCAGATAAACAAATTCATGATAAATATAGATTTATCAGTAGCCAAGATGATGTATTTAAAAAGGCTGGAGTATAGTTATGAGTAGAGAAACAGTTATAGAAGTACCTATTTTAGCCCGTGTTGAAGGTGAAGGTGCTTTAGATTTAAGAATTAAAGATGGCAAAATAGATAAGTGTGATCTAAGAATCTATGAGCCACCTCGTTATTTTGAAAAATTCCTTGAAGGTAGAGAGCCAAATGCAATTATCGATGCTGTAGCACGTATTTGTGGTATTTGCCCTCTTGCATATCAAGCAGGCTTCTCAAGAGCTTATGAGAGTGCTTTTGATATCACTAGAACTCAATGGATAGATGATATGCGTCTATTGATGTTTTTAGGTGAATGGATTGAATCACATTATTTACATGTACATTTATTAGCAGCTCCTGACTTCTTAGGTTATAGATCAGCTATTGAGATGGCAAAAGATTTTCCAAAAGAAGTTGTTAGAGGTGTTAAACTACAACATTTAGGTAATGATATTCTTAAGCTTTTAGGAGGTAGATCTGTTCACCCTAACGGTATGAAAGTTGGTGGTTTCTACAAAGCTCCTTTGGTTAAAGAAGTTCATGCGTTAATTCCTAAGCTAAAAGATGCTCTAAAAGAAGCTCAAGATGTAGTTGAGTGGGTATCTACACTATCATTCCCAGAGACCGAAATTCCATTTAAGATGGTTAGTTTATCTCATCCTACTGAATATCCTATCTTTGGTGATGATGTGATTACTAGTGATGGTGAGAAATTCCATATTAGTGAGTATGATGATCATTTCAGAGAGTTTCATGCTCCACAATCTACAGCTCTACACTCTACAACTGTTGATGGTGAGCCAATACTTTTAGGTCCTCTTCCAAGAATCAACCTAAACTTCGACAAACTACCTAAGCATATCCAAGAGATGGCTCATGCGACTGGTGTTAAATGGCCAAGTAAAAACATGTTCCATTCTGTTGTAGCTAGAGCTATTGAGGGGTATTGGGCGATAGAAAGAGCTCTTAAAATATGTGAAAACTATTCATATACAGATACTCCTTGCCTAGATTATACAATTAAAGCAGCTGATGCTTGGGGTGCTGTAGAAGCTCCTCGTGGTATCCAAATCGACCATATCAAGGTTAATGATAAAGGGTTAGCTGAGAAAATCAGAATCTCTGCACCTACATCACAAAATTTACCTTGTATAGAGGCTGATTTGCGTATAGCTTTAGAAAACTTCGGTTTAGATAAGCCAGAAGATGATATAAGACTACATGCTGAGATGGTTATTCGTAACTATGATCCATGTATATCATGTTCTGCACATTTCTTAACTTTGAATATAGATAGAGATTAATAGTACATGTAGTGACAGCACAGTGTGCTGTCTATCATAATTATATAAACAACTGACAGATCAATGATCCGTCACTACATAATAATGATTTAAAACCAAATTGCTGGTTTAGTCATAAAGTTCTAAAATAAAAATATAAAACTAGTTAAAATAGTAGCAAAATATTAACTATGTTCAGAATTTAAGGAATTTATATGAGAAAAAATATAACTATTTTCTCTATACTAATCTTAGCGTTACTATTATTCCTAGCAACTCAAGATCTCAAAATGCTTAGTATGATTGGCATTGCCTTTATGCTAGGTCTTAGACATGGCTTTGATGCAGACCATATAGTTGCTATAGATAATGTAACAAGGCAACTAATAACTCAAAACAGAGCAAGTTTCAAAACTGGTTTATTTTTTGCTTTAGGTCACTCTACAATAGTTTTTCTACTTACCCTACTTATAGTTATCGGTTTTAGTTTTGCAAGTATTGAGAAAACTAGTGCTTTGGATGTGGGAGCTTTTTTTGGAACTATTGTATCGGCTGTATTTTTGCTACTAACAGGGACTATGAGTCTTCTCTCTCTAAAGAAAATGCTCAAAAATAAAACCAGTATGGCTCACGATCATACATCAAATTCTATATTGGCAAAGCTTTTTAGACCTATCATCAAAGTTATAGATAGACCATATAAAATGTATTTTGTAGGTTTTCTATTTGGTTTAGGCTTTGATACCGCGACTGAGATAGCTCTATTAGGCATGGCTGCTGCTAATGTGCTAAATGGTTTATCTATTTGGTATATTATGTTGCTACCTATCTCATTCGCTCTAGGGATGATTATAGTTGACTCTATAGATGCTGGATTAATGTCAAAAGTTCTAAGCTTCAATTCAAAAGAGCAGAGGTTTTATCGCTATAACATCATAATTCTATGCATTGTGATAGCAGCAGCGTATATTGTTGCACTCGTAGAGTTATTAGGTCTATTAAATACAAATATTGCTACTATTAATATGATTACTACTTTTGTTGATGATTATTCATCGACTATTGGGATAACTTTAGTAGCTATTTTCTCTGTGTTTTTTATGTTTAAACTTGTAAATGGATATTCAAAAAGAAGAATAAAATAATATTTGTAGTGATAGATCAACAACCTACCTCCCTACATAAATTTATTTATCATAAAAGGTAAAAAATGGAACAAAAAACTCTAATACTCGGTATCGGTTCTCCTTTTGCTGATGATCAATTTGGTTGGTTTGTTACTGATAAATTAGCTGAGATTGTAAAGAAAAATAATATACAGGATATAACTGTCGAAAGTGCTGATAGACCAGGCTTAAATCTACTTACTTATCTAGATAATAATTATGACAGAATTATCCTAGTAGACGCTGTTTATGCAAAAGTTGCACCAGGTACAGAGTTTTATTTCAAAGCAAAAGATATCCTTAGCTTTGGAGGTTTTTTGTCATCTCATAGTGTTGGTGTTGCACCATCTTTGGCACTGGCTGATGCTATAGGGATGGATATTAGTAATGTTGAATTTTATGGAGTAGAAGGTCAAAAGATCTTTGAAAAAGATGAGATACTTTCTGATATTGTAAGAGATGCTATAGAATCAATGTCTAAAAAAATTATAAACAACCTAAATCTATAGGTTTTCATTTCTATTTATGTGAGTTACCTTCTATTAAATCTGCAGGTAATTTGAATGTCATATAAATTGCACCTCCCACAGCAAAGCCTATTACTGCAAAGGGAGCGACAAAAATATTAACTATTTCACTATCTCCTGAATGGTGCTCACCATTATATAAGATAGCTTGAGATTTTGTAGCACCTTCAAACAAACCAACAAAAGAGCCTATTGGAGCTGTTGCTAATAAAGCTACATCAGTAACTGGTGTAACTACATAATCATTTAAAAAACTACTATCCTTGACTTTAGTAGTTTCTGAAGTGCTGGTGTTAGAGGCACTTTCTAAAGCTTTACTACTATCTGTATCAGCAAAGCTATAATTTAGTAGAAAGAGAAAAAAACATATACAAAATACTATTTTTTTAATCATAATCTTCCTCATTGCAGATACTTATTACATATAATTAATTAAGATTTTAATATGATTTAGATAAATAATGAAGGAATATGAGAATTATTAAACAGCAATTCTCTTATATTTGATCTTCGTAATAGCATCATACTTATCACCAAGACGACGTTTTTTGTCTTCTATATAAGCATCATAGTTACCTTCAAACCAAACTACTTCACTGTTACCCTCAAAAGCAAGCATATGAGTTGCAATACGGTTTAGGAACCATCTATCATGCGAGATAACCATAATACAACCAGGGAAAGCTAATATAGCTTCTTCAAGAGCTCTTAGAGTCTCGACATCTAGATCGTTTGTAGGTTCATCTAGTAGGATAACATTACCGCCACTTCTAAGTAACTTAGCAAGGTGAACACGGTTTCTCTCACCACCTGATAACTGAGAAATATATTTCTGTTGATCTGCACCTTTGAAGTTAAACCTACCTACATATTGACGCGATGGAATTGTGAATTTTCCAACTGTAATTACATCTAAGCCATCTGCAATTTCTTCCCAAACAGTTTTGTTATCATCTAGAGCATCACGTGATTGATCTACATACGCTAGATTTACAGTTTCACCAATATTAATATCACCAGAATCAGGCGTTTCTTTACCAGTTAGCATCTTAAAGAATGTAGATTTACCAGCTCCGTTAGCACCGATGATACCAACAATCGAACCTGGATATACATCCATCTCAAGACCATCTACAAGAAGCTTTTCATCAAATGATTTAACTAAATCTTTAACTTTGATTACATTATTACCAAGTCTTTCTCCAGGTGGAATATATAGCTCTTGAGTCTCGTTTCGTTTTTGGAACTCTTGTGAGCTTAACTCATCAAACTTAGCTAATCTTGCTTTTGATTTAGCTTGGCGACCTTTGGCATTTTGACGAACCCATTCTAACTCTTCTTTAAGAGCTTTCTGATGTGAGGATTCGCGTTTTTCTTCCATCTCTAGACGCTTTTGCTTTTGCTCAAGCCATTCTGAGTAGTTACCTTTAAATGGAATACCTTCACCTCTATCAAGCTCAAGAATCCACTCAGCAACATTATCTAAGAAATATCTATCATGCGTAATAGCTACAACTGTTCCTTTGTACTCAGCTAAGAACTTCTCTAACCATGCTACAGACTCAGCATCTAAATGGTTAGTAGGCTCATCTAGAAGTAGGATATCAGGAGCAGATAAAAGAAGCTTACATAGTGCTACACGACGAGCCTCACCACCAGATAGTTTAGTAACATCAGCATCCCAAGGTGGTAAACGAAGAGCTTCTGCAGCAACTTCTAGCTTACGATCAATTTCCCATGCTCCAGCTGTATCGATAGCGTTTTGAAGTTCACCTTGCTCTTCTAGAAGTTTAGCCATTTCATCATCTGACATTGGCTCACAGAATTTCATACTGATTTCATCAAAACGAGTAAGCATATCTTTTAGATGACTAAGAGCTTCTTCAACATTACCTCTGACATCTTTTGTTTCATCTAGTTTTGGCTCTTGGGGTAAATAACCAATTTTGATGCCTTTACGTGGAGCAGCTTCACCAACGATATCGGTATCTATACCCGCCATAATTCTAAGTAGGGTAGATTTACCAGAACCATTTAGACCTAGTACACCAATCTTTGCGCCATCAAAAAATGAAAGTGAAATATCTTTAAGAATATATTTATTAGGTGGTACAACTTTGCCCACTCTATGCATTGAATATATATATTTTTCTGCCATTTGAATTTATTTGAAATTTTAGATAGGGAAATTATAGCAGATTAGATAAATAAATATAAAATTCTATAGTTGATAGTTGATGGGATACTATTACGAGCATAATTTTATTTACATATTTGGAATAAATAATGAAATTTTTTAAAAATAAAATACTGTGGTCAAGTATAATAGGGGCTGCCTTAGTTTCTAGTTGCGTCAAAACCGATAATACAATTACTTTTGGAGAGCTTGACTATACCCTTGGGGCTATTGGACCTACTTTAGAAACTATTATAAATGGGTTTAAATTTTCAAATGAAACAAACCCAACTAATATGAATTATAATATAACGGGAAGTGCAGTAAATAATTGCAGTATCCAGTATATTGCTACAGGTCAGAATTACATTAATGGAACGTCGAGTGGTGTAACACAAGTTTTTAATTCGGAAGATAAAGATTTTTTAGTTATTAACTGCAGAGCTGCCCCATCGGGATCATACGTTGCTAATGTATATGCTAGTTTTTCACTAGGTGGTGAAACTTATCAGGGTTCTAAGTCTTATACAATAACTGTACCTTAGAAGTTATTTTTCATAACCAATATATTCAATAGAATCATTAGCTACTTCAAACTTAAAGATCACTAGTCGAAACCTAAAAAGGAACATTCCATCAGTAATATTATCTTCTTTTACTCGCCTAATAATTTCCTCTTCTAGTGATTCATTTGAATATCTACATAAATCAAAGATACTTGTAAAATCGGAGTATAATTTTTCAAAGTTTATAGTTTTCATAGCTATATATACTGTGAGATACTTGTTTGTAAGCTTAATATACATTATGAGAAATATTATCGCTACGAATAACTCTAATAAAAATAAATTTTCAAATCCTCCTGGTAGCCCTATACGCAGAGGAGGGAGTAAAGATCTTTTTAAATTTATTTTTTCTTCGATGTTTAAGAAGCATAAAGAAGATTTTCCCGAAGATCATGTTTTAGAGAAACAGCAAGCTTTAGCGCAACTAAATAATGCCAGTAACTATAGTATTACTTGGTTAGGCCATGCTGCTTTTTTGATTAAGCTTAATGGATATTTTATTGTTACAGATCCTTTTTTAAGTAAGAATGCTGGGCCTGGGTTTTTAGGACCCAAAAGGGAAATATATCCTCCTTTAGATTTAAATGAGCTTCCAAAAATTGATATTATCGTTATTAGTCATAATCATTACGATCATTTAGATTCAAAAGTTATAAAGAACTTTCCAAATAAAGAAAATGTAAAAGTAATAGTACCTCTAGGACTTAGTGATTTTTTTATCAAAAGAGGATTTAGCAATGTAACAGAAATGGACTGGTGGCAAGAGATTGATATAGATGGTATTACTATAGGTTGTTTACCATGTGTTCATTTTTCTGGTCGTAGCTTATTTGATAGGAATAGAACTCTATGGGCTAGCTTCTCAATCAAAGATGAAAGCAAAAGAATATGGTTCTCAGGTGATACTGCTTATGGAGAAATCTTTAAAGAAATTGGTAAAAAAGAAGAAAGCTTTGACCTAGCATTAATAGGAATAGGTGCATACGAACCTCGTGATTTTATGAGATCAGTACATGCAACACCAGAAGAGGCAATACACATAGCTACAGATATCAAAGCTACAAAAACCATAGGCATGCATTGGGGAACTATCAGACTTACTCCAGAACCATTTTTTGAACCACCGAAAAGGTTTAAACAAGCTGCAAAAGATCAAAAATATGGTGAAGAAAATGCTATGATTTTAAAAATTGGTGAAACTGTAAATATATAAACTTACTTTTAGATACTTCTTGCTAAAACAATAAGTGTCAAACCTAAGATATATGTTATAAACATTAGTACTATTAGCTTATTTGTACCTTTTGGTGCTTTGGCAAATTCTTTCCAAATAAATACGCCCCAAAATGCGGCTATCATTGTTGCACCTTGGCCCAAACCATACGATATAGAAGGGCCAGCAATACCAGAAGCTATGAAATTAAGACAAGAACCAATACCCCAAATAACACCTCCCAAAATACCTATAGTATGTAACCATGGAGATCCTTTTGAAAAGTAGTCTTTGAAATTAAGCTTTTTACCTGAAATAGGGAATTTAATCATCCAACCATTGATTACAAAATTAGATATAAAAATCCCTACTGCAAATATAAAGCTAGCTGTATAAGGAGTCATCAAGCCAGCTTGAGGTGTTACAAAATCACTTGATATAGATTTAATAACCAAAGGATAGAAAAAGCCCATCAAAATACCTGAAATAATAGAAACTATAAAACCTTTAAGCATATTTTTATTATCAGAGATTCGCTTATATATAACTGCATCAACAATAATTGCTACAAGTACACTCAAAACCCCCATAAATAGCACAGCAGGCTGACCTAAAGGTGTTGCTATATAGTTTGTAATTACACCAATAACCAGAGCTAAACCTATAGCTAATGGAAATGCTATAGACATCCCAGCTATATCTATTGCAGCTACAAGTAATATATTAGCTAAGTTAAAAACTACGCCACCCATAAAAGCATAAATAAAACTTTCTGATGAAGCTTGAGAAATATCACTAAAAAATGATCTGCCTTCTGTACCAAAACTTCCCATAGTTATGGCTAATACAAAAGATATTATCAAGATCCCTAAAGCAAAATCCCAATAGTACTGCTGAAAAGGCCATTCTTTTGTTGAGAGCTTTTGCGTATTTGCCCAAGACCCCCAACACAGCATTGTAATTATACAAAAAAGGACTGCTATACCGTATGAATGTAAAACAACCATTTTAAATCTCCAGTTTTATATTTTTTCTTCTAAATAAGTATTTAACTTAGCTAAAGTTGGCGCTGAGTTTTCAGCTCCTTCTACAGTTACTGCTAAAGCTGATGCAACATTTGCAATCTCAATAGATTTCTCAATTGTGAAACCTTTATCTAAGCAAAAAGCTAAAACACCATTAAAAGTATCTCCTGCAGCAGTAGTATCAACTACATCAACCTTTGTACCAGCAAAAAGTTTTTGCTTCTCTCCATTATTCTTCGATAATAAAGCTCCTTGCTCACCTAAAGTAATTATTACTGTTCCAACTCCTTTGTTATGCAACTCTTTTGCTGCCTGCTTAGCTGTATCTATATCTTTGACTTGTATACCTGACAGGATAGATGCCTCTGTCTCATTAGGAGTTAAAATATCTACTTTTCTGAGTAATTCTGCTGATAGCTCTCTTGCTGGGGCAGGGTTTAATATAAAAGTCTGATCACTACTTAAACTATTTGCCAAGTATTCTACCGTTTCTATAGGTATTTCTAACTGTGCAAGAACTATCTTTGAAGATTCTATAACTTGCTTATGTTTGTTTATAATATTTTTATCTAACTTAGCATTTGCTCCCATAGCAACATTTATAACATTTTCACCTGATTTATCTACTGATATAAATGCTAAGCCTGTATTAGTATTGGCATCTTGATTTATAGTTGAAGTATCTAAACCTTCCTTGTTATAAAACTCTAAAAGCTTATCTCCAAAACCATCTTTTCCAATATTAACGATAAAATGAACATTCTCGCCTAATCTTCTTGCTGCAACAGCTTGGTTAGCTCCTTTGCCTCCACAAAACTGTTCATAATTTTCACTTATAACCGTTTGTCCTTTTTGGGCAAATTGATCAACTTTTACAACTAAATCTCTGCTTGCGCTTCCTATGACTGATATTGACATTTTTTGAAGAAATATATTGATAGTAATCTATTATAAACCTTTACAATGAATAGCTCTATAAAAACAATAAGCTCTTCTATTTTCTCTATCTTTTATAAATCTAATTTTGTAGTAGGTTTTCTTTATTAGTTGTTTTGTTATAGGATTGATTATGAGGTTGTAAAAGCTAATAGGTTTTATGTTATATTTTTAATCTAATTACACTGTTACTTCGTTCATAAATAACTATAATTAATGCATGAACAGTTGTTATGTGCTCTAGGAGTGAATTCGAACAATTATGAATGGCCTGGAAAAAATTAAATTCTTAAACGATATTGGCTCTGAGTTGCAGTCTATAATGACATTTTCAGACATAGATGCTTATTTCCGTGAGCATGGTGTTCCAACACAGGATAACTACCCCCACAATAGTAAAAAATCATATTCAAAGGACATGCTTGCTCAAGTTGATGAGGAATTACTTTTCAAAATTGCAGGAGAGCTAGGACTTGTTGATGTTCCAAGTGGTGTAGAGGTGGTGCGAGAGGTTGGTTTTTGGAAAGCAGGCCATTTTAGGTTATTTTTGAGCCATTTAGCTTCTTTCAAAGTTCAAACTTCACATCTGCAAACAGCGCTTAGAAAATATGCTATATCTAGCTTTGTCGCTCATGAAGATATTGAGCCGACAAAAGAGTGGCAAAGTGAAATAGAAGCAGGCTTAAAAACTATGGATGCATTGGTAGCGATTCTTATGCCCGGCTTTCAGGAGAGCAAGTGGTGTGATCAAGAAGTTGGAGTGGCTGTTGGTCGTGATATTTTAATCATCCCAATCAGAAAGGGACTAGACCCATATGGGTTTATTGGAAAATATCAAGGAATTCAAGCTCAGGGAAAAACGATAGGTGACGTTGCCGAGGCAATATTTGAAACACTGATCAAATCCCCAAAAACCAGAAATAAAATATTGATCTCACTTTCTGGCGCACTTTCAAATGCAACCACCAGTGACGAGGCTATAGAAAAAGTCTCAATTTTAAAATCGTTAGAAAGTGTGCCTTCGGACATCTTGGAAAATCTTAAACAACAAGTTGCCGAAAATTCCCATCTAATTGAATCTAAAGAATTCCTAGATAGCCTCAATTCGATGCTTAGTAAGTTTAATGTTCAAAAAATTGTAATAGGCAAAACAGAGCAAGAAAAAGAATGGGATGACATCCCATTTTAAGCCAACACATAACAAACGCAAGCACAGTGAAATTCATTCCTCTGTAATCTTAAATAAGATACTTGGTAAAACTAACAAAAAGAAGGACTCAAAATGCTAAAAGCTAAAAAAAGCTGTTGCTCGTACCTTAATGCAAAGTTATCAAGTCAAAGCATTAAGACAGTATTTGGAGCATTAAATTTTAATGTATCCAAAGATATACAGTCTACGACAACTCCAAACTCTTACTAACAATCTCAAAAACATTTTTACTAGGGTTTGAAGCTTTAATTTTTTCAAGAGCATTTTTCATCATAGCTTGTCTATCAGAGTCATAACGCTTCCAGCTCATTAGATTACGAGCCATTCTTGCTGCAACTTGATGGTTGATTTTATCAAGCTCTATCACAGTATCTGCCATAAAAGCATAA
The DNA here is from genome assembly GCF_000764555.1 of Candidatus Francisella endociliophora. Taxonomy (NCBI): domain Bacteria; kingdom Pseudomonadati; phylum Pseudomonadota; class Gammaproteobacteria; order Thiotrichales; family Francisellaceae; genus Francisella; species Candidatus Francisella endociliophora. The sequence goes on along the minus strand of NZ_CP009574.1, from coordinate 1,229,878 downwards.
CCTAAACCATCTTTACGATGATATTGTGAGAAATTAGCACCAAAACCACCAACTAGTGAATAAACTTTGTTAGGGTTTTTAGGGTTATATGCAGGATGATTAACTAAGCCTTTAACTATATCTAAAGCTGATTCATGAGAGATTTGAGCTTGAGATACTAGCCATTTATTTACAACTAAGTCCTCATGCTTCCAACGCTTATAAAACTCATTAATAGCATTATCACGAATTTGTTTATCATTTGATTTTAATAGCGCTGAAAATGCTGTTTGCTGATCTGTCATATTATCAGCATTATCAAATAACTGTTGTGCTAGCTCTGAACCTTGGCTTTGATCACTAGCATTCATTAGATAGCTCAAACAGACACCTTTTAGTTTTCTTTTAGCTATTTGCTCAGCTGATAGGGTATATGGATTATTATCATTACATTCTTGATATACAATTAGCCAATCATCTTTTAGCTTATCTGCTAGTTGATTCATGACTTTTTTACGAGACTTCACAATCTCATCAACCATAATTGTCGGCATTGACTCAGCAATTGTAGATTCACTCGGTATCATTAGAGCATCACTGATTAGTGCTTTATCTAAATCTTTATCATGTAATATTGATTTAAAAGCATTTAAAAACTCATCGCTTACATCAGAGTTAGCCAAGATCATATTAGTAGCTAATTGCTGTAAAGAATCCCAACGGTTAAAAGCATTATTATCATATTTAACAATATGTAAAAGTTCTTGCTCAGAACGATCATGTTCAACTTTTACAGGTGCTGAAAAATCTCTAAATAAAGAAGCTACTGGTTTTGCTGTGATATTTTCAAATGAATAAGTTTGTTTTTGTTCTTTAAGCTCAATTACTTGCTCAGCAATATTTTCACCATTTGGAGTTATAAGTCCTATACTAACCGGTATATGAAGAGGTTGTTTTTCTTTTTGATCTGCTGTCGGTGGGGTAGTTTGCTCTAGTGTTAAACTATAAGTTTGACTATCTGCATCATAGTTTTCTGTGACTTTAATACTTGGCGTACCAGATTGAGCATACCACTTCTTAAATAAACTAAAATCACGATTATTAGCATCTGCCATAGCATTTACAAAATCATCACAAGTGACAGCTTGTCCATCATGTCTTTCAAAATATAGTTTCATACCTTTTTGGAAGCCTTGTTCACCTAGTAGGGTATGAATCATTCTAATAATCTCAGCGCCTTTATGATAAACTGTTACAGTATAGAAATTATTCATCTCAATATACGATTCGGGGCGGATAGGATGTGACATTGGACTAGCATCTTCAGCAAATTGAGCACTTCTAATTATACGCACATCATCTATACGTTTAACATCTCTAGAGTTCAAATCAGAAGTAAACTCTTGATCTCTAAATACAGTCAAGCCTTCTTTTAAGCTTAATTGAAACCAATCTCTACAAGTAACTCTATCACCTGTCCAATTATGAAAATATTCATGTCCTACAACACTTTGTACTAGCTCAAAGTCTTTATCAGTAGCAGTTTCATCACTAGCCATGATATATTTAGTATTAAAGATATTTAGGCCCTTATTTTCCATTGCACCAGCATTAAAATCAGGAACAGCTACAATCATAAATGTATCCAAATCATATTCTAAACCAAATCTATCTTCATCCCATTTCATAGAATCTTTGACAGCTTGCATTGCATAATGACATTTATCTATATCTTGCTTGAATGCATAGATTTCTAGGCTTACTTTTCGGTTTGATTTCGTTATATAAGTATCTTTAATACCTGCTAAATCTCCTGCTACAAGAGCAAATAAGTAACAAGGTTTTTTAAAAGGGTCTTTCCATATTGCAAAGTGCTGAGCATCTGAAATATCTCCAGATTCAATCTTATCACCATTTGAAAGAATTACAGGATATTTATCTTTATCAGCAATAATTTTAACAGTATATGATGACATCACATCAGGTCTATCTAGATAATATGTAATATTTCTAAATCCTGTAGCTTCACATTGAGTACAAAATACATCTCCAGATTTGTATAAACCTTCCAAAGACGTATTAGCAGTAGGGTTGATTTCAACAATTGTTTCTAATACAAAATCATTAGGAGCATTAACTATAGTTAATTGATTTTCATCAACTGTAAATTCTGTTTCTAATAATTCTTTACCATCTATTTTTATAGATAATAATTTCAGATTATTCCCATCTAAAGTTAGAGTGTTATTTTCTCGATTCTCTGGATTAGCAACTATATGTAAACTTGCTGTTATTTGAGTTTTAGTCTCATCAAGTTCAAATGTTAGATTCGTTTCTTCAATAAGAAAATTACTTGGCTTATAATCTTTTAAATATTTGATTTCTGGTTGATTCATAACTAGGTAATATTAGATATTTTTATTTAGAATAGCAGTAGCTAAATATGGTTGCAATTATATATACTAACTATGAATTATTTTTTGATATTTATAAATAAAATAAAGTGTCAAATGAGATATTAATAATCTCTTATAACTTCAAAAACTTCTTTTAATTTTTGCTGATCTTTTTGACCTGGTTCAGATTCTACACCAGAGTTAATATCGTAAGCAGAACATTTTAATTCTATAGCTTTTGCTATATTTTTAGCATTCAAGCCACCAGCAAGAATTATATTTTTCTTATCCTTTATAAGCTCCCAATCAAAAGCTTTACCAGTGCCTCCAGATTTTCCATCTATTTGTGCATCTAATAAGTGATAATCAACATTATCAAAAAACTCAGGTAAAGTCTTCTCAACACCATAAGCTTTCCATATCTGACAATTTCTATGTAGCTTCGATTTAAGGGTATTTATATACTCTTGATCTTCATTACCATGTAGTTGGACAGCACTTAACTTCAAGCCATAAGAAGCATCTACTATATCCTTTATATTTGCATCTGCAAATACACCTATATAGTTTAATATTACTTTTTTAGTTATTTTTTTTGCCATGTCAAAATCTACATAACGAGGTGATTTCTCTACAAATATCAAACCTCCATATACAGCACCTGCATCATAAGCTTTCTGAGCATTCTCTATAGATGTAAGGCCACAAACTTTATTAAAACCATATACAAGCTTTCTAACCGCAAGCTCAAGATTTCTCTCACCCATGATAGAACTACCTATCAAAAATCCATTTACATAAGCTCTCAAATCACGAATTTCTTGATTCTTATATATCCCAGATTCTGAGATAATAATTGTACCTTTAGGTATTTTAGGAGCTAGTAGGCGAGTAGTATTCAGATTTATAGAAAGATCTCTAAGGTTGCGATTATTAATCCCAATTACTTTTGCTTTTAGATTTATAGCTCTTTGAAGCTCTTCCTCATTACTTACTTCTGTAAGCACTCCCATACCAAAACGATGAGCTAATTTTGCTAGCTTTTTGTACTCAGCATCATCTAATACTGAAAGCATCAATAAAATAGCATCAGCTTGATAATATCTAGCTAGATATACTTGATATTCATCTATCATAAAGTCTTTACAAAGTACAGGTTGAGAAACTTGACTTCTAACAATACCTAAATTTGCAAAATTACCCATAAAAAACTCTTCATCTGTTAGTACAGATATAGCATTTGCATAATTTTTGTATACTCCTGCTATCTCATCTAGATTGAATTTTTTACGGATAATTCCTTTTGAAGGTGAGCCTTTTTTACACTCTAGTATAAATACAGATTGTTGTGAATCTAATGCTTCATAAAAGCTTCTATCTGTCTTTTTGACTTCATTTTTAAAAACATTTAAAGGAAAAAGTCTTTTCTTACTAAAAACCCATTTTTTCTTTGCTTCAACTATTTTAGCTAATATAGTTTCCATAATATTTAAGATTTATATGATTTTATGGAGTATTTTAAACGAAAAAAGAGTAAAAGTTGAATTTTTATAGTCTATAATTTTTTATAAATTCTATTTGATATATTCGACATTAATTTCAGCAGTATCTTCAATAGGATTATATCTATCAAAATCTGCTTTATACGCGCGTTTTTTAGAAGTATCGTCCCAGATTTCTTGCCATTTATCTATGATAGCATCTGGAAGCTCACCTTGAATATCATATTTATCATGATTTAGCTCTATAGATACACTATTTAAGCCTGTAGGTGCTTCAAAAGACTCATCTACCTCATATCCTATCAAATAAGTATATGGATCATTATGATCACCTTCATACTCATAATAAACAGAGATTATATCTGGAGATATATTTTGACCATTAAGATACTCTAGTACTTCACTATTAAAGAAAAGTTCCCAAACTTGCTCTAATAAATCTTCTCTATCATTTGAAACTTTTAATGCTACACCTACAACTTTCATTATTTTCCTAATTTAATTAAATTCAATAACTATTATACCAACCAACCTTTAGATTCAGCTATATCTATTTGCTCTTTAATATAATTCCAAAGCTTAGGAGCTATTTCTTTTAATTCTTTATTTATTTCTACCACTTTTTGCTTATAAGTAGGTCCATTAATGACCCATCCACCACCATTAGTAGCCATATTCCTATAAACCGGTATAGATTTATCTATTGCTTTGGCATATTTGGCATCTGCAGACGCACTTTGTTCAAATTCTAACCAAAGACTTTTTAATTCATTAGCAGAATACTCTGGCATTAGAGCAAATATTTTATCCAAAGCTAATAACTCTTTTTGATGTTGTAATTCTAATATAGCATCATCATCAAAAGCATAAGTATCACCAGCATATATTTCAACTATATCGTGTATTAATAACATAGTTAAAACTCTTTCCATATTTATGTTTTCACTTGCATAATCTTTAAAAGTGATAGCCATTAAAGCAGCATGCCAACTATGTTCTGCTGTATTTTCTCTACGATTATTATCAGATTGAACCAAGCATCTACGATATATACTTTTTAATTTATCAGCTTCTACAATAAATCTTATTCGTTGTTCTAAATCTGTCATTTTTATCTATTTAAACACTCTATATAACTAGATGGTATATCAAACGGAACTACATTACTATATTTCCAATCTATATCCTTCCAGACCTTATTTACTGTAGCATCGCGACCACAACCTGTACGATAATAGCAATATCTTTTTGGATTTTTATGATGATAGTTTTGATGATATTTTTCAGCTTTATAAAATTCAGTAGATGGCAAAATTTGCGTATAAACTTGCTGATTATGATTTTTAAATTCTTCTTTTAGTTTTTTAGTAACATCTTCAGCAACCTGCTTTTGCTTATCATTTGTATAATAAATTGCTGACTGATATTGTTTACCTTTATCACAAAACTGACCTTTATTATCAGTTGGATCTATACGACGATAAAAATACTCTACAAGTAGCTCATAGGAAATTCTAGATGGATCATATTCAACTTCTACAGACTCTTTATAATTAGTTACACCTACTGATACTTTTTTATAAGTAGGATATTTAACAGTTCCACCATCATAACCAGATTTAACAGATATTATGCCGTTATTGCTTAAACCTTTATCATGTTGCATATATTCAAAATCAGATTCCAAACACCAAAAACAACCACCTGCAAATATAGCTTTTTGATATTTACTTTCTGAATTATCAGCTGCAAATATAAAGTTACTTACAATAAAAAATCCACTAAATAAAAGCTTTTTAATCATAAAGAACCTTCTAACCTATTTTGATATATTTTATTAAACCTGTAATAAGAAATATTGTTATCTACTATAACATCTCCATTTTCATGTTCATTCCAAAAATTATCATCTAGTTTAATTGTTGCTCTATTATAAGGTTGTGCTGGGGATGTAAATTCGGCAAATATATATGGTACTTTTTTACCTGTATTTATGTCTTTTATAAAACTAGCTACATATTTTGCTCTAGATACAGCCATATTTTCAGAATTTTTTAGTAAATTATCTAGTGATTTATACCTAGATATAGACTCTGGTGGTGAGAAATAACTATGTTTTTGCAAACCTTTTTGATGAATATAGTTAGTTTCTATAACATGATCCGGATGTTTATTTATTCTATAATCTAACTTCAGATTATAATATGCAACAAGACTAGCAGCTTGATCTGCAAACTTATACGAAATATAGTTACTTACATTATTTTCAAAATAACTCCTGCCTATATAACTATTCATATAATTGTTTTCGGTAAAAACATTGTTAAATACATCAACCATATCTTTATCAAAACCATTACCATATATATTAGTCAAAATATCTATAGTTTTATTAGCCATCTTAAATGATTGATAACCACTCCTTGTAAGAGAATCATAATAATTATCTTGAATATTTTTTGGATTAGAAATAACTATTTCTACACTTTCAAATTTATCTTTACCATCCTGATTATGCTCAGCAAATGTTAAAAACATAGGTATTGCTAATAAATCATTGTTTGTATGGTTATTAAAGTTTTCTACACCTTTTTTTATAAGTTCATTTACTTCATCTAAAGTTGCAGCATGTGATATAACATACCTATTAAAATTATCACCCATGTTAATAATTGATGGAGTATATTTTGATAAATTATCTCCAGTTGTACCAAGTTGAGCTGAATCATAGTTATAACTCATCGTTAAATCTTCCTCATTAGTACCAGTTGAAAATATCGTTGGCTGAGTGCTAGATTGACTATATTGTAAAGATATATATTTATATCCATCTTCTGGAGCATGGAATGAAATATTTTCTTGAGTTATAGATAAAAAACTTGGATCATATCTATGAAAAGTTACATCTCTACTTTTTGCAAAAATATAATTCCCACTATTATCATCTTTTATAAATGCACTACATGCAAACACACTGCTAAATGCAAACACACTGCTAAATGTAAATACACTACCAATAGTTAAATTAATCTTTTTCATTCATATTATTAAAAAATAGTTATTATGCCTTTTAAATTAGCATACATCAGAATAGAAGACTATTTTTTAACCAAAAGATATTACATTTTGAAGAGTTTGATAACACTTACCTGAATTTATAAGTTCTAATATTTCTTTAGTATTTTGTTTTAGATCATTTTTATCAAAAAGCTTCTTAACCATAGCAACATTTACAGCTACTGCAGCATTATGAGCTTGTTTACCTTTACCTTGAAGTATTTGTTTTATAATCTCTTTATTTTGCTCTGGAGTACCACCTTCAATATCTTTGATACCAAAAGTATCTATACAAAAATCTTGTGGTGAAACTGTATATTCTATTATTTCCTTATTCTTAATTTCTGCTACAAAAGTGTCTCCATGAATAGCTACTTCATCCAAACCACTTCCATGTACTACAATAGCTCTATCTATTCCTAACTCAATTAAAGTTTTTGCCATTGGCAAAATTAATTCTTTTGAATAAACTCCTATTAGAACCTTATTTGGTCTAGCTGGATTTATTAAAGGACCTAATATATTAAATATAGTTCTAGTTTTAAGTACAGCACGAGCTTCTTTTACATACTTAAAACCATCATTATAAAAAGGAGCAAATAAAAACCCTAGATTATTCTGTTGGATACATTCTTTTGTTTTTTCTGGAGAAAATTCTATATTTACGCCAAAAGATTCTAATAAATCAAAAGATCCTGACTTACTTGATACGCTACGCCCACCATGTTTAGTAACTTTAAATCCTGCAGTCGCCGCAACTATAGCTGCTGTGGTAGATATATTTATAGTATTAAATCCATCTCCACCTGTACCAACTATATCCACTAAATCACCATCAATTTTTGGAAATTTTTTAGCATTATCTAGTAAAGCATTTGCTGCTACTGATATTTCAATTGGTGTTTCTTTTTTTAATTTTAATGCAGTTATAATACTAGTTTGTAACGGTAGTTCTATTTGACCTTTTATAAAGTAGCTAAAAAGTTCATAAGCTTCTTTATACTCTAAATCTTCAAGATTATATAATTTATCTACTATATTTCTTAAATTACTCATTTTTGTATCCATTTAACTATATTATCTAAAAGTTTAGATCCGTGTATAGTCATTATTGATTCAGGATGAAATTGTAGACCACAAACTTTATTTTTATCATCTACTACTGCCATCACAAGATCATTAACTTCTGCTATAGATTCTAATCCTGTTGGAACTTTTATAGCCACCAATGAATGATATCTTGCTACAGTTAGAGGTGATTCTAAACCTTCAAATATTTTATGATTTATAAGTTTAACTCTAGCTGTTTTACCATGAACAATTTCATTAGCATGAGAAACTATCCCACCATAAGCTTCTATAATTGCTTGATGGCCAAGACATATTCCTATTATAGGAACTTTACCTTTTATTAAAGATATCAAATTAACAATACATCCTGCATTAGAAGGATTACCTGGTCCTGGTGATATTACAACTATAGGGTTTTCAGTAGAATTTATTTTATCCAATAAAACTTCTATATATAAATTATTTCTAAAAACTTCTACATTATTTCCTAAGACTTTAAGCTCATCTACTAAGTTATAAGAAAAAGAATCAAAATTATCTATAAATATAATATTAGCCATTAGATTTACTCTCCATGTACATTTTTAATAGCTGATATTACAGCTTGTGCTTTAGTTCTGGTTTCATCAGCCTCTGCTATTGGTACAGAATCTAAAACCACACCAGCCCCTGCTTGGATTTCAGCAATTTGATCTTCCACATAAGCTGAACGGATAACTATACAAGTATCTAAATCTCCATAACCATTTAGATAACCAACAGCTCCACCATAACCACCTCGTGTTTGTTTCTCCACTTCTGATATAAGCTGCATTGCCTTTATTTTTGGAGCTCCAGTAAGTGTACCCATATTCATAGATGCTTGATAAGCATGAAGAGCATCTAAATCATCAGCAAGTTGTCCAACTACTCTAGATACAAGATGCATAACATGACTATATCTATCAACTTTTAGAAGATCTGCTAAATATCTAGTTCCTGTTTTTGAAATTCTCGCAACATCATTTCGTGCTAAATCTACAAGCATCATATGTTCGGCATTTTCTTTAGTATCTAATCTAAGCTCAAGTTCTATTCTACTATCAAGATCTGGATTTATAGTTCCATCAGAATTCTTACCGCGTCTGCGTGTACCAGCTATAGGATATATTTCTACTTGGTTGGTGTTTTTTTCATATTTTAAAGCACTCTCAGGCGATGCACCAAAGAGAATAAAATCCTCATCTTGCATATAAAACATATATGGACTAGGATTTGTGCGCTTAAGTTCTTTATAAACAGCCAAAGAATTTTGACATGGCAAAAAGAAACTTCTTGATGGCACTACTTGGAATATATCACCATCTACAATATGCGATTTCAACTGATCAACTATATTACAAAAAGCTCTATCACCCATTGATTCTTTTACATTTAAATCTTTGAATTTATCTATTTTTATTTCAGTCTTTTTATCAAGATTATTTTTAATATCTCCAATACTACTTTCTAACTCTTTTAGATAATCATGATCAAAGCTATTTATCTGTATAGTAGTTTTTTGTTGTTGATGATCACTTATCAAAATAGTATCAGCTAGATAAAAAACATAATCAGGACATTTATTTTTACGTTCTACTTGCCCAATATTTTCAAAACTTCCCACTACATCATAAGCAAATAAACCAGCTAAAAATACACTAAACTCATTAAATACTTCAAAACTATTTTTAATAATTCTCAGAGCATCAAATACAGATTGTTTTTTTAACTTTTGATGTTCACTTAGTAGATCGTCATTTATGGCAGTAAAAGTAAGTATTAACTGATCTTTTTCATGCTTATATTTAATATTTTCTGGAATGTTTTTCTTAATGGTTTTTATAGCATATTCACCATTTTTAGATAAAGCTTTGATAAAAACTTTATTTTCAATACATGACACTCTCAACGCACTATTTAAAACCAATATACTTTTGAGTTTATCTTTGGTATCTATCTCAGCAGATTCTAATAGAATAGTGTTTTTTTTATCTATACATAGATTAGTAAAACATTTATTTAGATCTTCTTGGTAATCTACATTATAAATATGTGATGCTAAAAATTTATCTGGATTATTTTTTGACATTTAATCACCTTTTTTAGATATTTTGCCAAATATCTCTTTTATTTTAATAGAACAATCTTTTAAAGCATTAGAACAACGAGTTACAGTACAAATACTTATTCCTATCTCTTTTGATATTTCTCTTTGAGATTTTTCTTTTTTTAATAACTCTTTTGTTAAGAGAACTCTTTTATTTAACTGCTCTTTTTCTTCTTTAGTTAATAAAAACTCACAAATAGTGCTTATATCACTAGGATTTGTTTTTTCTGCTAAAATATTAACTAGCTCATTCCAACCTTTATCTAATTTATTCATAAAAATTATTAATTAATGTAATTTTGTAATGTTACAACATTACAAAATAGATAGCAAACTAAATAAGCGTAACATAAATAAAGATATAACATTTATAATCAAAAATTTTAGATTATAAATAAGTAACTTATTATATAGATAATGAAAAATAATACATTAAGGTCTAGATCAAGATATCAGAAGTAAAAAGGGGAAAACTGAGTTTAAAAGAACTAGACCTTAATAAGAATATGGCGGAATGGACGGGACTCGAACCCGCGACCCCCTGCGTGACAGGCAGGTATTCTAACCAAACTGAACTACCACTCCGTGTTATGGTGCCGACTGCCGGAATCGAACTGGCGACCTACTGATTACAAGTCAGTTGCTCTACCTATTGAGCTAAGTCGGCGACTATGGATATGTATTATAGCTTCTTTTCTTTAACTGTCAACAATGTTTTAGAATATTTTTTTAATTTAGTGGAATTATATCGTATTGATTGTATATATGGCTACTTTCAGCCTTTAAATGTATATTTTTATCAATTTCTAATTCAAGCTCTGCTAACCATATAGACTCTTCCTTCTCAATATAATCTATAATTTTCTTCGAAGAAATTAGTAAAAAGTTATTATAAGCGGGATAATTTTTAGATTCAGACTTTATTTCTCTAAAAATATCATAGCAAATTGTTTGAAGAGTTTTGACACTTCCTTTGCCTTTACAATGATCGCATGGTTGACATAATGTCCTTGCTAAACTCTCATGAACCCTTTTACGTGTCATTTCAACTAATCCTAGCTCCGATATATCACTTACACTAGTCTTAGCCTTATCAAGCTCTAATTCGCTCTTTAAAGCCTCTAAAACTTGTTTTTTATGTGAATCATCCATCATATCAATAAAATCTATAATAATAATTCCACCTAAATTTCTTAACCTTAATTGTCTAGCGATCTCTTTTGTAGCTTCTAAATTTGTTTTAAAAATAGTCTCTTCAAGATTTTTTGTACCTATAAAACCGCCTGTATTGATATCTATAGTTATCATAGCTTCTGTCTGCTCTATAACTAGATAACCACCTGATTTTAAGTTTACTTCTTTCTCTAAAGCTTTATTTATCTCTGATTCAATATCATATTCTTCAAAAATATTATGTTTCTGATAAAGTTCTATTTTATCTCTTAATCCAGGAATATACTTATCTGCAAATTGACAAATTTCTTTATATGAATCAATATTATCAACTAGTATTTTACTTGGATTATCATTGGCAAAAATATTTATAGTTTTAATAATTAAGCTAAAATCTTCATAAACCACACCAGGTTTTATAATTGTGCTTGAAATATCCAAAATATCTTGCCATAAATTATTTAAAAACTTTATATCACTTTCTAATTCTTCAAAACTAGCACCTTCAGCTGCAGTTCTTAAAATATAACCGCGAGGATTTTCACTTTGATTTATTTTTTGGATTGCTTCTAATAATCTCTGTTTTTCTTCTTCTTTAGCAATTTTTAAAGAAATACCTATATGATCTAAGTCTGGTAAAAAAACTAAAAATCTAGATGATACAGATAAATGTGAAGTTAATTTAACTCCTTTATTACCTATACTTTCTTTAACTACTTGGACTAAAACCTCTTGGCCTTCACGAAGCCATTTATTTATATCTTCTTTATTAAGTTTATTTAATTTGAAATTTTCATCAGAATCTTGATCTTCTTTTTCTAAAGGAATTACTTCTGATAAATGTAAAAATCCAGCTTTTTCTAATCCTATATCTACAAATGCTGCTTGCATACCAGGAAGAACTCTTATTATTTTTCCTTTATAAATATTTCCTACTATTCTTTTTTGATTATCTCGTTCTATAAAAATTTCTTTTAAAATATTATTTTCTTTAATAGCTATTCTTTGTTCATATTTGTTTACATTTAAAAATATTTCTGTATTTAAAGACATTTAGGAAAACTTTTTTACTTTATTAACAATTATTATAAACAAAAAAATTTTTTTTTATATTTTAGAAGTTTTTTATTCTTCTTATTTATATAAAGTTATTTCTTTTTCTTTTGTATTATTATTTATTATGTAAAGCTTTTTGTGTTAATAAGTTGCTTAACCCCTTTTATAATAAAGGATTTAAGGTTATTAAAACTATTGTATAACTGTGTAAAAAAGACATAAAAACTATCTGAATAAAAATGTGGATAAATAATAATCAGATTTATCAACAAAAATATCAACATATTTGTGAATAACTTAGTAAACAACAGATTGAACAAAAAATAAACAAATTAATTAACAGAATTATCCACAGGTTGGATTATTTATGTTTGCTTATTTTTTTTTATTGGAATACAATTCTAGCATTCAATTAATTTACTATGTTTTTTGCTACAAACACCTTTATTTTAAAGGGTTTTAGTGTGATTTTATTATGACTATTTGGAATAAATGCTTAAAAAAAATAAAAAAAGATCTATCTACGTTTGAATATAAAACGTGGATTAAGCCTATCCATGTAGATCAAAATAGAAATTTATTCACAATTTTTTGTAATAATGAATATTTCAAAAAACATATAAAATCTAAGTATGGAACTCTTATTTTATCAACAATCCAAGAGTTTCATGGAAATGATTTGATAATAGAATATTCTAATAAGAAATTCTCTGGACAAAAATCTTCAGAAGCTATCTCAGCAGGACCTCAAACTAATTTTTTTAGTAAAAGTAGTGTTGAAATAAAAGATGAAGTCGAAGATAAAATAATTGAAGAGCCAAAAAAGAACCAAAAAAAATCTTCTCCTAAATCTACAGCATCACAAGAATTATTTGGCTTTGATGAAGCAATGTTAATTACAGATAAAGATGATGAAGAGTATTCTTTTGGTCTTCCATTAAAAGAAAAATATGTTTTTGATAGCTTCGTTGTAGGTGATGCAAACAAAATTGCTAGAGCTGCTGCTATGCAAGTATCTATTAATCCTGGAAAATCACATAATCCTTTATTTATATATGGAGGTAGTGGGCTAGGTAAAACTCACTTGATGCAAGCTATAGGTAATCATGCGAAAGAAGTTAATCCTCATGCAAAAATTATTTATACAAACTCTGAGCAATATGTAAAAGAGTATGTAACTTCTCTTCGTTTACAAGATCAAGATGAATTTCAAAGAGTTTATAGATCTGCAGATATTTTACTTATAGATGATATTCAATTTATTGCAGGCAAAGAGGGTACTTCTCAAGAGTTTTTTAATACTTTTAATGCTTTATATGAAAGTGGTAAACAAATAATTCTTACAAGTGATAAATATCCAAATGAAATAGAAGGTTTAGAAGAAAGGTTGGTATCTCGTTTTGGTTTTGGTTTAACTGTTTCAGTGGATATGCCAGATTTAGAAACAAGAATAGCCATCTTGCTTAAAAAAGCTCATGATTTGGGCCAAAAATTGCCTAATGAAACAGCAGCTTTTATAGCTGAAAATGTACGTACAAATGTAAGAGAGCTAGAAGGTGCTTTAAATAGAGTACTTACAACATCTAAGTTTAATCACAAAGATCCTACTGTAGAAGTAGCACAGTCTTGTTTAAGAGATATTATTAAGATTAAAGAGAAAAAAGTAAAAATAGATAATATCCAAAAAGTTGTAGCTGATTTTTATAGGATTAGAGTAAAAGATCTTACATCAAATCAAAGAAGTAGAAATATAGCTAGACCAAGACAAATTGCAATGAGTTTAGCAAGGGAATTAACATCCCATAGTTTGCCTGAAATAGGTAATTCTTTTGGTGGTAGAGACCATACCACTGTTATGCATGCTGTAAAAGCAATCACTAAATTAAGACAGAGCAATACTTCAATATCTGACGATTATGAGTTGCTTTTAGATAAAATTTCTCGTTAAATAGAATTAGAATTATTACTAAGGGGTTTTTTAAAAATGAATTTTGTACTAAATAGAGATGACTTACTGAAGCCTTTGCAATCAATGCTATCTGTAGCTAACAGTAAGAGTACAATGCCATTATTATCTTGTATATTATTTGACATAAAAGATAACAATTTAAAAATAATAGCATCAGATCTAGATACAGAGATATCTTGTAATATAACGGTTAACTGTAATTCAAGTATCAAATTAGCATTAAATGCTGACAAAATTTACAATATTGTTAGAAGTTTAAATGAAAACTCAATGATTGATTTTAAAATCAATGATAATAAAGTAACTATAGTTTCTAATAATAGTACATTTAATCTTATTTCTTTGAATGCAGATAATTATCCTTTAATAGATAGTAATATTAATGAACAGGCAAGTTTTGATTTATCACAACACGATTTTCATCATATTATTTCAAAAGTAGATTTTTCTATGGCAAATGATGATACTAGATATTTCTTAAATGGGATGTTCTGGGAAATCAATGCTAACCTTTTAAGAGCTGTTTCAACAGATGGTCATAGAATGTCTATTACAGAAGCTATAATTGATAGTAAAGTATTAGACAGTGCTTGCCAGTCGATTATTCCAAAAAAAGCTATAATAGAACTTAAAAAAATTGTTGGCAAAACAGAAGAATCTATAAAAATTTGTCTTGGTAAAAATTATCTTAAAGCTGAGTTTGGTAACTATGCCTTTATTTCAAAGCTTATAGATGGCCGTTACCCTGATTATCAAAAAGTAATTCCTAAAAACAATACTAAATTATTGGCAGTAGATAAGCAAATACTTAAAAATTCACTGTTAAGAACTTCTATTCTTGCTAATGATAAGTATAAAGGAGTACGCTTAAATATTTCTGCTGGACAAATTCTTTTATCAGCAAATAACCCAGATAATGAAAAAGCAGAAGATAAAGTAGAAGTTCAGTATAATGATGAATCTATGGAAATCTGTTTTAACTATAAATATTTATTGGACATAATAAGTGTTCTTAGTGAAGAAACTATGACTATTTACTTAGATAATCCTAATATGAGTGCTTTAGTTAAAGACGAAAAAGATAACAGTCTATTTATCATTATGCCAATGAAAATCTAATAAAAATCATCATAATTATTTCTATAATTTTTATCTGATCACTTATATTAGTTTAAAAGCTTATACTATGCTTCTTTGTCTGTTACAGAAGATTCTTTTTTAAGATCTTTTTTATTACAACAATTTTTATCTGCCTTTTCATTATGGCAAGGACAGTCACAACTATCTCCACAACAAGCTTTTTTATTATGATATTTAGCAGCAAATAAAACCATAACTGTAGCAACAACTACTAACCATGTATTTCCATGGCTAGAGCCAGGTAATATACATAAGATCAATGTTATGATTTTTAGACCTACAGCTACACCAAGTATTGTTAAGAAAGCAAAAAGAGCACATTTACCAAATTTTTTGCTACATTCTTCATTTTCTTTAAATGGACATCCCATAATATTCTCCTTTTTTATTGTACTTACATTAGTATTCTAACAATAAAAATATAGTTAAGATAGAGACCTAGTATTTAGATATATAATTGAGGCTTACTGCTAAAAGAATAATTTTTATCCTAAAAATTTTAATTTTTGTATTTTAAAGCGTATTATATCAATAAATAAAATATATTTTTTAAATTAACTATGGATTATACACTTATGGATTTTATTGTAATTGCATTAATTTGTTTGGTAGGAATTGTGGTTATATTTTTAGCATTTAAATTTGTAAATAAAAAAAGTGATGTTTTAACAGAAGATAAAATTACCATAACTGAGGCTATTCAAGAATCAGAAAATAAAGAAGATTTTACTTCTGCAGTTGATAATACAGAGCTTGTGTTAGTTGAAGAGCCTAAATCAGAAGCTTTAAAAGTTGAAGTAGAAGTAACTAAAACTATTGAAAATTTAGAGAATATTTTTAATAAAGAAAAACATGAAATAGATAAAAGTTTTAGAGTGATTGATAAATCTGTAAACCCAAAAACAATTTCTAAGCGTATCGGAATAATTAAAGAACATCTAAAAAATATTAATGAATCTGCTGAATTACACAGACAAAATGATATAAGAATTTTTGATAATTTTGAAAAAGAACTTCAAAAAATACATGATAAAGTTTCTCAAGCAGAAGAAAAATTAATTTCGTTAGAAAATAATTAGTATCTAAAAAGATCAAAAAGTTCTTTATTATTATTAGTTTTATTTTTTATTAGAACAGAATGCTGTCTTTTAACAAGTGGAGCAGGGCTGGATCTAACATCTCTATTATAAAAAGTACATCCATTTAATAGTACTACAAGTAAAATAAATCCTAGTATTTTTTTCATTAAAAACACCTATAACTATCTAATTAATTAAATGATATCTATTTAGGAATCAATTTAAAACATAAAAAGAGAAAATATTTTTTTGAATTCCTGGTGGAGGCGGCGGGACTTGAACCCGCGTCCATAAACTCTCCGTCCTTGGCTCTACATGCTTAGATTATCTTATTTAGTATTTAGCTTAGCTTCTCCCCAGATAATCAGGGTAAAAGTTAGCGAGTCTGTTAAATACAGCCTGAACTTCCAGACAAAAAGCAAAGACCGTCTTATGCGGAATATGAACGGATGTAAAGATAGTGTCATAAGAAAGACTATCATATCCGTGCGCATCTAGGTTCTTAAGCTAGACTAGGCAGCTTTAGCAACAGCAGCAAAGTTGCTGTCGTTAGCCGCTACGCGGTTTGCT
Source organism: Candidatus Francisella endociliophora (assembly GCF_000764555.1). Taxonomy (NCBI): domain Bacteria; kingdom Pseudomonadati; phylum Pseudomonadota; class Gammaproteobacteria; order Thiotrichales; family Francisellaceae; genus Francisella; species Candidatus Francisella endociliophora. Next base: position 1,212,758 of record NZ_CP009574.1, on the reverse strand, counting down.
TTTTTATTGCCAGTTATTATCGGCATTGTACTGTTATTAACGAGGTTACGGTACTTCCTCGGCATGCACCTTAGATTTTGACATTCATGTCGAAACCATATTCGCCCCCATAGGGTTTGATACAATTTATAGTTTCTTTTATAAAAAGTCAAATTGATTTGCTAACTTAAGGCTTTAAACTATTGGTATGAAAAATTGCTAAATCTAAAAAAGAGGAGTATTATCAGCAAGTTTTTTCTAAATCAATACCTTAAGGAAGTGTTAGATGCTTTGGAATATTATATTTGGAAATCCAATCTCGAAAGCAAAAGTAGATGAGTACACATTATCCAAAAAGTTTGCTTTACCAATATTATCCTCAGATGCATTATCATCGGTAGCATATGCTACAGGAGAGATCCTTGCAACATTAGCTGTGGCAGGTACAGTAGCGTTGAGTTTATCTTTTCATATATCATTGTTTATTGTGGCGTTGATAGTTATTGTTGGGATATCTTATGTACAGACAATCAAAGCTTATCCGCGAGGAGGAGGCGCGTATATTGTAGCTAAAGAGAATCTGGGTATCCCTATGGGGTTAGTAGCTGCAGCTGCATTATTGATAGATTATGTATTAACAGTAGCTGTGAGTGTCTCAGCAGGTGTTTTAGCAATTACCTCAGCTTTACCATCTTTAGAGTTATATAGCACTGATATAGCTATTTTAGCTATATTTATAATTATGTGGATCAATCTTAGAGGTATAAAAGATACAGCAACTGTTTTAGTTTGGCCAACTTATGCTTTTATGTCGATTATATTTATATTGATAGCTATAGGATTATATAATGTTCTCACAGGTAATTTATATACTATAGACTATATAGAAACATCTAAGCACCTTGTAGTTGCAAATCAAGCTTTGACTATTACGTTGATTCTACGGGCTTTTTCATCTGGGTGTTCGGCTATGACTGGTATCGAAGCTATAGCAAATAGTATTTCTTTATTTCGAGCAGATAAAAAAAGAAACGCAATAATAACTTTAATGGTTTTGGTGGCTATATTAATTACGATGTTCATAGGAATTGCGTATTTATCTTATAAGCTTGATATTAGACCTCTTATAGATGAAAGTGCTTTATCACAACTTGGACATAATATATTAGGCAATGGAGCAGCATATTACTTTTTACAGCTCGCTACATGTCTTATTCTTATAATAGCTGCAAATACTTCTTTTTCAGCATTTCCTATTTTGGCATCTATTTTAAGCAAGGATAGTTTTTTCCCTGCACAGTTTAAAAATAAAGATGAAAGGTTAGCATTTCGAAATGGAATAATAATATTAGGCTTATGTGCAATTAGTTTGATTATAATGTTTGATGCTAATACAAGCGCTTTAATTCCTCTATATTCTATTGGTGTATTTTTAGCTTTTACTTTATGCCAAGCGGGGTTACTTATTTTTTGGTATAAAAAACGTCGTAAGCTATCAAAATGGTATATTCGTGCAGCTATAAACCTTATAGGGTGTATTGCGACATTTGCTACTGTAATTGTTATTGCTGATTCTAAATTTATGGAAGGAGCATGGATAGTTGTTGTAGCAATACCAATATTGGTAGCTATTTTTTATAAAATAAGCTCACATTATAAGTCTGTAAGAGAGAACTTAAAGCTTGACCTAGATCATATAGAAATTCCTACAAGACTAAGCACTAATAATATCAAAGTAATACTGCCTATTTCAGGACTTCATAAAGGTACTCTCAAGGCTATTGAGTTTGCAAAATCAATTTCTAAAAATATTGATATAGTAACTATTGATATGGATGAGTCAGAAACTCAAAAGCTAAAAAATGACTGGCAAAAACTTGGTATAGAAGAAGAACTTATAGTTATCAAGCCGAAGATAGAGTCTTTTGTTTATTACTTCATAAAGTATGTAAAAACATGTGATAATAACAATTCAGAGCTATGTACAATAATATTGCCTAAAGTTCAAAATAGTAAAATTTGGCATAGTTTACTGCATAATCAGAGAGTGTTTTTAATAAAGTGGACTCTTAAAAGATTAAGTAGTAAGGGGGATACACGTGTGATTATAGAAGTACCATATCAGATCTAAGAATAATTAGATATAGAATAACTATATCTATGAATTTTTAGAAAAGGCCATATATAGCTGAAGAAAGAGCTATAATACCAGCTGCTAGTATAAAAAGATCGGCTATTAGACTTTTATATTGTTTTAAATTATTGATTGTATAGATACTATAGATAGGCATAATAAATAATATAACAGCTAAAACTAGTCCTCCTATACTTGAGATCATATCTAATATATTAGGATTTATATATGCTACAAGCCAACATAATATAAACACTACGGATAGGGTCACAGGTTTTATTGATTTCTCTTTTATTTTGTTTTTTGTTATTTTACATATTATGGCATCTATACCTTCTTTTGAGCCCAAATAGTGACCAAAGAAAGATTTACACATAGCTATTAGAGCTACTAATGGAGCTATATATACAAGAAATTTATTATCAAACTGGTTTGCTAGATATGACAAAATAGTAATGTTTTCTTGTTTTGCTAATGTTAAGTCATCAGGAGTTAGTGTTAACATAGAGCTAAATACAAAAAGCACAACAGTAGCAATCATTAAAATATTACTAAGAGCTATTATTTTAGATGCTTTTTTATCTGCATTCTGTTTATATTTATTCTTTGTATATACTGCTAACGAAGAGATTATCGGTGAGTGATTAAAAGAGAAAATTAGTATAGGCATAATTATCCAGATAGCGAACAAAATACCAGATAAACTATTGTTATGCTCAAAGCTTTTATAAAGTATAGCTGTATTCCAATGAGGGATCATCCATAGTGAAATAAAAATCAGGATAAAAATAAAAGGATAAACTAAAAGGCTCATTACACGAATTATAAACTTCTGTCCAAAATTAATAATAAAAATTAGAGAAGCAATAGTAATAAAGCTTAAAAGCAGTCTACTAGGAACCTCACAATAGAGTTGATGATAGCAAAAGTTTTCTAAAGTGTTTGTTATTCCGACGCTATATATTAGTAAGATAGGGAATATTGCAAATAAATATAAAATATTAAATAGTAAGCCACCAATTTTACCAAAATAGTTATCAGCTACGGTTGTTATATCAGAATTAGCATTAGGATTTGATATTACAAATCTACATAGAGCTCTATGCGATAAAAAAACCATTGGGAAAATAAATAATAAAACTATAAGTACAGGAATAATCCCTGAGATTCCCGTTTGAATAGGCAAGAATAATACACCAGCACCAATAGCTGTACCATATAAGCTAAGTGTCCACATAAGGTTTTCATTTTTTAGCATAAAAAATAAATCGTAATATTTGGATAAAGAGATACTATATTCTATACAAAAAAATTATAAAATGGCTGTTTTACAGCTCAATACAAGTGTAACAATTTTGTTACAGTAAAATTGATTTATTTAAGAAGTAAATTTAACAAAGCCATTCTAATAGGAACACTTAATCTAACCTGCTCAAAGTATTTAGCACAATTTAGATTATCTATAGATCTATCCATCTCATCAACTCTTGGTAGTGGGTGAAGGATTATAAAATTACTATTATTAGAAATATGCTTTCTGTCTAGGTAGCAAAGGTCTTTATTTTCTAAATAGCTTTCTTCATCTGGAAATCTTTCTTGCTGAACTCGAGTTACATACAGTACATCTAAATCTTCTAGAGCTTCTTTATTTACTTCTTCTAACTCTATAAAAGAATTTTCGTTTTGCTCAACAAAACTTCTAAGTTTCTCAGGTATTTGCAACTCTTTTGAGGAGATAAACTTAAAAGAAGCATTATATTTAGCAAGAATATTGGTTAGTGAATGGACTGTACGTCCATATTTCAGATCTCCTAAAAATCCAATTTTTAGATTATCAAGAGAACCTTTCTCTGAGTAGATAGTATATAAATCAACTAGTGATTGAGTAGGATGTTCGTTTTCACCATCACCAGCATTTATAACAGGAGAATTGACATATTTTGAGAACTCTTCAACACTATGTGGCTTAGGGTGTCGCATAACTATGATGTCAGCATATTGATCCATCATGCGACCTGTGTCATCAAGAGTTTCGCCTTTTTGTGTAGAACTTGAAGAGCCATTTTCTAGCGATATAACTTTACCACCAAGTCTATTCATAGCAGATTCAAATGAGAATCTAGTTCTAGTACTTGGTTCAAAGAAAAGAGAAGCTAATACTTTATCTTCTAAATCTTTGATTTGTTCTGATTTTTCTAATTTATCTTTATAAATATCAGCTTGATTAAACAGTTTAGATAAATCATCTTTGGTAATTTGATCGCCTCGTAGAAGCTTTTGAAATGATAGCATTTGAATACCTTTTAGCTTGTTAAACTACTATAGTACACCTGTACTTTTAAGTTCCTTTATTACATTATGAACACCATTAAAATCAGTATAAATATCTGCATCATTATAAGTATTCTCGCCACCAACAAAAACAGATATATGGGCATTGTCTAACATCATAAAATCATTGTGATCATTACCGAAACAAATAGATTCTTGCATATTCAAACCACACTCTTTAAGTGCTATATATTTATTATTATGATTGGGCGTTATATCAAAAAGACTATCTTTGGTGTGCTTATTTAAATTAAACTTTTCATTGAAGGAACCAAGAAACTCAGTTACCTCGGACTCTTTTGTATTATCTAATATTAGTAATTTGGTTATTCCTTTTTCTATTAAATCATTCTCTAGATATTCATAATTACTTAGTGATTTGATATAGTCATGGAATGGATGTGTGATTTTAGATAACGAATAGTGCCAATCGCCATCTAGTACATAGGGAATATTTCCTTTTTTAAGAAAATTTACTACTTGTTTTATTATATTAGTTTCAAAATGATGGGTTTTTCCAAAATCACCATTTTTATAATGAATGCCACCATTACATCCTATTAGCAAAGATGAGTGAAACTCTTTATTAAGAATTGGTAACATATCTCTTATTGGTCGAGCAGAAGCAAAAACCACATTGTGTTTGTTATATAGAGATTTTATTTCCTCTTGTATATTTTCTTCTATATGCTTTCCATTATCACAAATTGTTCCATCTATATCGAAAATGATATTCATTAGAAAAAGCTCCTTTACAAATATTTTAATAGGCTATTATCAAATGGATAGAGGTTTTAACTATTAATCCACTCTTTTACTGTTTTAACACTAAACGAGTTATCAACTTTAGCCATATCTTTAACAGCTTCTGCAAAAGCTTCAAAAGCACCAGCTGTCGTGACATAAGGTACTCTACTCATAATTGCAGATCTTCTTAATGCCAAGCTAACATTTAACTCTTGTCTAATTGATGTATTAACAAGTAAGTCCACCTCACCATTTTCAATAGCATTTACTGTGCTATGTACTTGAGTGTTACCAATATTATCAGAAGCTTTATCAAATAATTTACACTCTATACCATTTTCTCTTAGAAAGCTTTCAGTACCTTTTGTAGCAAAGATATTAAAACCATGCTCAATAAGTTCTTTTACAGGTTTGATAATCTTTGGTTTATCAGCATTACTTACAGATATTAAGATATTTCCTTTTAATGGTAATTTGTTGAAAGCCATTTCTTGAGCTTTGTAGAATGCTACACCAAAAGTTCTATCCATACCCATTGCTTCACCAGTAGATTTCATTTCAGGCCCAAGATAGCAGTCTACATCCTCAAATCTACCGAATGGGAATACCGCTTCTTTCACCGAGAAATGTCTAGGAATTGGATTATTTAGTATAAAGTCAGCAAGCTTTTTGCCGATCATAAGCTTAGTGGCAATATTAGCGATACTATTACCAGTAGCTTTTGCAACAAATGGCACAGTTCTTGAGGCTCTTGGGTTTACCTCAATCACAAAAAGTTCATTATTTTGATATGCAAACTGGACATTCATTAGACCAATTACATTTAGCTCTCTAGCTAGCTTGATAGTAGCTTGTTTTACTTCTTCTATTTGTTCATAAGTTAGCGAACGAGTAGGGATAGAGCAAGCTGAATCACCAGAGTGAATACCAGCTTCCTCGATATGTTCCATAATACCTGCTACAAAGACTCTATCACCGCCATCAGCTAGAGCATCAACGTCTAGCTCAATAGCATTTTCAAGGAACTTATCAATTAAAATTGGACCTTCAAGAATACATTTAGCATTTTTCTCAATATAAGTATCTAGCTCTTCCTTAGAGTGAACAATTTCCATTGCTCTACCACCAAGTACATTAGAAGGCCTAACAACTACAGGGTAACCAACATTGACAATTTTTTTCTTCAGTTCATTGATAGTGTATGCAATTGTGTTGAGAGGTTGTTTCAGACCAACTGTATCAAGTAGCTCTTTAAATCTCTCTCTATCTTCAGCTAAATCAATCATATCAGGATCTGTACCTAATATAGGAATATTATTCTCATGAAGAGCTGATACTAGTTTTAGAGGAGTTTGACCACCAAACTGAACTATCACACCAAGCACTTCGCCTTTACGCATCTCATTTTTGATGATGTTTAAGACATTCTCAGCCATTAATGGTTCAAAATATAATTTATCAGAAGTATCATAATCTGTAGAAACTGTCTCAGGATTACAGTTAATCATAATTGTTTCAATACCTTCTTCTTTAAGAGACTTAGCAGCATGAACACAAGCATAATCAAACTCAATACCTTGACCAATACGGTTAGGGCCGCCTCCTAGGATTACAACTTTTTTCTTGTCAGAAATCTCAGATTCACAATCACGAACAATCTCTTCATAACTATAATGCTCATAAGTTGAATATAAGTACGATGATTTAGATTCAAACTCAGCAGCACAAGTATCTACGCGTTTGAAAGTAGGGTAGATTTCATTTCCAAAACGGAAGTTTCTAACATATCTTTCTGTTCTACCAACAAGTTCAGCAATTTTTGCATCAGAGAACCCAATATTTTTATAAACTGAGAATTCTTCTTTACTATTTGGTAGCCCTGATTTTTTAAGAGCTTCTTCTGCAGCAACAATATTTGCAATTTGCTCGATAAACCAAGGATCTATTTTAGTAGCTTCAAAAATTTCTTTTTCAGATAATCCGTATCTCAGAGCTTGAGCAACTCTTAAAATTCTCATTGGGCAAAGCTCTTCTAGAGATTTTAGTATTGCAGCTTTATTTTGTTCAGCAGAATTTGTCTTACTATAACCTGTGATTTCAACTTCATCCAAACCTTTTAGGCCAGTTTCTAATGATACTAAAGCTTTTTGTAAACTTTCTGAGAATGATCTACCGATAGCCATAGCTTCACCAACTGATTTCATTTGTGAAGATAAATTAGCTTTTGTTGTTGGGAATTTCTCAAATGTAAATCTAGGAACTTTTGTAACTATATAGTCAATTGTTGGCTCAAATGATGCAGGCGTAACTTTTGTAATATCATTATCAATCTCATCAAGTGTATAGCCAACTGCTAATCTTGCTGCTACTTTTGCAATAGGGTAACCAGTGGCTTTTGATGCTAATGCAGATGAACGAGATACTCGTGGATTCATCTCGATTACAACAAGCTTACCAGTATCTGGATTTACAGCAAATTGTACATTTGAGCCACCAGTTTCAACACCAATCTCTCTAAGCACAGCAATCGAAGCATCACGCATAATTTGGTATTCTTTATCAGTCAATGTAAGGGCCGGAGCTACTGTGATACTATCGCCAGTATGGATACCCATTGGATCAATATTTTCAATCGAGCAGACAATGATTGAGTTATCAGCTTTATCGCGGATAACTTCCATTTCATACTCTTTCCAACCTAAGATGGACTCATCAATTAGTACTTCATTTGTTGGTGATAAACTTAGACCATTTTTAACAATGCTTTCAAATTCTTCTTTAGTGTTAGCGATACCGCCACCGCTACCACCAAGTGTAAAGGATGGTCTGATAATCGCAGGTAGTCCAATATCTTCTAGAGCTTTATGAGCCTGTTCCATTGATTGCACTACAACATTTCTAGGAACTTCTAAGTCAATTTTTGCCATTGCTCTATTAAATCTTTCTCTATTTTCTGCTTTATCAATAGAGTCTGCTTTGGCACCAAGCATTTCAACATTATATTTTTCTAAAATACCTGCTTTATCAAGTTCTAGAGCACAGTTAAGAGCTGTTTGACCACCAACAGTTGGTAGGATTGCATCTGGTCTTTCTCTTTCTATAATTTTACCAACACTTTCAACTGAAATAGGTTCAATAAAAATTTTATCAGCAGTTGTTGGATCTGTCATGATTGTTGCAGGGTTTGAGTTTACTAGATAGACAGTGTAGCCATCTTCTTTTAAAACCTTACATGCTTGAGTTCCTGAATAATCAAACTCACATGCTTGACCAATAACGATTGGGCCAGCACCTAAAACTAAAATACTTTTTATATCTGTTCTTTTTGGCATTTTTATCCCCTTATTGACCTTTTTTGCTTTCTGCTATCATTTCAGCAAATTCATTAAATAAATATTTACAATCATGAGGACCTGGCGAACTCTCTGGGTGATACTGTACTGCAAAAGCTGGTCTATCTTTGAATCTTAAGCCTTCGACAGTTCCATCAAATAATGAGCTCATGTGAATCTCGATATTATCTGGTACAACATCATCACACACTACGAAACCATGGTTTTGGCTTGTGATAAGAACTTTCTTGGTATCAGTATCTAATACTGGCTGGTTTACACCACGATGACCTTGGTGCATTTTCTTAGTTTTTAAGCCTGCTGCTAATGCTAACAACTGGTTACCAAGACAGATACCAAAGATTGGCATTTTGATTTCTAGTAATTTCTTAATAACAGGCATTGTATAATCTATTGTAGCAAATGGATCTCCAGGACCATTTGACAAAAACACACCATCAGGATTGTGCTTCATAATATCGTCATAAGTACTATCAGCAGGAACTACTGTTACTTTAAAACCAGCATCTACAAGATTTCTTAGAATATTGTATTTAACACCGTAATCAATAACTACCACATTGTATTTGTAGTCTTGTTGGTGTTTGTAAGTTTGCTGACCTAATTCAAAAGTATGTTCATCCCACTCATATTCTCTATTTGTAGTTACACTGATTGCTAGATCTCTACCACTTAGGTTTGATTTATTCTTGATACGCGATCTTACATAGTTGGCATCTAGAAATTCACCTGGTTTTACCGATAGAATTGCAACCCTTACAGCGCCTTCTTTACGTACTTTACGTACAATTGCACGAGTATCTACACCACATATCCCTACGATATTTCTATTTTTAAGCCATGTATCGATGTGTTTCTTTGATCTAAAATTTGATGGGCTAGTTAGATTCTCTCTTACGATTAAACCTTTGGCAAATACGCCTAGTGATTCGTTATCTTCGTTATTTATACCAACATTACCGATATGCGGAAATGTAAATGTAATAATTTGACCAGCATATGATGGATCTGTCAAAGTTTCTTGGTAACCAGTCATGGAAGTATTAAAACAAATTTCGCCATCTGTCCAACCGCGAACACCTATTGATCTACCTAGATAGTATGTACCATCTGGAAAAACCAATATAGCATTAGTCATTTCATTTGCTAATATCATAATATAACAGCCCTTCTGTAATCAGTGAAATTAAAAGAAAAAATGTGTCTGAAAAAGTTTTTTATCATTTACTTTTTGTAAAGTTGATAGATAAATTGAAAGTATTTTAGGGACTCGATGAGTATATGTAAAGACTGTTTTTTTAAGTTTTATATAATTTACACTTTTGTCTAGTTTTAAGCCTAGTTTTATAATACAATTAACTTTTATTTCTTATAATTTCCTTAGTAATAATACTTATGCTAAATTCATAACTGGTGGAGGAAACGAACCAGTAGATGAATGACCAACAGGATACATCCCTAAACCAAAACTTGTAGTTGCTAGAGAAATTGTGATTGCGATTGTTAATATTATTTTTTTCATTTTAGTCACCTTTTAAATATTTTATTTTGAATTTTTTCTAAATCTGTGATCATTATTACAGACTCATGTTATAAATAAAAATATATTATTCTTATCTTGTATATAAGTTTTATTGATGTTTGAGTCATTTTTTTATTTTTGAAAATTCTTGTTATAAATAAGTAAGCTATATAATTTTCTACAAGTCTTAGTTTTTGACTTTTAAGGTGTTAATATTGTTTCAATAAAATATTTCATCCAATACTTGAATATGAAAAAAATTATAACAGCCTTAACTTTGCTAGTGTTTTTAATACCTGTAGCGTATTCACAAGGTAAACTAGTTTTTGTATCTATGATCACACGTCATGGTGATAGGGCGCCATTTGCAAATATCGAGAAAGCGAATTATGACTGGGGTACATCTCTATCTGAGCTTACACCTATTGGGATGAATCAAGAATATAATCTTGGTAAGCAACTTAGACAAAGATATGTGAAGCAATTCAAACTTCTGCCAGAGCATTATCAAAATCAAAGTATATCTGTATTATCAAGTCATACAAATAGAACTGTTGAAAGTGCACAAAGCTTACTTATGGGGCTTTATCCAGCTGGTACGGGACCTACTTTAGCAGATGATAAGCCAGCAATCAAAGGTGGCTTTCAACCAATACCAATAATGACTTTATCTGCAGATTCACGACTTATACAGTTTCCTTATGAGCAGTATTTGGCAGTATTAAAAGAGTATATTTATAATACTCAAGTATGGCAAAGTAAAACTAAAGAAGTTCAAGAAAATTTTGCTAAATGGCAAGAGATACTAGGTAATAAAATAACTGGTTTAAATGATGTTATAACTGTTGGTGATGTACTAATAGTTGCAAAAGCTCATAGCAAACCATTACCTAAAGGTCTGTCTCAAGATGATGCTAATAAAATTATTCATTTAACAGATTGGGGCCTAGCACAGCAGTTTAAATCACAAAAGGTTGCTTATATTTTAAATGGAGAGCTAACTAATAAAATTATCGATGATCTTCAAAATGCTGCAGATGGTAAAGCAAATTATAAGATGACATATTATTCAGGTCATGATCTTACACTGCTAGGAGTTATGGGTACTCTGGGAGTTCCTCTTGATGAAGCTCCTGGGTATGCAAGCAATATGCAGTTCGAGTTGTATAAAGATGGTAAAAACTATACTGTTAAGATTAGATATGATGGTAAGTTTGTAAAATTACCTATTATGGGTAAAGATAATAGTTGTTCTCTTGATGCATTAGTGAAATATATGCAAGATATTAATAATAAATTCAAAAAATAAACTCTAAATCTATACTCTTATTTTCTTATATAAGTTTTATAATATTGAAACGTTATTCCCTCAGCTTTTCTATAATCAGGTATATTTTCTCTTTGTTCACTATCAATTAGTTTAAATTTGATATCTGGATAGAAGTTTTTTATTAACTCATCTTGTGTAACACTATAAGGAGGAGTTTGAGATTTTTTGTCATGTTCCATTACTAATAGGAGTATTTGTGTTTTATCAGAGCATACTTCTAGCATCATTTTTGCATACTTAGCTCTTATGTCATGTGGCAAAGCAATATAAGCACCTCTATCATACCAAATATCAAACGTTGGTAAATTCTTGGCTATTTTAGGTAAGTTGAAAATATCTGATACATATATTACAACATCTTTACCTTTATAATATTTATAGCCATTTTCTTCAATAGTTTCATATTTGATATTATTTTGCTTGAAGAATGATAAAACAGCTTTTTCTGATAGCTCGATACCTACTACTTTTATCCCTTTTGATAGGAAAAATAATATATCAATACTACATCCACACATAGGGATTAAGCATACAGAGGATTCATCTACTTTCAATTTAGGAAAATGTTTAACTAGAAACTCATTCGGAGCATCTTGACAGAAATTTTCAACATCATTATTTTGCCATCTGTTTAACCAATATTGGTTATTATTAGTTTCGACTTCGTTCATGTTGATCGTGCGTATGATTGTTAACTTACTATACATATTAACATGAACGATTAGATAAATATTATTTTTAAAGATGGCGATTTATACTAGGGTTCTTTATAATTTCGATAGGTCATAAAGGAGGAAAAATGCAAAATCAAACATTACTTATCAAAAACGCTACAGTTGTAAATGAAGGTAAAACATTTAAATCTGATGTTCTGGTTGAAAATGGTAAGATTGCTCAAGTTGCTGCAAATATAGATAAACCCGCAGATAAAGTTATAGATGCTACAGGTCTTCACTTACTACCAGGTATGATTGATGATCAGGTGCATTTCAGAGAGCCTGGACTTATGCACAAAGGTGAAATCGAAACAGAATCAAAAGCTGCTGTGATGGGCGGTATTACTTCATATATGGAAATGCCAAATGTAAATCCAGCAACTACAGTTGTTGAGCGTTTAGCTGAGAAAAAAGAGCGTGCTGCGGCTAGATCACATGCTAATTATGCTTTTTATCTAGGTGCGACAAATGATAATGTCGAAGAACTAAAACGTCTAAAGCCAAATGATGCTTGTGCTATCAAGATATTCATGGGTGCTTCAACAGGTAATATGTTGGTGAATAATCCAGAAACGTTAGAAGGTTTTTTCAAAGATAGTCCACTACTAATCGTGACACACTGTGAAGATACACCAATGATTACTGAGAATGAAAATAAAGCTCGTGAAAAATATGGTGAAGATGTGCCATTTGATTTACATCCAGAGATTCGCTCGCGTGAAGCTTGCTTCAAATCATCTGAACTTGCAGTTGGTCTTGCTAAGAAATATAACTCAAGATTACATGTGCTGCATCTAACTACAGCTGAAGAGATGGTACATTTTGATAATTCCATTCCATTAGAAGAGAAACGAATCACAGCAGAAGTTTGTGCGCATCATTTATTTTTCTCACGCAAAGATTATGCTGAGAAAGGCGCACTAATCAAATGTAACCCAGCTATTAAAGAAGAGTCTGATCGCTTAAAACTACTAGAATGTGTTGCAAATGACACTATTGATGTCATCGCAACAGATCATGCTCCACATACTTGGGAAGAGAAACAAGGTACTTACTTTAAAGCTCCGGCAGGCTTGCCACTAGTTGAAGAGGCTCTTATCTCTGTATTAGAGCATTATCACAATGGCTTCTTAACTCTTGAGCAAGTTGTGCAAAAGACAGCTCATGCTCCAGCTATAGTATACAAAGTCAAAGATCGTGGCTTTATCCGAGAGGGCTACGCTGCAGATTTAGTTCTTGTGAATTTAAACGAGTCTCACACTCGTACTGATGAGATAAGCCATTACAAATGTGGCTGGACTCCATTTGCTGGGCGCACTTTTAAATCAAAAATTCAAACTACAATTGTGAATGGTGTAGTGAAATATCATCAAGGTAAAGTTGTTAGTGATCAAAGAGGGCAGTGTTTAGAGTTTAATCATGATTTTTAGGGTTCAAAAATATGTTTGAAGCTTCAAGAAGATTGAGAAAATTGAAGCGTGAATTAATTAAAGAACTGCCATTTTACCCTAATAATAATGAAACAAAAAAAGAGTTAGAAGATACGCATAGTCGAAATCTATTACTTTATTATTTGCATTGGAAATCTAGATTAATCCCTTGTAGGAAAAGAAAAATCATATATATGCCAGAACTTACAAATGACCCTAGATATAAAACTCTCAAATTAAATATCGATCAGTTATTTCATAAGGTTAGAAATGCTGAGAATATTAATCATTGTCTATCATCAAAAGTTTATAGAAATGGCTATGTTTCTGAAGCTCATAAAAAAGCAGGAAAATTAAGTATTTGGGATGATAAAGATTTTGTGTTGAATACAATGGGGTATCATCACTTTCATCTTAGTTTAGATAAAGTAAATAACAACATTTCAGGAAGAACCAACGAACTGTTGTTTGCTCAAGTTACTAGGGATAGTTTTAAAGCTATAGCTATTTTTGATCATTCTGTTTTTGATAATAGTAAAATGTCAGAGGAAAGAAAAAGGATGTATGATATTTTCACGAAGTATGCAGAAATGTTTCTTAAACCTGGGTCTATTTATATACCATCAGTGATAGGTGGAAACGGCCATCCTTTTCATATACTTCAATTATCAGATGAATATTCTCGCTATATATATGAATTAGATCCTCAGTTGGATGATAGAGCTTTTGTCAATAAACTTTATCGTGACTGTAATCTTGAAGTGCCAAATAGATATGAATTTATTTGGAGTTTTTATGGGTTAGATTTAAATCTTCTTAATAAGAAAGACAAAAAAGAGTTTGTTATTCGAGAGGGATATATTTAGATGATTTCGCTACTTACTCCGTAAGTTTTAGCGACATACTTTTTTTCATGGCAGCCACACCCCGTCATTAAAATGGCACCCCTCTCAAGAGGGGAATTTATGCAAAACTGCCTAGCACTACGCTACCGTAGTTTAAAACAAATGATTAGAAAATAAAAAAACTCACTTCGTTCAAACAGTTTTATTTTCTAATCATTTGTTTTTGAAACTACTAACCGCTAATGTGCAAACTTCCCGATCCATTGAGAATTAAAATAGAAGCTTAAAGAATAGACTCTACGATCGAGTCGTAGAATGACAAAACGAGTTATTTTACATACTCATCAAACCAGGCAATCTGCTTAGCTAGTATTTTTTTTAAAGGTTCACCCTCATAACATTCATAATGACTAATACCCTCTAGAATCATTAGCTCTTTTGGCTCATTAGCTTTTTTATATAATATATGTGACTCTTCAACTGGGTTTACAGAATCTGTGTCTGAAGCAACTATTAGTACAGGGATTTTTAAATCACTAATATATTTCTCAGGCTTATGCGACATAGTTTCATTAACTGTAAGAAATGGAATCTTGATATCAAAAGCATCATACTCTTTGCTATATCTTTCATAAAATCCTTTTGATTGCTCATCTGTAAGTACTTTATGTAAAGGTACCATCATTTCTTTGCCAGTCTTTTCTTTTTTAGCTAGCATCTTATCAATCATACCTATGAATTTCTCTTTTTCATCATCAGGCATATCACCTGTGATTACTCTT
Organism: Candidatus Francisella endociliophora; assembly: GCF_000764555.1. NCBI lineage: Bacteria > Pseudomonadati > Pseudomonadota > Gammaproteobacteria > Thiotrichales > Francisellaceae > Francisella > Candidatus Francisella endociliophora. Next base: position 1,197,589 of record NZ_CP009574.1, on the reverse strand, counting down.
TCGCCATTACCAAAAGTTAGTTGAACTGATAGACATTTTACCAGATCATTTTGTGCAGCAGCTGTGATAGCATTAGCACCACCATATGATGTTCCCCAAAGTCCAATCTTATTAGAATCAACAAAACCTAAACCAGCTACATAATTAATCGCAGAGTGAATATCTTCAATTTGTAGTTTTGGTACTAGTCGACCTCTTTCACCTTCACTCTCGCCAAATCCTCTATAGTCAAAGTTAAGTACAATATACCCAGCCTTTGCAAAAGCCTCGGCATATGCAGGTAGCAACACTTCTTTGAAACCAGCAAAGCCATGACAAAGTACTATTGCAGGATATTTAGAGTTTTGATCAAAATTTTCAGGCTTATATAATAAGGCAGCTATGTTACATCCGTGAGATGTGAAGTTTACTTTTTCCATGTTTCTTCTAATTATTAGTTATATATTTGTAATCTCATTTTAACAGAAATTGAGCAATGTAACTTGTAGAAGAAGTTTTTATATAAACTTATTATGACAAAAGAGTATACTAAAGGTAAGTAAACCTTATCATAAATATTAAATATGGATAAGAATCAAGTAATTACCGCTACACAAAATTGGGTCAGGACATTTGTTGTAGGAATGAACCTCTGCCCATTTGCTAAGCGTGAAGTTGTTAAAAATAGAGTTCGCTACTTTGTTTCAGAAGCAACGACTACCGAACAATTATTACTTGAAGTACAGGCAGAACTAGAGCTATTAGAGAGTGATGCGAATATTGAGACAACTTTAGTCATTCACCCATCTGTTTTACAAGACTTCTACGATTATAATGATTTTCTTTATGATACAGATAACCTTTTAATTGATATGTCATTGGAAGGAACCTATCAAATAGCAAGTTTTCATCCAGATTATCAGTTTGAAGGAGTAAGCTCAGATGATGTTGAAAACTATACAAATCGATCTCCTTACCAGATGTTACATCTAATTCATGAAGAATCTTTAGAAAGAGCAGTAGCTAATTATCATAATCCAGATGATATTCCTCAAAGAAATATCGACTTAATGAATAAGCTGGGAATAGAAAAAGTAAAAGCATTGCTAAAGTTTTGCTTTGATAGTTGATGTTATAAATTTATTTAATAGGTATCATAACTTCATTAGTACGCATAAATGGTATCGTCCATGGTGGATTATAGCCAGCAGCCTCGGGTTGACCAACTATTTCATAGTTATTTGATTTTATCCAAGTCTTAAGTTTTGTAGTATTAGAATCAATAGTATCTTTATCTAAGAAGCCACTAAATGTAATCACAGCCATTTTAGCTTCAGGCTTTTCAACTATTTTAACTTTATCATTAGTTGGCGTAGGAGCATTTTTGAGAGTGTATTGAGCCGGTAGTACAAAAGCTATAGTCCATGAATTATCATCTCCCGCTATCATTACAGGAGCAGTCATCTGAATTTTTTGTGATTCTTGTTCTATTTTGACTGGAGTCGTCATTTGGATATCTTGTTTAGATATATTTGCTCCAGTTATATACTTAAATAGATAATTAAAACCTTTGTTAACAGCAGACTTATAATTTGAATCTTCAACTGTTACTTGAGCTTCTGTAAGAGGCGCATATAATCTGACAGAGAAGTTATCGTCTTTTTTTATATCTTTATATTTAGCTTCTGGCACATTATTAATACCAAAGATACTGCAAGAAGATAGAGCAATACTTGAAAGTATAGAAAATGATTTTTTTAGCATATCTTGTACTCCTTATTATAAGTTGCTGTAAAAGATACTATATAGTTATTATAAGATAGATTTCGTTGTGAAATAGTTAAAATTTTGTAATCAAAAATAGCATTTTTCAAAAAAACCTAAAAAATCACATTTTTTTACAGAAAGTACTTGCAATTGGGTAAGTGTATGCGTATTATATGTCTTCACCGGCTGGGAGTGATCCAGTGGGAAGCTAGACAGGGAGTAGTTTTCAGGTCTTAGATATTTAATAGATATATTATATACAAACACTTTGTTAAAGAATTTGAGTATCAGTAGTTAGAGTCAGAATTTGAGAATTAAACTGAAGAGTTTGATCCTGGCTCAGATTGAACGCTGGTGGCATGCTTAACACATGCAAGTCGAACGGTAACAGTAGAAGCTTGCTTCTAGCTGACGAGTGGCGGACGGGTGAGTAACGCGTAGGAATCTGCCCATCTGTGGGGGATACCAGTTGGAAACGACTGTTAATACCGCATAATATCTGCGGATTAAAGGTGGCCTTTGTGCTGCCGCAGATGGATGAGCCTGCGTTAGATTAGCTTGTTGGTGGGGTAAAGGCCTACCAAGGCTGCGATCTATAGCTGATTTGAGAGGATGATCAGCCACATTGGGACTGAGACACGGCCCAAACTCCTACGGGAGGCAGCAGTGGGGAATATTGGACAATGGGGGAAACCCTGATCCAGCAATGCCATGTGTGTGAAGAAGGCTCTAGGGTTGTAAAGCACTTTAGTTGGGGAGGAAAGCTTATGAGTTAATAGCTCATGAGAAGGACGTTACCCAAAGAATAAGGACCGGCTAACTCCGTGCCAGCAGCCGCGGTAATACGGGGGGTCCGAGCGTTAATCGGAATTACTGGGCGTAAAGGGTCTGTAGGTGGTTTGTTAAGTCAGATGTGAAAGCCCAGGGCTCAACCTTGGAACTGCATTTGATACTGGCAAACTAGAGTATGGTAGAGGAATGGGGAATTTCTGGTGTAGCGGTGAAATGCGTAGAGATCAGAAGGAACACCAATGGCGAAGGCAACATTCTGGACCGATACTGACACTGAGGGACGAAAGCGTGGGGATCAAACAGGATTAGATACCCTGGTAGTCCACGCTGTAAACGATGAGTACTAGCTGTTGGATTCGGTGTAAAGGATCTAGTGGCGCAGCTAACGCGTTAAGTACTCCGCCTGGGGACTACGGCCGCAAGGCTAAAACTCAAAGGAATTGACGGGGACCCGCACAAGCGGTGGAGCATGTGGTTTAATTCGATGCAACGCGAAGAACCTTACCTGGTCTTGACATCCTGCGAACTTTCTAGAGATAGATTGGTGCCTTCGGGAACGCAGTGACAGGTGCTGCACGGCTGTCGTCAGCTCGTGTTGTGAAATGTTGGGTTAAGTCCCGCAACGAGCGCAACCCCTATTGATAGTTACCATCATTAAGTTGGGTACTCTATTGAGACTGCCGCTGACAAGGCGGAGGAAGGTGGGGACGACGTCAAGTCATCATGGCCCTTACGACCAGGGCTACACACGTGCTACAATGGGTATTACAGAGGGCTGCGAAGGTGCGAGCTGGAGCGAAACTCAGAAAGGTACTCTTAGTCCGGATTGCAGTCTGCAACTCGACTGCATGAAGTCGGAATCGCTAGTAATCGCAGGTCAGAATACTGCGGTGAATACGTTCCCGGGTCTTGTACACACCGCCCGTCACACCATGGGAGTGGGTTGCTCCAGAAGTAGATAGCTTAACGAATGGGCGTTTACCACGGAGTGATTCATGACTGGGGTGAAGTCGTAACAAGGTAGCCGTAGGGGAACCTGCGGCTGGATCACCTCCTTAACGGAAATACGAAAAAAAGAATAAGCTTTAGCTATTGATTTCAAGTGATTTAACTTAGTGTTTGTAGATAATATATTTTAGTGTAAATAGAATACGGGTCTGTAGCTCAGTTGGTTAGAGCGCACCCCTGATAAGGGTGAGGTCGGTAGTTCGAGTCTACTCAGACCCACCAGTTTTTTTGGGGCCATAGCTCAGCTGGGAGAGCACCTGCTTTGCACGCAGGGGGTCAGCGGTTCGATCCCGCTTGGCTCCACCATATTTTATTTGCATGAAGATAGAGATATTTAACAATTTAGTATAGAAATAGACTTAAGAAAATAAGTGCAAGCGGTGGATGCCTTGGCATTCAGAGGCGATGAAGGACGTGATAATCTGCGATAAGCTTCGGTTAGCTGGTAAATAAGCTTTGATCCGGAGATTTCCGAATGGGGGAACCCACCTAGCATCAGTTAGGTACTCACTCGATATAGAGTGTAGAGCGAACGAGGGGAACTGAAACATCTAAGTACCCTTAGGAAAAGAAATCAATTGAGATTCCCATAGTAGCGGCGAGCGAAGTGGGAAGAGCCTGGTATGATTTAGCATGATATATAGTAGAACAAGTTGGGAAGCTTGACGATAGAGGGTGATAGTCCCGTATACGAAATATACCATGTGGAACTAAGCATACGAACAAGTAGGACGGGGCACGTGGAACCTTGTCTGAATATGGGGGGACCATCCTCCAAGGCTAAATACTACTGAATGACCGATAGTGAACTAGTACCGTGAGGGAAAGGTGAAAAGAACCCTTATAAAGGGAGTGAAATAGAATCTGAAACCGCTTGCATACAAGCAGTAGGAGCATGATTTAGTCATGTGACTGCGTACCTTTTGTATAATGGGTCAGCGAGTTACTTTTAGTGGCGAGGATAACTGAATAAGGGATCCGTAGCGAAAGCGAGTTTTAATAGGGCGACTAGTCGCTAGGAGTAGACCCGAAACCGGCGCGATCTATCCATGGCCAGGTTGAAGGTTGGGTAATACCAACTGGAGGACCGAACCCAATAATGTTGCAAAATTATGGGATGAGCTGTGGATCGGAGTGAAAGGCTAATCAAGCACGGAGATAGCTGGTTCTCCCCGAAAACTATTTAGGTAGTGCCTCGTGTATAACTGATTGGGGTAAAGCACTGTTTCGACGATGGGGGTTTTACGACCTTACTGACTCGATGCAAACTCAGAATACGATCAAGTTCAATCACGGGAGACACACTGCGGGTGCTAAGGTCCGTAGTGGAAAGGGAAACAGCCCAGACCGCCAACTAAGGTCCCCAAGTCATAGCTAAGTGGGAAACGAAGTGGGAAGGCCCAGACAGCCAGGAGGTTGGCTTAGAAGCAGCCACCCTTTAAAGAAAGCGTAATAGCTCACTGGTCGAGTCGGCCTGCACGTAAGATTTAACGGGGCTAAGCTATGCACCGAAGTTGCGGAATATATATAGTATATTGGTAGGGGAGCGTTCTGTAAGCCGATGAAGGTGAATTGAGAAGTTTGCTGGAGGTATCAGAAGTGCGAATGCTGACATGAGTAACGTAAAATAAGTGAGATTCTTATTGGCCGAAAACCCAAGGATTCCTACGCAATGTTAATCAACGTAGGGTAAGCCGGCCCCTAAGGCGTAGCTGAAGAGTGAAGTCGATGGGAAACAGGTTAATATTCCTGTGCCGCTTATATGAACGAAGGAGGGACGGAGAAGGTTAGGTAGGCCTGGCGAATGGTTGTCCAGGTGAAAGTATGTAGGTAGAGTTATTAGGCAAATCCGGTAACTTGTTGATCTGAGATACGAGACGAAGTCAAATTTTATTTGACGAAGCTATTGATACCACGCTTCCAGGAAAAGCTTCTAAGTATATTGTATAAGCGACCGTACTCTAAACCGACACTGGTGGGTAAGTAGAGAATACTAAGGCTATGAGATAACTCTGGTGAAGGAACTAGGCAAAATGACACCGTAACTTTGGAAGAAGGTGTGCCCTTGATGGTGAAGAGACTTGCTCTCTGAGCTGTTGGGGGTTGCAGATACCAGGTGGCTGCGACTGTTTATCAAAAACACAGCACTCTGCTAAATCGTAAGATGAAGTATAGGGTGTGACGCCTGCCCGGTGCTGGAAGGTTAATTGAAGGGGTTAGCGCAAGCGAAGCTCTGGATCGAAGCCCCAGTAAACGGCGGCCGTAACTATAACGGTCCTAAGGTAGCGAAATTCCTTGTCGGGTAAGTTCCGACCTGCACGAATGGCGTAACGACGGCCACACTGTCTCCACCAGAGACTCAGTGAAATTGAAATCGCTGTGAAGATGCAGTGTACCCGCGGTTAGACGGAAAGACCCCGTGAACCTTTACTACAGCTTTGCACTGGACTTTGAATATTTATGTGTAGGATAGGTGGGAGACTTTGAAGCACGATCGCTAGATTGTGTGGAGTCGTCCTTGAAATACCACCCTTGAATATTTGAAGTTCTAACTCAGGAGAGATTCGAGGACAGTGTATGGTGGGTAGTTTGACTGGGGCGGTCTCCTCCCAAAGAGTAACGGAGGAGTACGAAGGTGCACTCGGTACGGTCGGAAATCGTGCCAAGAGTATAAAGGCAAAAGTGCGCTTGACTGCGAGAGTGACGGCTCGAGCAGGTACGAAAGTAGGTCTTAGTGATCCGGTGGTCCTGTATGGAAAGGCCATCGCTCAACGGATAAAAGGTACTCCGGGGATAACAGGCTGATTCCTCCCAAGAGTTCATATCGACGGAGGAGTTTGGCACCTCGATGTCGGCTCATCACATCCTGGGGCTGAAGCAGGTCCCAAGGGTATGGCTGTTCGCCATTTAAAGTGGTACGCGAGCTGGGTTCAGAACGTCGTGAGACAGTTCGGTCCCTATCTGCCGTGGGCGTTAGAGATTTGAGAAGAGTTGCTCCTAGTACGAGAGGACCGGAGTGAACGAACCACTGGTGTTCCGGTTGTTTCGCCAGAAGCATTGCCGGGTAGCTACGTTCGGACGGGATAAACGCTGAAAGCATCTAAGCGTGAAGCCTCCTTCAAGATTAGATCTCTCTAGCTTAGCTAGTAAGGAACGTTGGAGACTACGACGTTGATAGGCTGGGTGTGGAAGTACAGCAATGTATGAAGCTTACCAGTACTAATGATCCGAGAGACTTAAGTCTATTTCTATGCTGAATTGTTAAATATTTTTATTCCAAAACATAAAGTTTTGGCGATGATAGCTTGTAGGAACCACCTGATCCCATTCCGAACTCAGAAGTGAAACTACAACACGCCGATGATAGTCTGGCATTGCCCAGGTGAAAGTAGGTAGTCGCCATCTTATTACAAATAAAAGACTTATCGTGATAAGCAACAACACAAAGCCTCATAGAAATATGGGGCTTTTTTGTATCTAAAGCACAAAAAATACTTGCTGTAATTTATTGTTTATTTATATAGAACAATGGTAAGCAATTGATAAATATTAGCCTAGCTTTCCAATTATATATCTAGGACAGCCCTTTAATTTATTTATAGTATTTTAATTTATGATACTTAATATATATATTTACTATGTTAATTATCTTAAAAAATAAATAGTTTTTAATATTTTAAAATTGAGGTATAGTTTTACCGTTATTAATTTATAAAACTGCATAAGGGAAATATATGAAAATAATAATTATGGTCATTTTAGCATTAGGTATAAGTGTTAGCTTATACGCATCAGTTAATACTGTTCAAAATGAAAATGGGGCTCAAGAGCAACTTAAATCATTGAGTAAAAATGATATTAAGGTGAATAGTAGTGCTACAAATAGCACAGGAGTCATAACTGTAAAAAACAGCAGACAAAGTAGTGTTGAAGTTGATGGGAAATTACTTGAGAAAGGTGAAACTGCGAGGTTTGAGCTTATTGGTACATCTTTTTGTACAGCTCACACAAGCAAAGGTAAATACCGATTCATGTGTGAAATTCCAATAGGTGATAGAATATATATTCTATCAAAAAATTATGAAGGTGATGATTTATGGAGAACAAAGTTTAATCATGGTATAACTCGTCAGCCATATATCACTCTTGATGTCGAAGATAGAGGAGTATTTGCTCATCCTTGTGACACAGGTGGTAGTTGTATTATTCATTCAATCTAATTCCAATTTTGTACAAATATTCTAATTGAATCAATTAATTTGAAGCTAACTCTTTAACTTAAGTTGCACCTCAATTGACAAACTAACACTCGAAAGGCTATATTTATATTTGCACTTAAAAGTGTTTAATCAAGTCATAGTAATTTATATGCTTTGCTATTAAATATTTAATATTAAATCTTAGTATACTTAGGATGATTAATGACTCTTTTATATAAAAGATGTCAAATAAAAATTAGAAATATTTCACCTAAAGAGATTAAAAAATTAATGACCTTTACTTGAAGCTACTTAATAAAAGTGTTTATATTAATGCAAAAGGGAGTGTTAAGTATTAAGTTCTTTCGAGCTGTATTTATACCTAATAACTTCATCCTTTTTAGGACCCGTTATCTCCCATATTAGTTCCACACAGTTATCTAAGACTTTAAGTTTAGCTATATATAGATCATCAATACAAATATGTGGTTGTATGCTTTGCCATGTTGTTTCATCTATTTGCTTTAAATCAAAAAGCTTGACTAAGTTGTTATAACCAAAACGAGCGTGAGATAGGCTTATTTTACTAGGTGATATCTGTTGCCAAACATATTCGTTAGATATTTTGTTTTGTTTTGAGGTGCCATCTAGTTTAAATACCCCTTCTTCTTTGAAGTAGATTGTGTCATATTCTCTTGTCGTTATGACTTTACCTTTACCACTACCACTCCAACCTGTTTGCGATTTTTCTCCAGAAGAAGATTTAAACTCAAAGGAGTTGATCGTAAGGAGTCTCGAGAAAAGATCCATTTGTATGTTTTGTTTTTATTACCTTCTAGAATTATAACTTCAATTAAAATAATTTTGTAAGTATAATGCAGCATTATTTGCTTAGTAGATAGAATCGATATATCATTCAAAATGATTTTCAACAAACTTAATTAATATATGAACTCAAGATCTATTGGCTCAATTTTTTTGATAATAGGAACAACTATTGGGGCGGGAATGCTTTCTTTACCCCTGATTGTTGCATCATGCGGTTTTGTGATGGCTGTGATATTGCTAGTTTTATCGTGGAGTGTAATGTATATAACAGCGCTTAAGCTATTAAAAGTATGTGCTGAACATCCTCTTGGGGTTAACTTCACAACAATGATGTCATCACGAGTATCTAAAGGGTATTTGATATTCTTTAGTATTATATATTTACTATTGTTATATTCTTTAATGTCAGCATATACAACACAAGGATCATCTCTGGTTGGTGCTTTGAGTAATATTAAAATCTCAAATAAATTAGATGTAGGCCTATCAGCAATTATTTTTACAATAATATTTGGTGTGTTAATGTTTAATTATAAAATTAGCGATTATGCGAATAGATTCTTTGTAATTTTAAAATTTATGTTTTTTGCTATTGCTGTTGTAATTATGCTTTTTTATATTAATCCAAAATATTTAGATAGAGGCCCACTTACTTTATCAGCATTTATATTTGCTTGGCCAACATTGTTACCTTCATTTGGCTTTCATAATATTATCCCTGTTATATATGAGTATCAAAAAGGAGATATAAAACTTATCAAAAAAAGTATATTAATAGGTAGTTTGAGTGTACTTGGCATTTATATTGTATGGGTACTATTAGCTTTAGCACTCATTCCTCAACAAGGTCTACATAGTTATCAAGAGTTATATATCTCGGGTAATAATACTCCTGCTGGTTTAGCAATGCAGATAAAAACCTTGTTAAACTCAAATATGCTTGAAATTGGTTTAAATTCCTTTATTCATATTGCCATCATTACTTCTTTTATAGGTGTAGGCATTTCATTGATACATTATGTTAGAGATTTATTTACTAGATACGGTAAGCAGATAAATAATATAGCACTTTGTTTGATATGTTTTGTTCCTCCTCTTATATTCACAATTTTTTACCCGCGAGGATTTATCTTAGCTCTACAGTATGCAGCTATTTTTGCAGTTATAATATTTGTTTATACCCCGTCATTTTTAACTAGGAAGCCAGATCTTAAAGTCTACTTCTCAAACACTTATGTTATTGCTATGGGAAGCATAGTGATTCTTTTTCAATTATTTAACTTATGTTTTGATATTAATCCATTTGGAAGTTTTTAAATAGTCAATGATAATTTTTGTCATAACATATATAATACAATCAGCATATTATAAGTATAAGATTTTGATATTATGAGATTTGTAGATGAAGTGACAATCAAACTTCAAGCTGGTAAAGGTGGAAATGGGTGTGTTAGTTTCCGTAGAGAAAAATATGTACCTCGTGGAGGACCTGACGGCGGAGACGGAGGTCATGGAGGTAGTATTTACCTAAAAGCCGATGAAAATGTTAATACTCTGATTGATTATCGATATAAAAGAGAGTATCAAGCTGAAAATGGCAGACCAGGAGAGGGTCGTAACTGTTATGGTAAAGCTGGTGAAGATCTATATCTTATAGTGCCTGTTGGTACAAGTATATTTGATTCTGAAACCAATAAAAAAATTGGTGAGGTGCTTAAGCACGGTGAAATATTAAAGCTTGTTTCAGGTGGTAATAGAGGAATTGGCAATACTCACTTTAAGAGTAGTACAAATCAGGCTCCAAGGAAGTTTACACTTGGTGAAGAGGGTGAGTATAAAGAGGTTCGTTTGGAACTAAACCTTTTAGCAGATATTGCTCTCCTTGGCTTGCCAAATGCTGGTAAATCTACTTTGATTCGTTCAGTATCTCAGGCAACACCAAAAGTGGCCGACTATCCATTTACAACTATGTATCCACATCTTGGCGTTGTTAAAGTTGGTGTAGATAGTTTTGTGATGGCAGATATTCCGGGAGTTATTGAAGGAGCTGCTGAAGGAGCTGGATTAGGCCTTAGATTCTTGAAACATCTAACAAGAGCAAGATGTGTTCTGCATGTGGTTGATATTAGTCCTTTTGATGAGTCTGATCCTGTTGAGAATTATTTTGCTGTTGAGAAAGAGCTTGAAAAGTATAGTGAAGATTTATTAGCTAAACCAAGATTTCTAGTTATAAATAAAGTTGATTTGCTAGGTGATGAAGTTGAACAAAAGTGTCAGGAATTTGTCGAGAAAATTGGCTATACAGGCAAATTTTATAAAATATCTGCAGCGATGAAGAAAGGTACAGATGAGTTAGCTAAAAAGTTAAATGAGTTTTTGCAAAAGCAAGAGTAAAAAATAGATGAAACTAAAGAATCTTATATTTGGCTCTCCAATTCCAAATGCAGAACAGCAAGATCAAAAAATTGGTTTGTTTGCTGGCTTTGCGATATTGTCATCAAATGCTTTATCATCTGTTTCGTATGCAACAGGAGAAGTATTTATAGTTTTGGCAACAGCTGGTGCTGCAGCAGTTACGCAATATTCTATTAGTGTTGCTATTATGGTAGTTTTATTGATATTACTAATGGGATTCTCATATGCTCAAGTTGTAAGAGCACACCCTGAGGGTGGAGGATCTTATTCTATTGTGAAGAGTCATTTTAATGAGAAGCTACTTTTACTTACCGCAGCATCATTGATTATTGATTATATTCTTACAGTTGCTGTATCTGTTTCTACTGCATCGGTAGCTATTAGTTCAGCCTTTCCAATACTTAATAGCTATAGCATTGAACTAGCACTAATTCTTTTAGCTCTTTTGATGATTATAAATCTTCGTGGTGTGAAATCTACGGCAAAGATTTTTATATGGCCAACATATATGTTTATTGCTTCAATTTTGATAATGATAGTCTTCGGAATCTATCAATATAATCACGATAGTTTACAAACATTTGAGTACTCACAAACCTATGTTGATCATATGCAAACGTCTGTTGGAGTCCTAACTCTAACCCTTGTGCTTAGGGCTTTCTCATCGGGTAGTGCTGCCTTGACAGGTATAGAGTCTTATGCAAATGGAGTGTCTGCTTATAAATCCCCAGTTTTGTCAAAAGCAATTACTGGGATGATGTTAATGACACTTCTATCAATAATTATGTTTGCTGGTGTTACTTTTATTGCTGCAAAAACACAAATTTATCCAGGTTTTTCAGAGAGTGTTTTATCTCAAGTAGCACATCAAGTGTTAGGCCATGGGTTTTTTTATTATTTCTTACAGGCATCTACTTGTTTGATTCTACTTATGGCGGCAAATACTTGTTTTACAGGTTTTCCAACATTAGCATCTATTATAAGTAAGGACGGTTATTTACCTGAGCAGTTACAAAGAGTAGGTGATAGGTTCGCATTTAGAAATGGAATAATAATGCTAACTGCTTTATCAGGAGTATTGATTGTAATATTTGAAGCAGAGGTTAGCAGATTAATTCCTTTATATGCTTTTGGTGTATTTATTGCTTTTACACTTTGTCAAGCAGGTTTAGTTAAGTATTGGTACCGTAACAAGCGCTTATATAAAAGCTGGAGTATTAGAGCCTTTATAAACGCATTTGGATGTGTAGCGACTTTTGTTGTACTTTTAACTATTGTAGAGAGCAAATTCTTTGAGGGTGTTTGGGTTGTAATAATAGCTATCGCAGTTATTATGTATGTTCTTTATGCAATTAAGAACCATTATATAACTAGACAGCATAACTTGACACTAAGTATTGATGAGGCTATTGTAAATGCAAGTGTGCATGATAATGCTAAGCCTAAAATTATCTTATTAGTATCACGTATACATCGAGGAACAATAGAAGCACTAAGATTAGCGAGAAATATATCAGATGATATAACACCTGTTTTTGTATCAGCAGATGAAAACAAAATTGAGAAAGTTAAAACACAATGGAAAAACCTAGCATTTAGAGAAAAATTACTAATTTTACGACCAGTGTATAACTCATTTATAACACCTGTATTGCAAATATTGCATAAAAATGATCTTAGAGATCCTGAGAGAGGCTATTCGGTGGTAGTTATTCCAGAAGTTGTTAATACTAAATGGTGGCACTTTTTGCTTCATAATCAGAACTCTCGCATGGTTAAGCTAGCTATTGCAGCCATGGATAAAAAAGATGAAAAAACAGCTACTAGGGTGGTTATCTCAGTTCCTTATAAGGCTGAGTAATGTCTTTTATTAGAGATATTTACTATATTCTCAAGCCCTTCTTTAGCAGAGCTACTAATTATAAGATTATAGTCTTTGCGATCGTTATATGTGTCGTGTTAGAGTTTGTAGGTGTAGGCTTAGGAGTATGGTTAAACTATTGGTATATAGACTTTTATGACTCTTTAGCCAACTATAACCAACAACTTTTAATACATCAAATAATAGTTTTTATATTTATAATGTTATTTACTCTTGTTAATACTTTCGTAGCTTATTTAATTGGTCAAGTAGTAGTTATTAAAATCAGGCAGTATTTAACTATTTATTACACTAAGAGATGGGTGCAAACAAAACCTTATCTTCAAATGTATAATTGTGATAATCCTGATGAGCGAATAAGCAATGACATAAAGCAGTTTATAACTTTATTAAAAACTTTATCTTTAGGGTTTATCGCTAGTGTGCCTACATTTGTAGTATTCTCAGCTATTTTATGGAGTTTATCAGGCAGCTTTGAGCTTAAAGTTTTAGGCTATGAGATTAAAGTGTATGGTTATTTATTTTGGTTTGCTTTAATATTAGCGGGTATTAATATAATAGCTATTATAAAGGTTGGTAAACCTCTTCGAAAGCTTGTTTATGATAAGCAAAGATATGAAGCAAACTTTAGATTTGGCTTGGCTGAGCTACGGATTAATAATGATTATGAAAACAACTCTAAAATATTTGAATTAAAAAAACATTTTTCAAATGTCGTAGACAATTTTTATCAACTAACGTTTAGAGAGATAAAGATAAATGTAGTAACAAATTTCTTCTCCCAGATATATGGAATAATAGGCATTTTTTTATCTTTACCTCGTTACTTTCTAAAGGCTATTAGTTTTGGCCAAGTTATGCAGATAAACTCAGCTTTTTTAAAGGTTGTGACTCCTCTTCTTTTCTTTGTGTACAGCTATGAGCAAGTCGCAGAGTTAAAAGCAAATGTAAAAAGATTAAAGGAATTAGTTAAGCAGATTGATAGAAGTGAAATTAATGATTAATTAGTAAATGAACAATGATGCTGGCAAAATAGCCTATAGCAATAACCCAAGTCCATTTTAGATGCCCCATAAAAGTATATTTGCCTTTAGCTTTACCCATAACAGCAACACCTGCTGCTGAACCAATAGCCAGTAAGCTACCACCTACACCAGCTGTAAGTGTGATAAGCAGCCATTGAGCATGTTCCATCGTTGGGTTCATACTAAGCACAGCAAACATCACTGGGATATTATCAATAATAGCTGAAAGAACTCCTATAATAGTGTTTGCTTGAGTGTGAGCGTCAAATAGTGATGGTGCAATCGATTGCATATCAATATAGATATACTGAGAGGCTACACCAAGGTATCCAAGAGCTGCTAGACCCTGTACAGAAACGAGTATTCCATAGAAGAAAAGTAACGTATCCCATTCAGCCTCTTTTACCTTATCAAAAATATCAAAAGCATGAGGAGGCATTTTGCGGCCATTTGGATTTCTGTTCTCTACAGCCACTTTTAATCCATATAGATAGTTATATATCATTACATAACCAAAACCTGTCATCATTCCTAATGATGGTGGTAAGTGCAATAAATGCTCAAATGAAACAGCAGTTGCAATTGTTAGTATGAAAAGTAGAATAACAGGAACTGCTCCTCGTTTAAGTTCTACTTTTTCTTCTATTATAGATTGAGTCTCCATTTTTGGCATAAAGAAGCTCATAATAATCGCTGGAACTAAAAAGTTCACAAGAGAAGGTAAGAATATAGCAAAGAATTCAGTGAATTTGACAACACCTGTTTGCCAAACCATAAGAGTTGTAATATCTCCAAATGGTGAAAAAGCACCACCAGCATTAGCTGCAACTACTACGTTTACACAAGCCATCGTTATAAATTTTTTGTTATCTTTACCTATAGATATGACAACAGTACTCATAACTAGAGCAGTAGTTAAATTATCAGCAACAGCTGATAAGAAAAACGAAATAATACCAGTAAGCCAAAAAGTTGCTAAGTATCCGAAGCCAGCTCTTAGAAGAGTGCTTTTTAGTTTAGCAAATACATTTCGATCTTCCATAAGGTTGATATATGCCATTGCAACTAATAGGAAAAGGAGTAACTCGCCATACTCTGTCATAATATGATTAAAGTTTGTATGGACAATATTGTCTGCACCTAGAGATTTTCCAACCAGTGCTACAAGTATCCAAATAATTCCAGCTGCTAAAATCACAGGTTTGGATTTATTTAGTTTTGTAAAATCCTCAGTCATAACTAATAAATAAGCTAATATAAAGACTACAATAGCGGCAATTGCTAAGGGATGATCGATAGCGTGTACGCTAACAGCGCTTAGAGTCTTTTCACTTTGTGCAAAAGACAGCATTGGCAGCATAATTGCTGACAATAGTAGAATGATTTTTTTGTACATTATTTTAGAGTAAAAATTTTCTATGTTGTTTATTATAACATTAGAGTCTATATAATTAAGTAAAATCCTATCTAAGGAAGTAGGTCTTTTATGTCGTATACTAAATCAGTAACATATTTTAAATATTCTGTTATAATAATCCGCTACTTAATAATAAAATAAGAGGAATTTCTTATGTGGAAATATTCTCCATTAAAAACTATTCTGATCTTAGGGCCTATGGTTTTTGCTTTTGCACTAGCTATGGATGTATATATGCCTGTTCTACCTGAAATGCGTCAATCTTTAAATACAACTCAGCAAATGGTACAAATAACATTGTCATTGTTTTTGGTTGTTACAGGAGTAGGGCAGTTATTTCTTGGACCGCTATCTGATCAACTTGGTAGGTTTAAAGTTATTTTGATTTCATCAATATTATTTGTCTTCGGTTCTATCCTATGTGCGCTATCTAGTACCATTGAGTTTTTAATAGCTGCTAGGGTAGTTCAAGGGCTTGGGTGTTGTGGGCTATCAGTCTGCGCATTTGCTATTATTAGAGATGCATACTCAGGTAAGACTAGTTCGATGATATATAGCTTTATAAATGCCATTATTTCAATATCACCTATTATAGGTCCTTTGATAGGTGTACAGTTAGCTATGCATTTTCAGTGGCAATCAGCATTTATATTTCTTACTGGCTTGGCTTTTATATCATTCTTGATAGTTGTAATTTTTGTAAAAGAAAGCCTTCCTATTGAAAGACGTAAAAAAATGTCCTGGGATGTGTTTGCAAGATATTTGTATGTTGGTAAATCATTACAGTTTTGGGCTTATTCACTTACAGCAGTATCTGGTATGGCATCATTCTTTATATTGTTTTCAATGACGCCATATATTATTACTTATTTAGGATATCCAATATCTGAAATATATGTTGTATTTGGTTCAGCTGGATTAGCATTTATGATTGGTTCACTTCTATCAGGAGCTATAGTAAATAAGTTAGGAGTTTATAAAACAGCTATATTTGGTGTTGCTTGTGTATTTTTAGCAGGAGTTACTTCTTTGACTATATATTTGGTATATGGCTTAAGTTTATGGGGCTTCTTTGCACCATGTTTTTTTGCAACATTTGGTGCGGCTTTTACAACTGGTACTGGTGCTAGTGGTAGTCTAGAGCCTTTTTATGAGATAGCGGGAGTTGCTGCAGCATTATTTGGAACTATGGAATTCGCTATTAGTGGAGTAATAGGTAGTATTGCTATGCTTTTCCCTGCAACAAGTTCTTTGCCAATAGCTATTACAATGATTATTATGTCTGTAATCTGTTTTGCTCTGCTGATTATATTAAAAGAGCCAAAGTAAGGCTTAAATTTGAATTATACGATCAACTAAAAATTAATTTTATTACTTCAGGTTCTTAATCATTAAGGCAAACTTCATATCTTCAGAAGTGACATTATCAAATCTAACTTTTGTTTGATAGCCACTACCTTTTGCTTCTTCCATGTGATTACCATCTTTATCTAGCATATTGTCTAGGATAATTTCACGGCTTCCTGATGGTAACATTAGTTCAATGCTATCACCGATTTTCATTTTGTTGCGAACGTTAATATCAGCATAGCCTGTTTGCTCATCAAAATTAGTAATTTCACCAACAAATTGCTGAGTAGAACTACGTGAGTCAGAGTTTTCGTATTTTTGATATTCATCATGGACATGGCGACGATAAAAACCTTCTGTGTAACCTCTGTGTGCAAGACCTTCAAGTTTATCCATTAGTGACATATCAAAGGGCTTACCAGCTAAAGTGTCTTTGATGGCTTGATCATATAGCTGAGCAGTTCTAGCAGCATAAAAGAATGATTTTGTGCGCCCCTCAATTTTAAAGCAATCAACTCCCATCTTTGTCATCGCTTCAACATGCTGTATTGCACGTAGGTCTTTTGAGTTCATGATGTATGTACCATGTTCGTCTTCAAACATTGGGTTATATTGGCCAGGTTCTTTATCATTTTCTATTAGTACAACTTTGTCAGATGGAGTACCTAGCCCAAGTGTAGATTGTGTTTGAACAGGTTCAAAATCTCCCCACTCATTTTGCTTAGCTTCAGCTACTTTGTAGTTATTACGACAAGCGTTATTACAAACACCTTGATTGGGATCTCTATGGCTATAGTAGCCTGAAAGTAAGCATCTTCCAGAATATGCCATACAAAGGGAGCCATGTACAAAAGTTTCAATTTCCATATCAGGAACATTCTCTTTTATTTCTGCGATTTCTCTTAGTGATAGTTCACGAGATAACACAACTCTTGTAATTCCAAATTTTTGCCAAAACCTAACAGTTTCGTAGTTTACTGCATTTGCCTGTACTGATAGGTGAATTTCTTGATCTGGGAAATGCTCTCTTATTAACATAATCATACCAGGATCTGACATAATCATAGCGTCAGGTTTTAAAGCCATTACAGGGGCAATATCTTTTATATAGGTTTTGATCTTGGCATTATGTGGGGCAATATTGTTTGCAAGCATTATTTTTTTGCCTTGAGCATGAGCCTCATTGACAGCAGTTTCAAGAATCTCAAGTTTTGAGAATTCATTGTTTCTAGCTCGTAAACTATATCTTGGTTGCCCAATATATACAGCATCTGCACCATAAGCAAAAGCATAACGCATAGCTTTAAGTGAACCTGCTGGTGATAGAAGTTCTGGTCGTTTCATTGTTTAGTTTCCTTGAATTTAGTTATTGCTAGTATGTTTGTACTAACAAAAGAAATATTATTTTTTTAATAAAATTAGCTATAGAATTTTATCTTTTTTTGTAGAGATTTCCAAATCTAAAATTTAGGATAGTTCCTTTTATAGTGCTGTTATGGTATTATCTGGTATTTGAAAATGTACAAATTTATTTCTAAATATTAAAGGTCTTATACTATGGATTTCGAGTTTGCTAGAGAAAATATGGTAAAACAGCAGGTGCTTACGGAAGGACTTTCTTTAGACGGTGTAGCTAAGATTATGGCAGATATTCCTAGAGAAAAGTTTTTACCTAAAGAGATTCAGGGCTTAGCTTATTGTGATACGCCTCTTGTTTTTGGCGATAGAGAGCTAAGAAGTCCAACTCTTACAGCAAGGATGATAGAGGCTCTTGATGTACAGCCAAACAGTTCTGTTTTGAAACTTGGTTTAGAATGCGGTTATCCTGCAGCATTGTTAGCAAAGATGGCTGAGAAAGTTGAGTTAGTTGATTATGGTGAAGATAGATTAGCTATAGCTAAGCAACAACTAGCTGAGATTGGCATAAATAATGTTGAATTTGTTCATGCTGAGAGTCTACATGAAAAAGCTAGCAGCCAACAGAAATATGATCGTATATATATATCAACAGTTTTGGAAGAAGACGAGCTTGATGAATCTTTATTAGTGTTTTTAGACATGAATGGTAAGGTTGTTTATGTGGTACGTACTTGCATTTGTGATAAAGTATATAGTGTGACAAAGACATCTAAAGATGGATATGAGAAAACATTTCTTTTTGATGTATATAACAAATAGTGAATAGATTATGATGAAAAAAGTCGGCTTATACCTTTTTGGGATATTTGGGTTATTAACTGCTTTTGCTAGTGAAAATACCCCTGTTCCAAAATATAATGATGTAGGCAGACCTATAGGCACAGATGTTGCATCAAAACCATACAGTGTTGAGAAACAATATGCAAAAGCCGATCAGATAAAAGAAAACAATGCTTTTTATAATCTTAAAAAAGCCGATGAAGTGGCTATGGTCGGAGATACTGAAGACAAGTATTACAGCCTAGTAGATATTTATGTTTTAGCTGCTGAGCATAATGCTGATTATCAAGCAGCTAGATCAACTTTCGCGGCAAATGTTGAAACAGTACCTACAGCTTTAGGTGCTTTGCTTCCTCAGATCGATGCCAGTTATAATTTGCGGAGAGACTTATATAAGCAGTTTGGTGGAACTGTGAATGATACTGTCAATTTGGTCAATTTTAGTGGTTCACAAACTCTTTTTGATTGGGGTAAATGGAAAACATATACTCAAGCAACATATTTACAAAAATCCTATGCGATGATTTATGCAAAGGCAGAGCAAACTTTAATTACAGATACGGTAACAGCATATTTTGAGCTTTTAAGATCAGAGCAAGCTTTACAGTTTCAATTTGCGAATGAGGCATGGAACAAGAAGTTATATTTGACCCAAAAGTATCAATATAACTCAGGTATGGTATCTTATGCTGACTTTAAAACAACCGATGCTCAATATCGTCAGGCGATTGCAGATAGAGTCAATGCTCAGAGAAATTTAATTAATGCAAAAGCCGTTATGGCGAAGCTTATTGGTAAGCGAATAAGCTCTATTTTATATATATCAAAAGATACTGAATTTGGTAATCCTGTTCCTGATGATATTAATTATTGGCTAAATACAGCTGAGAAATACAACTTAGATATAGCACAGAAAAAGTTTGAATATGAGGCAGCTGGTGAAGGTGTTGGGATAGAGTGGGGTAATTTTTTTCCAAATGTTAATCTTACAGGTGGTATTTTGATGTCAAGCAACAATCTTTCTGGTGCTAGAAATCAGACTCAAAATATTCCTAAAAAATATGATGTTGCTAATATAGGCGGAGAAGTTAATTGGAATTTGCTTAGAGGTGGTTCTGATTATGCTAAGTTGAAGAAGGCTAGTTATGATAATCAAGCAGCTGATTATGCGCTATTACAAACAAAAAGAGAAACTTATGCAGGTACTGTTGAAGCGTATCAGACAGTTGTTTTAGACGCTGTTAGGATTGATGCATTTAGAAAATCAGTATATTCAGGTATTGCCTCTGTAAAAGCTATTTTAGAAGGGTTTGAGGCTGGGACACAGACTATTGTTGACTTACTTAACCGTCAGGCAATACTTGTCCAAGCACAGCTTTCATTTGCTGATTCAATATTTAATTATGTTGAGGATTATGTCAGATTAAAACAGTTACAAGGAAGTCTAACATATAAAGATGTTGAATATATCAATAGTATCCTTGGTAAGACAGATATTATTTCGCAGATTGCAACGGAGTAACATTTTATATGTCAGAAATCTCAGCTTTTATTTTAGATTTTAAAAAATATAAAGCTGAGCTCCTTAAGTCTTGGCTGGTATCACGAGTTGAAAAAGAAAAGCTTACATCAGATCAAAAAATATTTTCACAATTTATTCGTTATTTTGTTTTTGAAAAGTTTTTTGATATTTCACCAGTATTCTCAATAACAAATTCTAAACCTTATTTAGCAAATGGTAGTTTGTTTTTTAATATTAGTCATACACAAGATCAGATAGTTATGACTGTATCTAATTCTGAAGTTGGTATTGATGCTGAAGAGGTTAACAAAACTCGGAATATATTAAAAATTGCAAAGAGATATTTTGATACTAATGAGTATGCTTCGTTAGTACAAAATAGTCAGCAAAGTGTAGATTTTTACACACTGTGGACATTAAAAGAAGCTCAAGTTAAAAGGAGTTCTTTAGGTATTGCAAAAGAGCTAAGAGAAGCAATATTTTATAAAAATGAAAATCAACAATGGCTTAGTGAAAAATATCAAAATGACTTCGTGACTGTCTTTCATAATGATTTGGTTATATCAATCTGTTGTGAAAACATTATGCAGAAGCAAATAAGTTTTTTTGAAATAGATAATTTTGAATTTAAAAAAGTTTGAGGTAAAGGGAGGAAGTAGTGGGGCTACATAGTAAGAAGAAAGTAACAGATGATTTCGATTTTTTCGAAGAGTCATTGCCGAAAATTGAGATTCCAAAAAACACTCAGGATCCAATGCAGGTTTATCAAGAGATCAAAGATGAACTAATGCTTGATGGTAATTCAAAACAAAACTTGGCTACCTTTTGCCAGACAGAGGTCGATGATTATATTCATAGATTAATGAATGACTGTATTGATAAAAATATGATTGATAAGGATGAATATCCTCAAACAGCAGAGATAGAGTCAAGATGTGTCAATATTCTAGCTAATCTATGGAATGCTACATCTGATAATACGGTTGGTTGCTCAACTACAGGTTCATCAGAGGCTGCTATGCTTGGCGGTATGGCAATGAAGTGGCGTTGGCGTGATAAAATGAAAGCACAAGGTAAAGACTATTCAAAGCCAAATCTTATTACGGGGCCTGTACAGGTATGTTGGCATAAGTTTGCAAGATATTGGGATATTGAGCTTAGAGAGATTCCAATGTCTGATGAGAGTCTGATAATGACTCCAGAAGCTGTAATTGAGAGGTGTGATGAAAATACTATTGGAGTAGTGCCAACGCTTGGAGTGACTTTCACAGGACAATATGAGCCAGTAGAAGAAGTATGTAAAGCTCTTGATAAATTTGAGAAAGAAACAGGTTTAGATATTCCAGTGCATGTGGATGGAGCTTCAGGAGGTTTTTTAGCACCTTTTATAAACCCTGAACTGAAATGGGACTTTAGACTGCCAAGAGTTAAATCAATAAATGCATCAGGCCATAAGTTTGGGCTATCTCCTCTTGGTGTCGGTTGGGTTGTTTGGACAGATAAAAAATATTTACCAGAAGATCTGGTGTTCAATGTCAATTATCTTGGTGGTAATATGCCAACATTTGCACTTAACTTTTCGCGACCTGGTGGACAAATTGTTGCACAATACTTTAATTTTGTTAGATTAGGGTTTGAAGGATATAAGAAAGTTCATCAAATAAGTTATGACGTTACAAAGTATATTGCTAAAAAGCTTAAAGAGTTAGATAGGTTTGAAATTATCCATGATGGAGATAATGGTATACCAGCTGTTAGTTGGTCATTAAAGAAAAGTAAGAACTATACATTGTTTGATGTATCTGAAAAAATTCGAGCTAGAGGGTGGCAGATAGCTGCATATTCGATGCCTAAGCACAGAGAAGACCTTGTCGTAATGAGAGTGCTTGTACGTAAAGGTTTCACGCTTGATTTAGCACAGTTGATGTTAAGAGATTTAAAATCTGTTATTGACTCTCTGGAAAATAAGAATGATTTAAAGAATAAGGAAACTTTTTCTCATTAGAATTTTCAATGATTTTGATTAATTTATTGTGTTAAATATTGGTATAATATGTCTGTTAATAATGAATTAAAACTAAAAGTAGTTGGTGGTTTATGTGTGGAGTAATTGGGGTTGCTGGACCTAATCAGGTTAGTTATGCGTTATTTTATGGGTTGAGTTTGCTACAACATAGAGGTCAAGATGCTGCTGGTATTGCTACCATGGATCAAGGGCATTTCTTTATGCGCAAAAATACAGGGCTTGTAAGTGATGTATTTACAGATGATAAACTTGAAAAATCAAAAGGCAATATGGGGATTGGACATGTTAGATACCCAACAGCTGGAAGTCTTGGAGCTGCAGACAGTCAACCTTTCTATGTGAATAATCCACATGGTATTGTTTTTGCCCATAATGGTAATCTTACTAATGTTCCAGAGCTTGCACAGATGTTGCATGATATAGAAAGACGCCATTTAAATACGACTTCTGATTCTGAATTGCTGCTTAACTTCTTTGCTTGTGGAATGAATAAATCCAAAGGTTGTCCAACTATTCAAGCAGTATACAAAGCATGTGATTTTGTATTTAAACATGCTCGAGGTGGATATGCTTGCACAGCAATGATTGCTAATTTTGGTTTAGTAGCTTTTAGAGATCCGTATGGTATACGACCTCTTGTACTAGGTGTTAAAGAGTATGATGATGGCGAAAAAGCCTATATGGTTGCAAGTGAGAGTGTTTCATTGGATATATCAGGGTTTAAAGTACTGCGAGATGTAGAGCCTGGCGAGGTTATAATAATTACAGAAGATAGAAAAGTTCACTCAAAAGTTTGTGCTAAAAAGCCAGTCCTAGCTCCTTGTCTATTTGAATATGTATATTTTGCCCGTCCTGATAGTATTATGAATGGTGTTAGTGTTTATCAAGCTCGAGTAGATGCGGGTAAAGCTCTCAGTGAGAGAATTAAAGATGTTTGGAAAGATAAAGAAATTGATATTGTAATTCCAGTACCAGAGACGGGTAGAGCTTCAGCTCAAGAAATTGCTACAGCATTGGGTGTTGAGTATCGTGAAGGTTTTGTTAAAAACCGCTATGTTGGTAGAACGTTTATTATGCCAGAGAATGTTGATAGAAAGAATTTCGTCAGAAGAAAGCTAAACCCAATTCCAGCAGAGTTTAAAGATAAAAATGTCCTGCTTGTAGATGACTCTATTGTCCGTGGTACAACGTCTAAACGTATTATCGAGATGATTAGAGATTTTGGTGCTAAGTCAGTATATCTTGCATCTGTATCACCAGCTGTTTGCTATCCAAATGTATATGGTATAGATATGCCAGTTAAATCAGATCTTATTGCTCATGGTAAATCTTTAGAGGAAATTCGCCAATGGATAGGTGTTGATGGTTTGATATATCTACCTTTATGTGATTTGAAAGAAATTGTACAAAAACAAAATCCTGGAATTACAGAGTTTGAAGATAGTGTTTTCTCTGGTAATTATATTACAGGAGATGTTGATGAAGCTTATTTAGACGAGTTAGAAAGACATCGTAAAGAATTAAAAGAATTGGAAAAGAAATACAAAGGGTTTGATAACTAATGATTAGAGTTTTTGAAGGTTTAAGTGCACTATCTCCATTTAGAAGAGAGAAAGTTTTAGCAGATGTTAAAAAGATATCAAACAAAGTAGAGTCAATATCGGCAGAATATATCCATGTCGTTGAGATTGATGAAGAGTTAAGCGAGAGCCAAGAGCAGATTATCAAATCGCTGCTTAACTACAATAAAGAGTATGGTTCTGCAGAGCCAAAGGGCCACACATTTATAACAGCTCCAAGAGTTGGAACAATCTCGCCATGGTCGTCAAAGGCTACTGATATTATTCGTAATACTGGAATTAATGCTGTCAAAAGAGTAGAACGAGCAGTTCTATTTGGTGTAGAGGGACAGGTTTCTGATAGCGAGATAAAAGCTATAGAAGCTTTAGTTTATGATCGTATGGTCGAAGAAGTTTTTACATGCAAAGATGACTTGCACAGATTATTTAGTGTTACAGCACCAAAAGAGCTTGAGTTTGTCAATGTTCTCGAAAATGGTGTGCAAGCTATCAAAGATGCTGATAAAAAGCTTGGTTTAGCTCTAAGTGAGCAAGAAATTGAATATCTAGCAGATGAGTATACAAAGCTTGGCAGAAACCCTACAGATACAGAGCTATATATGTTTGCTCAAGCAAACTCTGAGCATTGTAGACATAAGATTTTTAATGCCAAATGGACTATTGATAACCAAGAGCAAGATAAATCATTGTTCAAGATGATTCGTAATACTACTGAAAAATCTCCAAAAGGTGTGCTTTCGGCATATAAAGATAATGCTGCTGTGATAGAGGGTACAACGGCTCAAAGGTTTTATTCAAATACTCAAACAGGTGTTTATAACTTCAATCAAGAAGAAGTTGATATTCTAATGAAAGTTGAGACACACAATCATCCTACAGCTATTGCACCACATAGTGGTTCAGCAACAGGTATTGGTGGTGAGATTCGTGATGAGGGTGCTACTGGTCTTGGAGCTAAGCCTAAGGCTGGGCTTACTGGTTTTACAGTATCAAACTTAAATATCCCAGGTTTTGAACAAGCTTGGGAATCTACTAAGTATGGTAAACCTTATCATATCGTAACACCTCTACAAATTATGCTAGAGGCACCTATTGGTGGAGCTCATTACTCAAATGAATTTGGTCGTCCTAATATCAATGGCTACTTCCGAACCTTTGAACAAGAGGTCAATACTTCGGCTGGTAAAGAGATGTTTGGTTATCATAAGCCAATTATGATTGCTGGTGGTATGGGTAATATCAAGAGAATGCATGTTGAGAAAGGCGATATCGATGTTGGAGCTAAGCTAATCTGTCTTGGTGGTCCTGCAATGCGTATTGGTCTAGGTGGTGGTGCTGCGTCATCTGTTGTATCTTCTGATGCTAACTCTGAGTTGGATTTTGCTTCTGTACAGCGTGATAATGCTGAGATGGAGCGTCGTTGTCAGGAAGTTATAGATAGGTGTTGGCAAATGGGTGAGCATAATCCAATCACATTTATCCATGATGTTGGTGCTGGTGGTATTTCAAATGCGTTTCCTGAGCTTGTTAAAGATGGTAATGTTGGCGGCCATTTTGAGCTTAGAAAAGTAAATGTTGGTGAAGAAGGACTCTCTCCGTTAGAAATATGGTCAAATGAGTCACAAGAAAGGTATGTATTATCAATTGATCCGCAAAGCTTAGAGTTTTTTGAGCAGCTTTGTAATAGAGAAAGATGTCCATTTGCTGTAGTGGGAGAGGCAATTTCTGAAAAGCATATTACGCTAAATGATGAGTATTTTGATAATAAACCGGTTGATTTACCAATGGGATTATTATTTGGTAATACTCCACAAATGCATATTGATGTAAAAACTGTCAAAGTTGAACAAGATGCTTTTGATACAAGTGCTATCAAGCTTGAGGATGCAGTTGAAAGAGTACTAAAAGTACCAGCTGTAGCTTCTAAGTCTTTCTTAATCACAATTGGTGATAGAAGTATTACAGGCATGGTTGCTCGTGATCAGATGGTTGGCCCATGGCAGGTCCCTGTTGCTGACTGTGCTGTGACAACTGCTACAGTAGATAGTCAAGCTGGTGAAGCAATGGCAATGGGTGAGAGAACTCCTGTTGCAGCTATTAATGCGGCTGCTTCTGGTAGATTAGCAATTGCTGAGACTGTAACAAATTTGTTAGCTTCTGATATTGAGAAATTAAGTGATATTCGCCTATCTGCTAACTGGATGGTTGCTGCAAGTCAGGGTGATGAAAACCAGAAGCTATATGAGACTGTAAAAGCTGTTGGTATGGAATTTGCTCCAGAGTTAGGTATTGCAATCCCTGTTGGTAAAGACTCAATGTCAATGAAAACTAAGTGGTCAGATAATGGTCAAGCCAAATCTGTTACATCGCCTTTATCGCTAGTGATTTCAGGTTTCTCACCAGTAACAAATGCGCGTAAGACTCTTACACCAGTTTTAGTTGATGATAATGATACGACTTTTTTACATATTGATCTATCTAATGGTGCTGGTAGACTTGGTGCTTCATGTTTAGCTCAAGCTTATAACCAAGTTGGTAATGTTGCTCCAGATGTTGAAGCAAGCAAGTTGAAAGTGCTATTTGAAAATATCACTAAACTAAAAGCTGAAAATAAAATCTTAGCATATCATGATGTGTCAGATGGTGGTGTATTTGCAACTCTAGCTGAGATGTCGTTTGCTGGGCGTAAAGGTTTAGATATCAATCTACAAACCCAAAATGTGCTAGTGAAACTCTTTGCTGAAGAAGTTGGAGCTGTTATCCAAGTTAAAAATAGCGATCTAGCACTAGTTGAAGAGATGTTTAAAGATACTCAAATTCACCTGTGTGCAATAGCTAAGCTAAACTCTAGCGATGAGTTAAATATCTTTGCAAATGGTGAGAAAGTATATTCAAATACGCGTGTAAACTTACAAAGATGGTGGGCTGAGACTTCTTATCAGATCCAATCAATTCGTGATAATAGCGAGTGTGCTAAACAGGAGTTTGATAGTATCTTAAATACTGATGATAAAGGTATCCATGTTGAGGCGAGCTTTGATCTTGAAGAAGATATTACAGCTAGATTTGTTAATGTTGAGAAGCCAAAAGTTGCAATTCTAAGAGAGCAAGGTGTCAACGGTCAAGTTGAGATGGCAGCAGCATTTACTACAGCTGGTTTTGAAGCTCATGATGTTCACATGTCAGATTTACATGCTGGGCGTGTATCTTTGGCAGATTTTAAAGTATTAGTGGCTTGTGGTGGTTTCTCGTATGGTGATGTTTTAGGTGCTGGTGGAGGCTGGGCAAAAAATATCCTCTTTACCGAGAAGCTAAAAGTCGAGTTTAGCAAATTCTTTGGTCGTGATGATACTTTAGCATTAGGTGTGTGTAATGGTTGTCAAATGTTGGCTCAACTTAAATCACTAATCAAAGGAGCTGAAAACTGGCCGATATTTATTAAAAATAAATCAGAGCAGTTTGAGGCAAGGGCTTCTATGGTTGAGATTCAAGAGTCTGACTCTATTTGGTTTGCTGATATGGCAGGTACAAAAGCACCAATTGCAGTAGCTCATGGTGAGGGTCGTCCATTATTTGAAAATGACAATCAGCAACAAGCTATGCTAGCAAGTTCGCAAATAGCTCTTAAATATATCGATGGTCAAGGTCAAGCAACTGAGATGTATCCATATAATCCAAATGGCGCAGTAGATGGTCTAACAGCTGTTACAGCACTAAATGGTCGTGTCCTTGCAATGATGCCGCATCCAGAACGCGTCTATAGAGCTATTACAAACTCGCATATCCCAGCAGAGTATGATGAATATTCAGTGTGGATGAGAATGTTTAGAAATGCGAGAAAGTGGGTTGGGTAGGTAGTGTTAGGTTGGCTCAATCAACATAAAAATACTCTTATAGTCACTATTATTGGTGGAGTTATTGTTGGAGTTCTTTTATATTTGTTTCTCCCACAAAGTCAGGCTAATATAGTTGTTACTGAAAATACTAGTAAAGATTGGTGCCAGCAAGTTTACGGAATCAAAACACCTTCTAAATATATACAAAATCATAGTACTAAGAAGTGCTTTTATCCGCTAATTTACACAGTTATAAAGGGAAATCATCTAGAAGTGCAAGTTCGATAGTGCTTTAGATAACATCTTATATGGAAATATATACACATCTAGTTATCAGCTTAATATAGGGAGTTTCTCAAATAATAGAAATTTAAAAAACCTAACTGAAATAAAAATTAGAGTTAAATCAGAAGAACGTGTTGTTATTTCATGCAGTTCAGAAATTAGTGATGATAAAGGTGCCGTAACAATCTATGAGTCTATTGAGGGTGGTAAAGCATTATATTGTGCAATAACAGTACTATCTAAAAAAGAAAGTATTTCAAAGCCTGAAGTTAATGTGATGAACTTCGAGATTGATTCTCAGGAGATTAAAACTTCACTGTGGAGAAAAGATGTTGTTGGGTTTGATAAATTTTATACTGAGAAAGATATATTTAAGCCTATTAATGATGCTTTTGATGAAAAGGGGATACGATGCTCTTTAGTAGCATAGATAAAATAAATAATCAAATTCCACTCCATTTATGAAGGAGAATCGCTATAGTTAGAATCTTTGTTCGTCAATAATATGCTAAAATACTAATAGAGTGTTTTAAATCTTAGATTTTCAATTGCTCATTTTTACTGAAGGTATTGAAGTTAACCCTGAAGAGGGTATTGTATGGTAACTACTTCTAGTGAGATTAAGCCTAATGCAAATTGTACCTCTTCACTAACATAGAAGGGGATTCTTATGATTAAAATCAAAAATGATAATTTATTAGTAGAGATTAGTGAGCTAGGGGCCGAAGTTCGAGCTGTTATCAATGCTACAACTAATCATGAGTATATGTGGTCTGGAGAAGGGAGTATATGGGCGGGAGTCTCGCCTGTACTATTTCCAGTAGTGGGTAAATCTCACGATAATAAAATTAGATATCAAGGTAAAGAGTATCCCATGGGCAATCATGGGCTGGCTCGCCATACTGTATTTGATATTGTGTTGCATAGTGAGAGTAGTGTTACTTTAGCAATGGATACTACAGCAAAAGATTATCCGTTTAGATTAAGGTTTGAGGTTACATATACTCTTGGAGCTAATAAACTTATCACAGAATACAATATCATAAACTTAGATGATAGTGTTGCATCGTGTGGTTTTGGAGCGCATCCAGCATTTGCCTGCCCTTTTGATGATAAGCATAAGTTTAGTGATTATGAGATTGTATTCTCTGAGCAAAAATTGGATTTTCATGCTATTACACCAGAGGCATTTTATACTGGTGAAACTAAGCATTTCAAACTATCTAAGATTGAGCTAGACAATCATACTTTTGATAATGATGCTCTTGTGTATAGCGGTTTCACAGATAAAAGAGTCAGATTAGCTGAGAAAGGTTCTGATCGTTATATTGAAGTAACTTTTGATGGCTTTGAATACCTTGGCTTATGGTCAAAACCTAAGGCAAATGCTCCTTATGTATGTATTGAACCATGGTGCGGTAGAAGTGATACATTAGGTATGGATGTTGATATAGAGTATCGTATTGGTAATGTGGATATAAAACCTCAGCAAAATCTCTCTCGTTCATATACAATAGAATTTAGTTATTAATTTAGTAACTAAAGGAAAGAATCAAAATATGATAGATGAGCAGAGTCGAATGTGCTCAATGATTTTTTCACATTTATTCAACAAACTTTTAGTTATATTTATCTTCAGGAGCAAAGTTGTTTATACTTGGGTTGGCACTAGGATTATGAGATATAGACTGTAAGATATCTAAATATGTATCAATAAGTATATATCCTTGGCTATCAGGTTTTGCTTTTTTTGTGATAAAAGGTTTATAAAAACTCATAGGTCCCATACTTTTAGCAATACTTTGGGTTGATGCATACTTCATTACACTATTACTAATTTCATCCGTGCTAGTATTTGCATATTTAGGTTTATATGACATTTTCATTTCTTTTCTAACTGTGCCTATATTTTTACAAGTTATCTCATCTGTTGTCAGTTTTAAATCAAGAGTTTCTGTAGGCGTGATTGTTTCAAATAATATATTTACACAGTTATTATAATTATTGTTATTTATCTGTATTTTAGGGATTATCTTGTATGCTAGTAGTTTCTCTTGAATAGGTCCAAACTTATCATTATTGCTTATCTGTATTTCATCACCTAGCTCCATTCTTGCAGGAAGTAGTAAAGTGCCACTAGGATATAGACTATCAGTGAGGAAAACATCGCCAAAGAAATTTACTTTATATGTTTCATAGAATTTTTCTATAACTTTGTTCTTATCATTTTTTACAGTTACATAGTATCTGCACTTTGACTGATCTTTATTACAGAACTCGATATCTAAATCTATAAATATTGATTTCTTAGCTTCTAGGGCAGTTCTTTTATAGTGAAATTGTGTATCTGGTTGCATAGAGACATAGTCGCCCCCTTTGATTATAGTATTGTTAGTAGAGCAACTAGATAGTAGGATCACTGTAGTAACAGTTATGCTAAGATAGAGTTTATTCATGAATTATTTTGATTCTACTGATGAAAGAATAGTTTTGTAAGTAACAGGATCTTTTGATTTATGAATCTCTTTAAGGTTTTCTTCAACCAAGCCAACTCCTTTACAGTAGAATTCTTGGCTTTCAACCTTATGCTCTTTGTTTTTGTAATTAACAGTAGTATCTGCTTCAAGCTCAATACAATCTTTATAGGTTTTAGAGCCAACATTCATATTAGGAATTTGTTTTTTAAACTCATAAATTTTTGAGATGTTACCATCTTTAAAAGAGCTACTTTCTGTTCTTTTTTTGTTAAACTCTATAGTAGCTGGTAAAAATAAAAACTCTTTACCTGAGCCCGTAAGATCTGTATAAACAGAACCATCCTTTTTAATATTATATGAATACTCATATTTAGAGTCAGAGGCTTTTTCTTCAGAAGAGCTTTTTATCTGGCTAGTATACTGACAAGAGCTTTTATTTTCGTTACAACTTTTTACAGTAGTTTCAATCATGAAACTGTCTTTATCATCCGCATTTATTCTTTTGTAGTTGTATGTTTCTCCGACTTTAGTAGAGATGTAATCACTACCTTTTAAATCTGAACTATAGCCAACTGATGCAAGTACTAAAAAAGTCATTGAAGTAAATAAGATTTTTTTCATTATTTTTTCCTCTCTAGATTTTCTAGTTTGACTTTATCATATAGCGTAATAAATATGTATTCTAAATCAAAAAAATTATCGAGTAAATTTATAGCAGTTCAGTAAAAGTTATATTTGGTGCGTAATATCAGTTACTAAAAACATTGACAATGAAGCTCCATTTGAGAAAATTAAAATACATTTACCGTAACATTAAAGTGAACTCATGGCGATGTGTGTCAAAAACATTCATATATGCCTGTGTTTTATTCAATAGGGACAATCAAGATGATAAAAAGATATGATGTAGCAGAAATCTCAAAGATTTGGGCAGATGAAAACAAATATACAAAAATGCTTGAAGTTGAATTAGCTATTTTAGAAGCATTAGAAGAAAAAATGGTACCAAAAGGTACAGCTGCTGAAATTCGTGCAAAAGCAGAAATTAGACCAGATAGAGTTGATGAGATAGAGAAAGTCACTAAGCATGATATTATTGCTTTTTGTACTTCTATTGCAGAGCAATTTACTGCTGAAACTGGTAAGTTTTTCCACTTCGGTGTGACATCATCAGATATTATTGACTCAGCTCTTAGTTTACAACTTCGTGAGTCTATGGATTTTGTTGTTAAAGATTTAGAGGCTCTTTGTGAGTCATTACTAGCAAAAGCTCAAGAAACTAAAGAAATTATTACGATGGGTAGAAGCCATGGTATGTTTGCAGAGCCAATGAGCTTTGGCCAAAAATTCCTTGGTGCTTATGTTGAATTTAAACGTAGACTAAAAGATCTTAAAGAGTTTCAAAAAGATGGTCTTACGGTTCAATTCTCAGGTGCAGTTGGTAACTACTGTATCTTAACTACAGAAGATGAGAAAAAGGCTGCTGACATTTTAGGTTTACCAGTTGAAGAAGTATCAACTCAAGTTATCCCTAGAGATAGAATTGCTAAGCTTATATCAATCCATGGACTTATAGCCTCTGCTATTGAGAGATTAGCTGTTGAAATTAGACATTTACATAGAAGTGATGTTTTTGAAGTATATGAAGGTTTCTCTAAGGGTCAAAAAGGTTCTTCAACTATGCCACATAAGAAAAATCCAATCTCTACAGAGAACTTAACAGGTATGGCGAGAATGCTTAGGTCTCATGTATCTGTTGCATTAGAGAACTGTGTACTATGGCATGAAAGAGATATTTCCCATTCTTCAGCTGAGAGATTTTACTTACCAGATAACTTCGGCATTATGGTTTATGCTCTGCGTAGAATGAAAAATACTATTGATAATCTTGTGGTTCAAAAAGATATTATCGAAGATAGAGTTAGAAGTACAAGTGCATATTTATCAAGCTTCTACTTACATTTCTTAGTAGCAAATACTGAATATATGCGTGAAGATTGCTACAAAATTGTTCAGCAAGTTGCTTTTGATCTTAAACCTGATGATTCATTCTCGAAAAATCTACAAAAAGTAATGAAAGATGAGCATGGTTATGATTTAGATATTCCTGAAATGGATTTTGAAGGTATCAAAAAGACTTATCTAAAAGAAATAGATCATGTATTTGAGAGATCTATTAATAGCTAATTTACCTTTCTACACCCTAATTAAAATTAATCTTCTAAAGTAGACATTCTAAAAATCTAGATTATACTAAAAAGGTACTGATTGGAGGTTTTTAGATCATATGTTATATAAACAAATTAAAACGGTATTAAAGATACCTAGGCATACTGTATATACTCTGATTATATATAGTTTGTTACTAGGGTTTTTATCTCTTACTATTCCTGTGTCTGTTCAAACGCTAGTGAACTTAGTGGGAGTTAGCTTATCTATTAGGCCAGTGATATCATTAATAACTATATTATTTATATTGCTGACAGCAGCTTTTTTCGTCAGAATTTTTCAGCTAAAATTGGTTGAGGATATTCAAAGAAAAGTTTTTGTTGAGACTGTATTACGTATAGTCGCAGCTATTCATCGTGTTGATTTTAATGACCTGATGAAAATAAATGTCAGAGAGAAAATTAATCGTGCTTTTGAGCTGAAGTTTTTACAAAAATCTGTTTCTGTGATTTTTATAATTCTACTTGATATCTTCTTACAGACGCTATTTTGTGTGATTATTTTAGCTTTTTATCATCCAATGTTTTTGGTCTTTGATATTTTGCTGATTACATGTATTGTATTGGCTATATTTATACCTTTAAGAGCAGGTTATGATGCTGGTATAAAAGAATCTAGCTCTATATATGATATCGTATACTTCTTTGAAGAAAAAACCGCTGAGTTTTTGTCATTTAGGCAGCGCCCAGAGGAAAGCTCAATGAAAAAAGCAGATGCTAAATTATGTGAATATCTTGATGCGAGATCTGATTTCTTTAGTGTTGTTTTTAGGCAACATGTATATATAGGGTTAACATATATCTTCATCAATATTTTGCTATTAGGTATAGGAAGTTATCTAATAATAAGCGGACAACTTTCTATTGGTCAACTTATTGCTGCAGAGCTTCTTGTAAATATTGTATTGCTTGGTCTACTTAAATTTAGCCAGTATTTGTATGATTGTTATGGGTTTCTTGTAGCGACGCGTAAGATTTTGGATTTGTTAGAAATATCTAAAAAAGAAGAACTTCCTTCAGAACATAAGCGTGCTGAATTTAAAGAAGATGTAAGACTTATTGAAATTGCACTTTCTGATGGGAGTAAGTCAACTTTTGACTATACCCAGAATCATTTTAATAAACTTAGTTTACCAACAAAAGACGCCCAAACACTTTTAAATGCTTTTTTTGATGATAATTCAGATGAGATTATCAAAATAAATGAGGTATGCCTTAGAAACTATACAAAAGAAGAGATTAGTAAGCATATCCATATAGCAAGTGGTATTGAGGTTGTTGCTGGAACAGTTTTAGATAACTTATGTGAAAATGATTTTTCTCAAGAGAGACTTAAGCACTTAAATGAGCTGTTGGATGTATTTGGTATAAGTTTCTTAGAAAAGCATTTTGAAAAGAGAATAGACTCACAAACGATTAAGTATAATTTAGAGTTTGATACTATGGTTGTTCTGAAGATGAATATTATTAGAGCAATTCTTAAGCGACCAAAGCTTATGATATTGATTGACTCGTATGGCTTAACTAATAGAAGTAAAGATATGACTATTACTCAAATATTAGAAAAGTTAGAGATTCCAACATTAATTATATCTATTAAATAGGGGGCTTTTGATGCAATTAAAATCATTTGAAATGCTAAAAAAAGATCCTAGCTTTAAGAAGATAGTTTTCTTAGTCTTATTGAGTATACTTGCTGTAGGCGTTGTACTAGCTCTTATACCATGGCAACAAACGGTCGATGGCTACGGAGATGTTACTACTCTTTCTCCATCTGAGCGTCAGCAAAATATATCAGCACCTATCGGCGGTAGACTTGGTAAGTGGTATGTTTTTGAGGGGGATTATGTCAAAAAAGGTGATCCTATTGTTGAAGTTTTGGATTTGGATCCAGAGGTTGTCTCTCGTTTGGAAGATGAGAAGGCTGCAATTGAATTAGGTATAAAATCTGTGAAGCTTGCAATTAAAAATACCCAGAATAATATCGAGCGTCATAAATATTTAGTAGATAAGGGTGCAAGTACTCAAAGAGTCTATGAGCAAGCTCAGATGGAGATGGTTAATTATACTCAAGAACTTGCTAAGTTGAATATCAGTCTTGCTAAGGTTAAGGTTCAAATTGCTCGTCAACAAAGTCGTTTAGTTAAAGCCCCGACAAATGGTACTATTGTTGATCGTATACATGGTCTTGGTGGTGTAATTGTGAAAGATACGGATGTCTTAGCAACGATCGTACCAGATAGTAAGTCACGAATAGTTGAGTTATGGCTTAATAGTATGGATATTCCGCTTATTAAGATGGGTGATAAGGTTATGCTTCAATTTGAAGGATGGCCAGCTGTTCAGTTTAGTGGTTGGCCTCAAGTTGCCATTGGTACTTTTGAGGGAGAAGTTATGTTTATATCTCCACAGAATAACGCTCAAGGTCAATTTAAGATATTTGTTAAGCAAAGTGGTTCTCGTGATTGGCCAACTTCTGATGTGTTGCGACTGGGGACAAAGGTTCACGGCTGGGTATTATTGAATAATGTAAGCTTGGGTTATGAGCTATGGCGTAGATACAATGGATTCCCGATAAATCTTAATAGTAAACAGTTACATATAGGTGTTGTTAAAGATAGGCCTGTTGAAAAGCCGATGACAGTAAAAGAACAAGTGCAAAAAGGGCCTTCCAACATAAAATAAGTTAAACGTCTTTTCTTGTTTTCACTAGTACTTTATAATCATATTGTATTTATTCAAATATTAATTTATTTAGGTGTGTTATGGATAAGAAATTAGTTAAGCATATCGCTAAACTATCAAGTTTTGATTTAACAGATCAGCAGCTTGAGAAATATACTAAAGATCTTACAAGTATTTGTGAGATTTTAGATACTGTTAAAGAGTTTGATGCACAGGGTGCCAAGCCTATGGTATCTCCTATTGATATTGATTTTAAGTTTCGTGAAGATGTTCCCCAAGAGCAAGATAACAGAGCAAGTTTTGATAAGTTTGCTTGTGAGGTTGAAGATGATTATTTCATGGTGCCACAGGTAGTTAAGTAGGGTAGATAGATGTCATATATTAAACAATTAAGAGCCAAACTAGATAGTGGTAAAATAACAGCTGTTGAGTTGTCAAAACGCTACTTAGCAAAGATTCAAAAGCAAGATCAGGATATAAACTCTGTAATTACTTTATGCGAAGATCAAGCTTTACAAGAAGCTCAAAAAGCAGATGATGCAATAGCTCAAGGCAAACAGAGTTTATTAACTGGGATACCAATTTTGCATAAAGACTTGTTTTGCACAAAAGATATCAAAACAACAGCTGCTTCAAAAATGCTAGATAATTTCGTTGCACCGTATGACTCTACGGTTACTAAGAAGTGTAAAGATAGTGGTATGGTAACACTTGGCAAACTTAATATGGATGAGTTCGCTATGGGCTCTACTAATGAGCATAGTTACTACGGTGCTGTCAGTAACCCTTGGGATTTGGAGCGAGTGCCAGGTGGGTCATCAGGAGGATCGGCTGCTGCGGTTGCGGCGGGATTCTGCCCAGTTAGTACAGGTTCTGATACTGGAGGATCTGTGAGACAGCCGGCGAGCTTCTGTGGCCTGACAGCTATGAAACCAACTTATGGCTCTACCTCTAGGCATGGAATGGTGGCATTTGCATCATCTTTTGACCAAGCTGGTATTTTTGGTCATTATGCAGAGGATGTGGCTATTATGCTTGATACAATTTCCGGAGAGTGTGAGTTTGATTCTACTTGTGTTGGTATTGAGCCAAATATTTTCACAAAAGATTTAGACAAAAGCATCAATGGAAAAATAATTGGTATTGATGAGAATTTAATCAAAGATTTACCTGAGCAAATTCAACAATCCATCCAAGTAACTCTAGATAACTTTAAAAAACTAGGAGCTGAAATAAAATTTATAAAAGTTCCGGATTTAAAAGAAGCTCTTTCAACATATTATATAATCACACCAGCAGAGGCCGCGGCTAATTTAGCTAGGTTTGATGGCGTGCGTTATGGTTATCGTAGTGATAAAGCACAAAACCTCGATGAGCTGTATAGATTCTCTCGCACAGAAGGTTTTGGTGAGGAAGTTAAACGCAGAATTATGATCGGTAACTATGTATTAGCATCTAGTCAGTATGATTCGTATTATAACAAGGCTCAGCAGTTGCGTAGAGTTATGACAGATCAAATGAATGATATCTTCAAAGAGGTTGATGCAATCTTTATGCCAGCATCGCCAAGTGAAGCATTCAAAAAGGGTGATAAACTAGATCCTGTTTCAGCATATCTGTCAGATGTGTATACAATTCTAGCAAATATCTCTGGTTTGCCAGCGATATCTTTTCCTATTGGTTTTGCCAATGGCTTACCAGTAGGCGGGCAGCTTATGGGTAAAGCGTTTAATGACAATGTTTTAACACAGCTAGTTGCACAATACCAAAAAGAGCATGGCGTTGAAGATTTTATATTAGAACAGGCGAGGATTTATTAGATGAATTGGGAAATGGTAATAGGACTTGAAGTTCATATTCAATTAAATACAAAATCTAAGCTTTTCTCAACTTCGGCAACTAAGTATGGGCAGCATCAAAATACACAAGCATCGTTTCTAGACTTAGGTTTACCAGGTACTTTACCTGTATTAAATAAAGAAGCTGTTCGTAAAGCTATAATTTTTGGACTAGCTGTAGATGCTAAAATTTCAAAAGATAGTTTCTTTGCGCGTAAGAACTATTTTTATCCGGATTTACCAAAAGGATACCAGACAAGTCAGTCGCATAACCCTATAGTACAAGATGGTAAGCTCGAAATAGAAACTTCAAATAATCAAAAAACTATCCGTATTGAGAGAGCTCATCTTGAGGAAGATGCAGGTAAGTCGATTCATGGCTATGTAGTAGGGGAGACTGGTTTGGATTATAACCGTGCTGGAACTCCATTGCTTGAAATTGTTACTCATCCTGATTTTCGTTCAGCAGAAGAGGTTGTTGTATACTTGAAGAAGTTGCACCAGCTAGTTAAGCATTTAAATATTTGTGATGGTAATATGCAAGAGGGTTCATTTAGATGTGATGTGAATCTCTCTACAAGACCAACTGGACAAAGGGAATTTGGTACTCGTGCCGAGCTTAAAAACATTAATTCATTTAAGTTCATTGATAAAGCTATTGAGTATGAGTTTAACCGTCAAATTACGGTGTTAGAGTCTGGAGGAGAGGTTGTTCAAGAGACACGTCTATATAATGCTGACGCCAATGAGACGCGTTCTATGCGTGCAAAAGAAGATGCTTTTGATTATCGCTATTTTCCTGATCCTGACCTATTACCGATTAAGCTTACAGATGAATATATAGATCAAATCAAAAAACAAATGCCTCTGAAGCCTGAGGAGCGTGAGGCTGTATATCGTGAGCATTTGATAGATCAAGAGGTTGAGTTTTTATTATCTAATCTTGAGATTGCTGATTATTATGATCAAATTGCACCTAATGTTGGCTATAAGGTTGCTTATAATTGGGTAACTGTTGATCTTGTATCTACATTGAATAAGCTTGATAAAGAATTCTCTACAAGTATTGTACCTAGTGAGTTTCTACTGGAGATTATTACTAATGTACAAAAAGATATTATCTCACAAGCTAATGGTAAAAAGGTTATCGCAAGCTTTATTGAGAATCCTCGAGCAATAGATGTTATAATTGAAGAATTAGGTCTTAAACAAGTATCTGATGAAGGCGCGATAAGAGAGTTAGTGCAATCTATAATCTCTGCAAACCCTCAGCAAGCAGCTGACTTTAAAGCTGGTAAGACCAAACTGATGGGCTTCTTTGTTGGCCAGGCGATGAAAGCAAGTAAGGGCAAGGCTAATCCTAAGCAAGTTAATCAAATTGTTCAAGAAGAACTAAATAAGTAGGAGCACGCAATGAATAACAAATATTATTATGATCTTATGAAATTAAATGTGCTAAGTAGTAACTATGTTGATGATGCTTATAAAGCTGCATGGGAGGGTAATGTTTATCCTTTCTTTCATGATAGTAAGTATGAGTTTCACTATGAAGTAGCTAAACACTTTGATAGAGCTGAAGAAAAAACTATGGATAAGCTTTGTGCTAAATTGGATGACTATGTCGATGAGAAAGCGGATTTTACTGATTTTGAAGAGAAAATAGAAAAAATAGTCGGTAAGGGTAATGTTTTTTATGTATTAAATTATATCTTCCAAGCAGGTCAGTATAAAAAGCTTTTGGAAAACATAAAGCTTAATAAGCTTCATTTTAGTCAGCACTTTATAGATCGTTTTGAAGCCAATGGATATTGGTAGAAAGTATAAGTAACCTTATATAAGATTAATTGTTTTTTTAACTTTTAAATATATATAGAAATGTCTAGTGTAACTGTATTCATATGTTTTCCGTTGTAAAGTTTTTGATAAACATATTCTGGACCAAATAAGACATTATCATCAAAATAAGCTCTCTGAGTTGATAGGATTATCTGGTTTTTTATACCTGAAGTTGATTTAGCAAAATATAAAGGTGATGCAGCAAGAGGCATAGTTATGTTAGTTGCATTATATGATTGCCCATAAGAAGCTCCGAAATTGGTATTCCTTCCACCTAAAACTAAAGAGTAGTTTAAAGCTCCATACATTGCACCAGCTAGAACTTCGTTGCTATCACCATTAAAATCTTTCTTGTTTGTAGTAGTAGCCCAGCCTAACCCGATATTTAAGAATCCACCACCTAAAGAGTAGGTTATATTTCCATTGATATCAAAACTACCTATGATATCGTTAGGCTTTTTTTGAGTTTGCAAAAAGCTACTTAATGATGAGTTACCTGCCCCAGCCATATTATATACGTATCCAGTATTAAAGCCTACAGCTATATCTTGAGTCCATCTTTGAGCATAAAAAAGTCCTGTTGAAAAATTTGCTTGATTATCGTTAGATCCAAAAACAGCAATATTTGCATTCCAAATATCATCTTTATAATTAAGCGAGACATTTGTAACTTTACCTGGCGCCAAGAAACTCTTCGTTATGCCTCCTGTCCACGGTCCACCTCCACCAAAAGCTCCAACTGAGAGCTTATTTCTTCCTGCAGTTAGGAAAAATGGTGAAGTATCTAAATTACCAAATATTACAAAAGCATTTCCGAGTCCAAAGCTACCTAACTCAGTAGTGTCAAAGTCAAACTGTGCTGTTACATAATGTCCAATATTAGATAAAAAGTATAAATTCGCAGCAGTTAGATATATATTTTGTCCATTACTAGGTAAGGAGGTGGATGTATTAACAATGTTCTTACTTCCAGACCATATTTGAGCGTCAATCTCAATTTTGCCTCCAAAAAAAACAGAATAGTCATCGAACTTGCCTCTTTGGCCAAATAGCGTTGAAGCAAAAAGGTTACCAGAAATCATACCTATTGGAATAGTATTGTTTCCTGAGTAAGAACCTAAATAAGTTACCTCACCTTGAGTAGTAATAGCTGGGGCATTCCCCACATTTATTCCACCATCTTTATCAAAAATTCCACCAATTGATTTATTTTTTGAGTTTGCAATAGAGCTTTCTTCATCAATATTTGTCAAGATTTCGTATGTATTAGTTGTGTCATTAGGCTTTAGGTCTATGATATCTTCTACTTTTGAATTGTATGTTGTAAATCCATTATTACTATTATGTTGCTTTAGGTTATTTATCTCTGTTTGTAGTTCTTGAATTTGAGACTGAAGCTTAGATGTCAACTGTTTAGAGCCTAAATTATGTTGATTTGACGATGTGCCTGCATTA
This sequence comes from Candidatus Francisella endociliophora, assembly GCF_000764555.1. Classification (NCBI taxonomy): domain Bacteria; kingdom Pseudomonadati; phylum Pseudomonadota; class Gammaproteobacteria; order Thiotrichales; family Francisellaceae; genus Francisella; species Candidatus Francisella endociliophora. Next base: position 1,156,960 of record NZ_CP009574.1, on the reverse strand, counting down.
CAAAAAGATATTTTAAAAGTGAATAATATTAGAATAAAAAAGAGTAATAAGTACTTGAGTATATTAATCATTTTTTTAGTAGAGAGTTTTGAATTTTTGTATGATAGTTTAAATAATAATGATAATCAATATCATTTAAAGCAAGAGTTGATAGATTAGCTTTTCTTGATATAAAAAAACCACATTGCAAAAGAGAATAAGCTTAAAGTAGTTATTAAAATTGCAATAGGAGATAGGGAGTCTATAGAAAGATGACTTGTTATGAAGCTGCTAAGAGATGACAGTAAGAACTCTAGTGATAAGGCACAGGCCATCGCAGTACCAATCATTCTAGGGAATGGTGAAACTACACCGACTGCGGCTGTTGTCATAATAAAACCAGTTCCTAAGAAGTAGATAAACATTGCTGAAATCGTTATATATGGACCATCAAAACCTAATAATGAAGTAAGTAGTAAAAAAAACCCAGCAAAAACTAAAATTAATGCTCCTATTCCTGTCAGATTAGATATTCCTTTTTTAACAACATAGCGTCCACATATTACAGCTCCTAATAGGTGAGCAACCAATAGGCTTGACATCATTGCACCATAGACTTTTACTGAGATTCCGTAAGTTTTTACCATTAAAAAAGCTGAATTTGTATTAAAGGCTGACTCACCAGCAACCATTAGACCTGTGCACATTAGGTAGCCAAAGAAAACTGGGTGTTTAAAGATAGTAGTATAATCTTTAAAAATTGCTATTAAAGATAGTTTCTTCTTCGAATCATCAGCCTGAGTTTCTGGTAAATACTTAAGCATTATTACAAATATAAAGCAGCTATAAATTAGCATAGATATAAAAGCTAGCTGCCAGGTTTTAAAAATTGCTATAATTCCTCCTAGAGTAGGAAGACAAGCAATAATTACTGCAGCCAAAGCAAATAGATAGCCAAAAACATTAGCAGCTTTGTTATTTGGGTATGAATCATTAATAATTACTCTTCCCATCAATATTGTAGCACTGACTCCCAGACCTTGGATGAATCGAAATAATATCAACCATTTAATATCAGTAGCTACTGCACATAAGAGACTACTAAATATGTATAGTAATAAACCGATTAGCATAAATTTACGTCGGCCGTATACTTCAGATAAAGGACCATAGAAAATCATCCCCAAAGCTTTACCTGCTAAAAAAAAAGCTATTATGTATTGAGTTAGTTTGGCAGAAGAGCCTAAATCGTTTGATAGTGTTGGGAGTAGTGGCAGTAGAAAGTGTGTCCCCATATTACCAAGGAACCATGTTGAGAGCACCAGTAACGGGATGTATTTTATATTTTTATCTAAATTCATTTTATAGCCTATTCTATTAATGTTTTTGTTTTTCTCGAAGTATTTGGTAATTATTATTTTTGTTTATTAAGATAACGCTAGGTTTTAGATGAATAAATTCATTATTCCTTGATATATTGTAAGCACCTAAGTTATCAACTAGAATTTGATCTTTATATTTTAGTTCTGGTAATAATATATTTTCAGCTAAGTAATCATGTTGCATACAACTAGGTCCCAATAGAGAGGTTTTTTTTGAAGTTGAGCTATTTTGGTTAAAACTATAAATAGGGTGATTATATACTCGAGTCGTAGGGGCTATGTGAATTCCAGCATCAGCTATTAAAACTTGTGAATCATAAGAGTTTTCTCTTGATCCAACAATAGTACTAATCAAGGCTGTTGAATAATCTACTAGTGATCTTCCTAATTCAAATATTAACTTTGTTTGGTTATTAGTTTTTGTTAAATATGTTTTAAGGGGTGAGATTATACTTTCTGCATAAAGATCAAGATCATAGGGAGAGTATGGAGCAGATTTATTATCATCTAATTTTGGACTAGTGCCTGCTAATCCTCCTCCTAAGTCGATCCAGTCTAAGGTTTGACCATATTTTATAAGGATTGCTTCAGCAAGTTTGGCTATGTTTGTAGACATTGCATTAAAGCGTGATAGATCTCTAATATTTGTACCTATATGGCAGTGTATTCCAGATAGTTTTAATTGAGGAATATTTTTTATATCATTAATGATTCTAAATATATCACAATTGCTGTTATCAATATTTTCTAAAGCAAAACCAAAACGAGACCAATTTTCAGGTGTTGAATTGTCGCATACTCTTAACCCTATACTTGCTATAACCCCCATATCGCTAGCTATATTAGAGATGCGTTCTATTTCATCATAATGATCACAATTTATTATTGAGTTAGGTAATGAAAGAGCTTTTTTAAGACTTTTATCTGTTTTATATGGTCCATTAAAGATTATGCCTTTATTATTAAGTTTAAGCTTTTCAATAAGATCAAATTCATCACTTGACACGACCTCTGGTATAAAACCAATTTCATAAAATCTTTTAATAACCTTTGATAAAGGTTGAGTTTTAACGGAGTAAGCAGCTATAGAGTTTTTGTATTGAGACGTCAAAGCTTTCTGAAGAGCAATGCCACGTTTGACTAAAGCTTCTTCATCTATTATAAAACATGGTGATCCAAAAAGTGTCGTAATTTCTTGTGCTTTATTTTTAGTAATCTTTTTGAAAATACTGTTAGAGTTTTTAAGTTCAGGCATTAATAGCCTCCTTATTTTGTATATTAGATATTGCTGGGCTAAATAAGTATAGTAGGCATATATACATTATTGCTAAAGCAACATAGACTAGACTTGTAATATAAAAAACTGTTTGCATGTTAGATAATTGAAATATTATTCCACCAATAAAAATACCAGTTAGGTTTCCAAATTTTGAAAAGGAATTGCAGTATCCTATTAGGTAACCAAAGTTTGTACCTTTAACCTGACAAGCTAAACTAAATAAACAAGGTAAAGCACCCGCAAAAGAAATACCTAGGATAAGTCTGGAAATTATTATTAGATAAATATTATGAGTAGTAGCATGTGTATATATAGCTAATGAAGCTAAAGTAAAGAGGATAATAAAGTATCTGTTAGCAAAGTAATATTTTTGATTATTTCTTTTTAACAATTTATCAAATAAGTGTCCTAATGGAGCAGATATCAAGAGTAAGCTAAAAGCTGGGGCTGCATAGATGGCACCTATAATCATGGGGTTTGAGCTAAAGAAATTTTCTGCATAAATTGCAAAGAAAGATAAAGGTAAGAATTTTGCAGTCTGAGCTAAGAATATACTTAGAAAAATTATACTAAAGTATATATGAATAGATCTATTTTTCTCTTTGTTCTGAGGGCTGTGTTCTTTAGTTTCTTTTTTTGAATAGTTAGTAGGGCTTATACTTTTTAGTTTAAAAAGAAGTAGTATAAATGTTACGCCAGCAATTAAAGCACTAATTAAAAAAATATGGCTATAATTTAATATATTGGCTAGTAATCCACCAAATAACGGACCTAAAGCTATTCCTATCGCTGTTGATGTCTGTAGCCATGAAAGAACTCTACTTCTATATTCTTTAGATACAATAACTACAGCATAGCTTTGAGATGCTAGAAGATATCCAGCAATTGCGCCTTGAATAAACCTAAGAGTGGTAAAAATTAATATATTATCAGTTATATATATTAGGAGTTGGATGACTGCTAAAGCTCCCGCTGCCCTTAGAATCATAGTTTTATAACCAAATTTGTCTGCATATTTTCCCCATATAGGTGAGAATATAATTGCTGAGACAAGCGGTAAAGAATACGCCATCACACTCCAGGTGTTGGAAGATAGTAGTCCATAGTTGGCTAATGATTGTAAATAGATAGGTAGAAAAGGGTTGCTCATCTCCATTGCTATTATGACTATAAGCTGGCAACAGCAGAGCAGAGCTATTTGTGATTTTACTGAATTGCTCATTTTTAAAATATTAATGGATTTTGAAGGTTAACGTAGATATCTCCTTGCATATCATCTTTATCACAATCTAGCTTGTCATTTAGACGCATTCTTGTAAGAGCTTTCATTGTCCAAGGTTTTTCTAATATCTCAGAATATTCAATATTATATTTGTCACTATTTATTCTGGGTTTTAGATCTTTAAACCTTTGTTGTATCTCTTGTTTTACAATTTTCCAGAAGTATTGCTCGTTAATTTTATAGTGTAAGCTTAGTTGTAATACAAGTTCGCCAATGTTACTTTGTAAACATGCGTGTATAAACTTACGCCTAGTAGTTGTTTGCGAATTTGTGAAGGTTAATGAAAAGGTTCCTTCTGGGAGACTTATTCCAGTCTCACTTAAGCTTGGTAAATGAAGTCTCATACCACCAAGGTCTCTTACCATTAATCTTTGAGGTTTGTTGTCTTTGAAAACTACTAGAGTATTTTGTTGATGTGCTTCTAGAGCAATTCCATATAGTAGATATAAATCTAGGCATGATCTTAGAGCTATTTTAGTATAACCTCTAAAGTATTCTAAAATTTCATCTTTGCTACGACAGCCTAATAAATCTAAAATATCACATATAAGTGGTTGGTTGTCTGGAGTTTTAACAAATAAGCTAGCTAATGGCGTAATTACTTCTCCTTCATTTAAATATTTATTGGGGTTTTCTCTAAATATTGCAGATAATTGTCTTATATCATCTTTACGGCAAGCTTTTGTCGTATGTATGCCTATTGAGTCAGGAATAATATTCATACTTTTAGATATTTGGGGTTCTTTATCTAGAATTTTGGATAATACTGAGCTTATTCTTGGGCCTGTCTTTACAGATTCTGGTGAAACTGTTCTCATAACACTTGTGGCATGGATAGCAACGGGAAGCTTAATATGAGCATCTAATGAATTTTTTGATGGCAGCATTGTTCGAAAAGACATACTTGGCTTGGTGGAGTAGGTACAATTATTTAAGATAATTAATTGATGACAGTCAATAAGACACTTATGCTTACTCTCGAGGATGTGCTCTGCTTGCCATGGATGAACAGGAATCATTAAATAGTCATTGCTATCAAAACCTTTTTTTGCAAGTTCAGAACACCATAGTTTATATTCTTGAGGATAATTGTTAGACATCCAATCACTATATGTTGTATTTAAGCCATCTATAATTTCTGTGTGTGAAATGTTCTTATGGATTGCTGCAAAGATGATATCTACTTCTGCTTGAAACTCTGGTGAGTAAATAATATTTTCAAATTTACTCAATCCTAATTTAGTTTTTGATCCTGGGTGATAGATATGTCCGACAGCTCCCCACTGTTCCAAAAAAGATAAGTGCTGATCCTTGGGTATAGAGGCATTCATCCAATCCCAAAGGTTTTCAGAATTAGAGTTTTGTATGTTGTTAAGTAGCTGTTTTTGCCAAAAGTTTCGATATACGCCCATAGACAACTCATTTTCATATGAATTCATTATTTCTAATTCAAATTGTTTCCAGTCTATTAAACTAATCTGAGGATTATTTACTTTAGCCCAGTCTAGAAGTTCTGTTAGAGAATCTATTTTTTTTGATTTGCCTGAGTCAGAATTTATGATTTCAAGATTTTTGAATATTGGTCTATTAAGGCTAAAAGTAGCAACTTTCTCTATTTTTAGTAGAGAGCTATTTGTGAGGTTAGATGTAAGGATTGTGTTATTAGTATTTTTAGATTGACCTAATAACCCTTCCCTATATAGACCCATAGCAACCCTAACAAAAAGCTTGTGAGATACCTCTGCTTTAAATTTCTCTAGATTTAAGCTTAGGTTTTTAATAGTAAGCCCTATAAGTTCTAATGATTCTATATCTAGAGGATTTTGTGATTTTTGAAGTTGAGAAATCTTCATGTGTTATGGCTATTTATCAATAATGATAATCATTATCATTAATAATTTATTTAAAAGCAATATTTTTTTTGCAAAAAATCAAAAAAATGAGAGGTGTTTTAAACTTCTGGATAAAAACTTTAGGGATAAGAATAGTAACTAAAGGGCTTGTAACACTAAGTTTCTTATATAGCTATTTACTAATGATTGCTATTTTGGGAATTATTTTCTAGGACAAGATTTACATTTTTTGACATATATATTTAGACTGTGATCTACCATTTCAGCACCCATATCTCTGACTATTTGCTCTTGTAATTTTTCGATTTCTTCACTGTAGAATTCTTCGATATTGCCGCACTGCAAGCATATCATGTGATCGTGATGATCTCCTTGATTTAGCTCATACATCACTTGATCATTATCTAATTTTAGACGAATTATAATACCTGCGGATTCAAATTGAGATAATACTCTATAAACTGTAGCTATTCCCGTACTGCTACCCTGTGCCTTCAATTTAGAGAAAACATCATCAGGGCTTAAGTGGTCATCTTTATTCTTTTCAAATAATTTAAGTATTTCAAGGCGCGGTTGTGTTACTTTTAGGCCAAGCTCTTTTAGGTTAAGGTTTTTAGAGTTCATGTTTTATTTTAAGGAAATATTTTAGTAAATTTTGCATAAAAAAATATTTTATTGCAAATATTAAAAACCATCAAACTTAAGCTTTGCTAAGAAGTTTATTTAATCTTTTTAGAAACACTGGTTTGAGCTCGGTATAAATGGCCCTATCACTTTGTACTTGAAGCTTAATTATGCTATCATTGGGGCACTAATTGTTTTTATCATTTCTTTCTATGACTACTAATGTTTATGAACAGTTTGCTCCAATACTAATATTTCTTATTATAGCTTTTGGTCTGGGGGCGGCTTTTGCGATTATAGGTAAGGTCTTGTCAATGATCGTTGGTGCAAATAATCCAAGCAAAACAAAGGGTGAAACTTTTGAATGTGGTTTCCCTACTTTTGGCGATGCAAGAGAGAAGCTGGATGTGCGTTTTTACCTAATAGCTGTGTTGTTTTTGGTTTTTGATCTTGAATTGGCATTTATTATTCCTTGGGGAATAAACTTAAGAGCAGGTGCTGGGATACCTGCTATTTCAGATCATGCATTTTATGCGATGATAATATTCTTGGTAGTACTATTTTTGGGCTTAATATACGCCTGGAAAAAAGGAGCTTTGGAATGGGAATAGGTAACGAAAATAAAGGTTTTATAACTGCAAGTGCTGATGCTCTTATAAATTGGGTGCGTACTGGTTCAATGTGGCCAGTAACTACAGGTTTGGCTTGTTGTGCTGTTGAGATGATGCACGCAGGTGCAGCTAGATATGATTTAGATAGATTTGGTATAGTTTTTAGGCCATCTCCAAGACAGTCAGATGTGCTTATTGTTGCTGGTACACTATGTAATAAAATGGCTCCAGCCTTACGTCAAGTCTACGATCAAATGCCTGATCCTAAATGGGTTATTTCTATGGGATCATGTGCAAATGGTGGCGGGTATTACCATTACTCTTATTCGGTGGTTCGTGGCTGTGACAGGATTGTACCTGTTGATATATATGTGCCTGGTTGTCCGCCAACTGCTGAAGCTCTCGTTTATGGGATTATTCAGTTGCAAAATAAGATTGTTAGAAAAGATACTATAGCGAGGAAGTGATTGTGAGCCTTAAGTTACAAGATCATTTTGATAATATAACAAAGTTTTTAGACGGTTTTGGTGTCGAGAATTCTATCGCTAATCAAGAAATAACTATAGCTATTAAAGATCAGCGAGATATTCACCTGATCTTAGAAAAGTTGAGGAATAGTTATTGTTTTGAACAATTGACTGATGTTACAGCTGTCGATTATTTAACTTATGGTCAGTCAGATTGGCAGGTTGGAAAGGCGGTGTCTCAAGAAGGCTTTTCAAGAGGCCGTCAGCAAGGGTTCAAAACGGCAGATGTTGATAATAGATTCGAAATTATCTATCAGTTATTAAGCATGGAAAATAATGTTCGCGTGCGTGTGAAGTGTAAGCTAAAAGATGCACAGATTATTTTAATTGATTCTGTGAGTGATTTATGGGCTTCGGCTAACTGGGCTGAAAGAGAAGTTTACGACATGTTTGGAATTTATTTTAATAATCATCCAGATTTAAGAAGAGTGCTTACGGATTATGGTTTTGTGGGGCATCCATTAAGAAAAGACTTCCCGCAAACTGGTTATGTAGAGATGCGTTATGATGAGAATCTTGGCAAAGTGGTATATGAACCAGTAGAGATTGATGATAGGGTTAACACTCCAAGAGTGATTCGTAACTAATAAAAAACTATGGATTTATAGTAATGGCAGAGTATAAAAACTATACATTAAACTTTGGTCCAGTTCACCCAGCAGCGCATGGTGTTCTTAGGCTTATATTAGAGCTTGATGGCGAGAGTGTTGTTAGGGCTGATCCGCATGTTGGTTTATTGCACAGAGGTACAGAGAAGCTAGCTGAGTTTAAGCCGTATAATCAAAGTATTGGTTATATGGATAGATTAGATTATGTATCTATGATGTGTAATGAGCATGCTTATGTTATGGCAATTGAGAAGTTACTTGAATTAGAAGTTCCAGAGAGAGCACAATATATTCGAGTTATGTTTGCTGAAATGACAAGGATTTTAAACCATTTGTTGTGGGCAGCAGCCTGCGGTATTGACCTTGGTGCAATGACTGTGTTCTTGTATGCTTTTCGTGTCAGAGAAGATTTGTTTGACTGTTATGAGGCGGTTTCTGGTGCGCGTATGCATGCGGCATACTTTAGACCAGGCGGTGTTGCTAGAGATTTACCAACACAGATGCCAAAATATGAGAAAACTAGATTTAACAGCAAAAGAAAAACTAAGAAGATGAATGCTAATAGACAAGGTAGCATGTTAGATTTTCTAGATTCATTTGTTGTTGATTTTGAAAAATCTCTAGATGAGATTGATACTCTTCTAACGGATAATAGACTTTGGAAGCAAAGAACGGTTGATATTGGTACTGTAACCGCTGAACGAGCAAAAGAGCTTGGTTTTACAGGACCTATGTTAAGAGCAAGTGGTGTTGCTTGGGATCTTAGAAAGTCTCAGCCGTATGAAGTTTATGATCAGTTGGATTTTGATATTCCTATTGGTTCAAACGGTGACTGCTACGACAGATATCTTGTTAGAATGGCTGAAATGCGCGAATCAAATAAGCTTATTAAACAGTGTGTAGATTGGTTAAGAGCTAATCCGGGTGAAGTGCTTTCTGATAATCATAAAGTAGCCCCACCAAGAAGAAATGCTATGAAAAATAATATGGAAGAGCTTATTCATCATTTCAAACTTTTCTCTGAAGGGTATTGTACTCCTGAAGGAGAGGTTTATGTTGGTACAGAGCATCCAAAAGGTGAGTTTGGTGTGTATATCAAATCAGATGGCGCCAATAAACCATATAGGTTAAAGATGAGAGCTCCAGGTTTTGCACACATTAGTGCAATGGATGAATTATTGGCAGGGCATATGTTAGCAGATACTCCAGCGATTATCTCAACAATAGATGTCGTGTTTGGTGATGTAGATAGATAGAGGGAAATATGTCTTTAGTAGATTTAATATCGCCACTAGCGAAAGAAGATATTGATAGGGTTTTAAGTAAGTTTCCAGCAGATCAGAGAAGATCAGCTATTTTAGAAGGCTTACATATATTACAGGATCAAAATGGTGGCTATTTAACAGATGATTTACAAACAGCTTTGGCTGAGTACTTACAGGTAAGCAAAGTTGATGTTTATGAAGTTGCAACTTTTTACTGTATGTATGATTTGAAGCCTGTTGGTAGACACAAGCTTAACGTATGTACAAATGTTTCTTGTATGTTAAATGGTGCGTATGAGATTTTGGCACATATTGAGAAAAAACTTGGTATCAAACCTGGTGAGACTACAAAGGATGGTCGTATAACTCTAAAAGAAGTAGAGTGTCAAGGAGCTTGTTGTGGTTCACCAATGTTAGAGGTGGATAAAGTTTTTTATGAAAATCTAACTATAGAAAAAGTGAATCAACTTATTGATTCTTTGGAGTAGTTAAATGGCAAATGAAGTTTGTTTTCGTACCTTACACCTGGATAAGCCATATAGCTTAGAAGCTTACCTTTCTGTTGGTGGGTACTCATATTGGAATAAAATCTTAACAGAGAAAATTCCACCAGAAGAAATTATTGAACAGTTAAAGATTTCAGGACTTAGAGGTCGTGGTGGAGCTGGTTTCCCTGCTGGTCTAAAGTGGAGTTTTATGCCGCGTAATGCCCCTGGACAAAAATATGTTGTATGTAATTCAGATGAAGGTGAGCCGGGGACTTGTAAGGATAGGGAGATTCTTAGAAATAATCCTCACCAGCTTATTGAGGGTATGGCGATAGCTGGATATGTTGTAGGAGCTACAGCGGGTTATAACTACACAAGAGGTGAGTTTTATGAGCCGATTGCTAGATTTGAAGATGCTCTTATAGAAGCTTATCAAGCGGGACTTTTAGGTTCAAATATTAAATCATCAGGCATCTCGTTTGATTTGTATTCGGCTGTTGGTGCTGGTGCATATATTTGTGGTGAAGAGACAGCTCTTCTAAATTCTTTGGAAGGTAAGAAAGGTCGACCAAGATTTAAGCCGCCATTCCCAGCATTTAAGGGCTTGTATGGTAAGCCAACGAATATTAATAACACAGAAACTTATGCTTCTGTTCCTGCGATATTACAACATGGCGGAGAGTGGTTCAAAAAGTTAGGTACTGAAAAAAGTGGCGGTACTAAGCTTTTTTGCATTTCAGGACATGTTGAGAAACAAAGAGTTATGGAGATCAGTTTAGGTACTCCGTTTAAAGATGTTTTAGAAATGTGTGGCGGTATTCGTGGTGGCAAAAAGCTAAAAGCTGTGATTCCTGGCGGTAGCTCATCAAAGATCCTTACAGGTGAAGAGATGATGAAAGTCAATATGGATTATGAATCTATTGGTGAAGCTGGATCGATGCTTGGTTCAGGAGCAGTTGTAGTTTTAGATGAAACAACCTGTATGGTAAAAACTTTAGCAAGACTGGCTGATTTCTATCATGAAGAATCATGTGGTCAGTGTACACCATGCAGAGAGGGTACTGGTTGGTTAGCACGTACGCTACATAGGATTGTAGCTGGTGAAGGTAAGCCAGAGGATATAGATACTTTAGTTCGAGTGGCAACAAATATAGAAGGTAATTCCATTTGTGGTCTAGGTGATGCAGCAGCATGGCCAGTACAGAGTTATATTAATAAGTTCAAGGATGAGTTTGTTTATATGATTGAGAACAATGGTAAAAGTATAGTGGATCAATAGTTTATTGGAGTAATTTAAGTGTCAGACAATAAAGAATCCAAAAAAGTAAATATAGAGATTGATGGTAAGAATTATGAAGCTTTACCTAGTCAGTCGATAATTCAGGTTGCAGATGAAAATGGTATTTATATACCTAGATTTTGCTACCATAAGAAATTATCTGTAGCAGCAAACTGTAGAATGTGTTTGGTAGATGTTGAAGGTGCAAGGCGTGCCTCACCAGCCTGTGCAACACCTGTTATAGATGGTATGAAAGTCAAAACTCGTTCAGAGACAGCTCTAAAAATGCAAAAAGATATGATGGAATTTTTGCTTATTAACCATCCGTTGGATTGTCCAATATGCGATCAAGGTGGTGAGTGCGAATTGCAGGATATTGCTATGGGCTATGGTAATACTACTTCAGAGTACCATGAGACAAAAAGAGCTGTTGAAGATCCTGAACTAGGACCTCTTGTAGCTACAGATATGACTAGATGTATTCTTTGTACTCGCTGTGTGCGCTTTGGTGAAGAGGTTGCTGGAGTTAAAGAGCTTGGTGTAATGGGTCGTGGAGATCACTCTGCTATTAGTACTTACATGTCTGGTGATATGATGGATTCAGAAGTCTCTGGTAATGTTATTGATTTATGTCCAGTTGGAGCACTTACATCTAAGCCATTTAGATTTAAAGCAAGAGCTTGGGAGTTAAAACAATTTCCAACAGTATCAGCAGGTGATGCTTTAGCTACTGAGATAAATGCTCATGTATATCAAGGGAAAGTTGTTAGAGTAGTGCCTAGAGAGAGTGAAATTACAGGTACATGGATAGCAGATAGAGATAGGTTTGAGTATTCAGGTTTATATGCCCAGGATAGAATTCAGCAACCGATGATTAAAAAAGGTGATGATTGGGTAAATGTTTCATGGGAAGAAGCTTTAGATTTTGTAAAAGTTGCTGTTGAGAAGACAAAAGAAAAAGATGGTGTAGATGCTATATCTGCAATTATGTCTGAAGCATCAACTTCAGAAGAAATGTTTCTTATGAAAAAACTTCTTGCTGGAGTTGGTTCAACAAATATTGATGGTCGTGTTAGACAATATGCTGATATCGCTGGTATTAGTGCAGGTAAGGGACTTAGCTGCTCATTAGATAATATTCGTGAGAGTGATTTTATCTTAGTGTTTGGCTCAAATATTAGAAAAGAATATCCATTGGTAAACGTTGCTATTAAGGATGCTGTAGATCAAAATGGCGCAAATGTGGTTGCTTGGAATCTTTGTGAATATGACTTTAACTATGATGTTAAGCAAACTAGTTTAGCCGCTGATAATATTCAATATATTGCATTATCATTACTTAAAGCTATTTTCGTTAGGGCAAATATTCCTTATGGCGAGTTAGATGAGATTTTAAGGAAAGTGGATCCTGCTGCTGAAGTCAGAGAGGCTGCTGATAAGATAATTGCAGCTGAAAATCCAAAGATAATCATTGGTCAGGATATCGTTAATACAAGTAGTTTTGAGACTGTATTCAGTGTTTTTGATATATTAGAAAAAGTTTCTAATATTAAAGGTGGTGTTTTAGCTAGTAATGTAAACTCTGTTGCTGCAGATAGATTATTTAGCTCATCTAAGTCTGAATTTAGTACTTATAAATGTTTAAATGGTCAGACAGGAACTAAGCTTTTATTTACAGCACATACTGAGCTTGCTAAAGATAGTATGTATGGAGAACAAAGGTTAAGAAATGCTCTAAGAGATATAGATATTGTAGTAAGTTTTACGTCATTTGCTGATAAGTTTACAAAAGATACTTCTGATATAATTATACCAGTAGCTACTCATTATGAGACTAGTGGTAGTTTTGTTGATCTATTTGGTAATACAAAAGAGTTTAGGCAAGCTGTTAAACCATATGGTGATAGCAAGGAATTGTGGAGAGTTATCAGAGTTTTAGGTAATCTTTTAGAGCTAGAAGGATTTGAATACAATACTATTTCAGAGGTTACAAAAGATACTTACGCATCTAGATCAAGAGTAACAGCAAATCATGTTAGACAAGTGTTAAATGCAGATCTTGAGTATCAAAAAAATATTGTATTTGTTGCATCTAACTCTATGTATGGTTCTAATAGTATTCTTAGGCGTGCAGAGCCTCTACAACAGACTAAAGATGCAAAGCGCTTTGCGGGTGTGAGAATATCACAAGAATTAGCTGATGAGATAGGGTTAAAAGATCCTAAAGGAGTTATCAAGATTTATGATATTGATAATGAAATAAACCCTGAAGTAACAGTTGATTCTAGTTTGCAAGCTAAAAATATTATGTTTCCAAGAGCTTTGTTTAAAGACTTTTTGCTAGGTGACAATATTTCAATTAAGTTAGTAGAAGAGGAGGAGAAGTAAGATGATAGAATATATCTTGTGGACAGCACTTTATGTATTGCTGATTGTTATTCCTCTTATCTTAGTTGTTGCATACTATACTTATGCAGAAAGAAAAATTATTGGCTACATGCAAGATAGACTTGGACCAAATAGGGTTGGTTCTTTTGGTTTATTACAGCCAATCTTTGATGCCTTAAAACTTTTCTTAAAAGAAATTATTGTTCCAACAAATTCAAATAGATACTTGTTTTTTGTAGCTCCAATTCTAGCATTTGCGCCAGCTTATGCGGCTTGGGCTGTTATTCCTTTTTCAAAAGGTGTAGTGTTATCTGATATGAATCTTGGCTTACTGTATATCCTTGCCATGACTTCATTCTCAATATATGGTGTGGTGATAGCTGGCTGGGCTTCAAACAGTAAGTACTCGTTATTTGGAGCATTAAGAGCAGGTGCTCAAGTTATCTCTTATGAGTTGGCTATGGGCTTTGCTATTGTTGGTGTAGTCATAGCTGCAGGTTCTATGGGGATTTCAGGAATTATTGAGTCTCAAACTGGTGGCATTTGGCATTGGTATTTCATTCCATTGTTTCCATTATTTATTGTGTACTTTATCGCAGGTATTGCTGAGACAAATAGAGCACCTTTTGATGTGGTTGAGGGTGAGTCAGAGATCGTTGCAGGACACCATATTGAGTATACAGGTTCTAGATTTGCACTGTTTTTCTTAGCTGAGTATGCAAATATGATTTTGATAAGTATACTAACAGCTATTATGTTTTTGGGTGGTTGGAACTCTCCACTTCAAGGTACGCCTTTAGAAGCAATCTTTAGTTTTGTGCCAGGTGTTGTGTGGTTATTTGCTAAGACTGGTATATTTATGTTTATGTTCTTGTGGGTCAGAGCGACATTCCCAAGATATAGATATGACCAAATCATGCGTTTAGGCTGGAAGATCTTTATACCTCTTACATTTGTATGGGTTGTTGTGGTTGCATTTATGGTCAGGTTTGGCGTAGGACCTTGGTGGTAATAAAAGGGATATTATTATGAGAAATATAGCAAATTTTTTTAAAACCTTTTTATTATGGGAGCTTTTAAAGGGAATGAAAGTTACAGGTAAACACTTTTTTACCCGTAAAGTTACTGTTCAATATCCTGATGAGAAGACTCCAATATCAAATAGGTTTAGAGGGCTACATGCTCTTAGACGCTATGAGAATGGCGAAGAAAGGTGTATTGCTTGTAAGCTATGTGAAGTTGTTTGTCCAGCTTTAGCAATTACTATTAATTCAACAGAAAGAGACGATGGTACGCGTAGAACATCAAGTTATGAAATTGATTTATTCAAATGTATCTTTTGTGGTTTTTGTGAGGAGTCATGCCCTGTTGATTCAATTGTTGAGACAAATATTCTTGAGTATCACTTCGAAGAGCGCGGTGAGAATATTATGACAAAAGCTAAACTTCTTGCTATTGGTGATAAATATGAATCACAAATTGCAGCAGATAGATTGCAAGATAAGGATTTTAGGTAGAGATATGCTTGTAACAGATATTTTATTTTATATTTTTGCTTCATTGGCGATAATTTCTGCACTAGTTTTGGTGTTGGGTAACAATCCTGTTAATTCTGTAGTAGCAATGATCTCAACATTTATATTTACAGCTGGGGTATGGATTATATTACAACAAGTATACTTAGCCTTATTGCTAATAGTTGTGTATGTTGGTGCCGTGTTAGTTATGTTTTTATTTGTTGTCTTCATGCTTGATTTACATGTTGAAAAACAAGGTAGAGTTGGAAGATTCTTTTATGCTTTAGCTGCTGTTATTGTTTGTGCTGTATTTGCAACAATTATAAGTTATGCAGTTACTCATGTTTTTGCTGATCAGCAGATGCAGGGGGGCGTAGGTGGTCTAAGAATTATAGGATCTACTATGTTTGATAACAATAATCTATATGTATTTGAGCTGATCGACTTTATATTATTAGCAGCGATGACTGCTGCAATTACTCTAACTCTTAGAGCTAAGCGTAAAGATAATAGAGCTGTTAATCCGGCTAAGCAAGTTAAGGTTAGAGCAAAAGATCGTTTAACTATGGTTAAAATGCCAAGTAATAAAGAGGGCTCTAAAGATGAATAGTATCTCTGTTTCAGTTACTAATGGACTGATTTTTAGTACAATTTTATTTGTTATAAGTGTAGCAGGCATTATCATCAATAGAAGAAATATTCTGATACTTTTGATGTCTATCGAGCTAATGCTTCTAGCAGTTAATACAAATTTCTTGATATTTGCTAATATGCATCATCAAGCGATGGGTGGAGTTTTTGTATTCTTTATAATGGCAGTGGCAGCTGCTGAAACAGCTATTGGATTAGCTATAGTTGTTGCAATATTTAGAAAACGTAAGACTATTGATTTAAGTAAACTAAATACACTAAGAGGTTAGTAGGCTATGACAATAAATTCTCAAATAGCATCTGTACTAATCGCGGTTATAGTTTTAGCTCCTTTGTTAGGTGCTTTAATTGCTGGGTTTGCTGGTAAGTCGATCAAGAATGCAGGTGTAAACTTTTTTACAATTACTTTATGTGGACTTTCATTTGTCTTAAGTGCTATTTTAGCTTGTGGTGTATTTGGTAGTAATGAAGTGTATACGGTTAGTTTCTATCAATGGGCGCCTATTTCAAATTTGTTTTCATTTGATGTTGGTTTTACAGTAAATAAGATAACTGTATATATGATGTTGATAGTAACATCTGTATCTACGCTTGTGCATATATATTCTATTGGATATATGAAAGGCGAAGAAGGCTATGCAAGATTCTTTGCATATATCTCAGGCTTTACATTTTCAATGCTTACCTTAGTTATGGGGAATAACTTCTTACTTCTATTCTTTGGTTGGGAAGGTGTTGGTTTATTCTCATACTTGCTTATTGGCTTCTACTTTACTAGAGAGAAAGCGATTGTTGCTAGTTTAAGAGCATTTTTAGTAAATAGGGTTGGTGACTTAGGTTTCTTACTAGGTATCGGCGCAGTTATTTTATATACTGGTTCGGTAGATTACACTACGGTTTTTGCTTCATTATCAAGTATTGATAATACTCAAACAATTCATTTCTTAGGATTAAGTTTTAGTCCAGTTACACTTATGTGTTCATTGTTATTTATAGGTGCAATGGGTAAATCTGCTCAATTTCCACTACATTCTTGGTTAGAGGGGTCAATGGAAGGTCCTACGCCAATTTCAGCATTAATCCATGCTGCAACAATGGTTACAGCTGGTGTATTTATGGTGGCAAGATTATCGCCAATGTTTGTACTATCGCCAGCAGCCCTAAGTTTTGTATTGATAATTGGTGCCATTACTTGTTTGTTTATGGGTCTGATTGCTATTGTTCAAACAGATATTAAGAGGGTTATTGCTTACTGTACTCTATCTCAGCTTGGTTATATGATGGTGGCACAAGGTGCTGGGGCATTCTCAATTGGTATGTTCCATCTTATGACCCATGCAATGTTTAAGGCTTTGTTATTCTTGGCAGCTGGTTCTGTTATTGTTGCTATGCATCATGAGCAAGATATTCGTAGAATGGGAGGCTTAAGAAAATATATGCCTGTTACATATATATGTATGTTTATAGGTGCTTGGGCTCTTGCAGCGTTACCGCCATTCTCTGGTTTCTTCTCAAAAGATTTGATTATTGAGGCTGCTCAATCTACTACTGTATATGGGCATCAGTTTGCATACTACATGGTGTTAGCTTGTGCTTTTGTAACTTCTTTCTATATCTTTAGGATGTTCTTCCTTGTTTTCCATGGAAAAGAGAGAATGTCTGAAAAAGAAAGATCACATATTAAAGAATCACCGTTTAGTATATTGTTACCGTTAATATTGTTAGCAATACCTTCGGCATTTATAGGTGAGTACTTCTTTAGTAGTATTTTATCGCAAGATAATGGTTTATTTGGCAATACTATCAGCTCTTACGCTCAGTCAGGTTTGCATGGTATGTCAGTTACAGCTCATCTTGCTGGTGAGTCTGCTATGCAAAATCCTATGACCTATATGACTCACTCACTAGAAACAGTACCTTTCTGGTTGGCGCTAAGTGCTTTAGTTTTGTCGTATGTATTGTATATATGGGTTCCAGCTATTCCAAAAGCTTTAGCAACTACGAAATCTGGTTTTGGGATTGTTTATCATATTTTGGTCAAAAAGTATTTTATTGACACTTTATATGATGTCATATTTGTAAGTATTTTCTTAGCTATTAGTAATTTCCTATGGAAAGCTGTAGATATCTTTATTATAGATAAAACTGTTGTGCATGGTACATCTAACTTGATATACCATACAGGTGATAGCTTTAGAAAGATACAGCGTGGATATTTGTTCGACTATGCATTTGTAATGATGGTCGGTGTATTATTATTTATGATTTTGCTAATTTCTGTATAGAGCAAGTTAGAGGATAAATTTGTATTATGAATTTAGGTAATTACTTATTAAGCTTGATAATATGGCTCCCAATAGTCGGTGGTTTTGTTGTTTTAGCAACAAGGACTAAAGAGTTACATGGGGATGCGGCACGCTGGGTTGCATTAGTGTTTAGCTGCTTAACTGTAGCGTTATGTATCCCATTAGTTACTTCTTTTGACTATAGTAGTTCTGCAATGCAATTCCAAGAATCTGCGAAATGGTTCACAGTGTTTGGTATGCATGATATCTACTATAGCTTGGGTGTCGATGGTTTCTCTGTGTTGTTTATCGTTTTAACTTCTTTTGCAACGCTTGTGATCGTATTAGCAGCATGGACTTCTATCAAGACTAAAGTTAGACAATACATGGCAATCTTTTTGATTACATGTGGCTTAACAAATGGTGTATTTTGTGCGACTGACTCAATTTTGTATTATGTGTTCTGGGAGGCTTTACTAATCCCTACTTGTCTTGGTATAGGTATTTGGGGTGGTAAGAATAAAGCTTATGCAGCAGTTAAATACTTTATGTATACATTCTTTGGATCAGTATTTTTATTGGCTGCTATCTTATATATTCAAACAAGAGTAGCCGGATCATCTTCAGATATTTTAGTAAATGCAGATACCTATTCAATCCAAAACTTTATCGCTTGGGCAACACAATCTCAAGGTTTAACGGATACTGTTAAGTTTACTCTTACAGCACAATGGCTTGTGTTTGGAGCATTTTTCTTAGCTTTTGCTGTTAAGATTCCTATGTGGCCATTCCATTCTTGGTTGCCAGATGCTCACTCAGAGGCGCCTGCTGGTGGTTCTGTAATTCTAGCAGCTCTTATGCTTAAGCTTGGTGCCTATGGTTTCTTAAGATTTGCTATTCCTATGCTACCAGAAGTTACAGCTACTTTAGGTTATGCTTTGATCATCATGTCTTTGATTGCAATTGTGTATGTTGGTGTAGTCGCGGTGGCTCAAACTGATGTTAAGAGATTGATTGCATATTCATCAATATCTCACATGGGTCTAGTAACTCTTGGCATGTTTTCAATATTTATTTTGAAAAATGCTGATCCAATGCTTGGTACTACCCATGCACAAATGGCATTACAAGGTGCTGTTTTTCAGATGATTGCACATGCATTTTCATCTGGCGGTATGTTTATTGGTATTGGTTATCTATATCTAAGAATGCATACTAGAAATATCTCTGATTTTTCTGGTGTGGCAAAAACTATGCCAATATTTGCAACATTTTTCTTACTTTTCTGTATGGCTAATGTTGGTTTACCTGGTACAAGTGGTTTTGTTGGTGAGTTTATGATCTTACTAGCAGTTTTCCAATATTCCCCATTGATAGCATTGATTGCAGGGTTAACTCTTGTAATTGCTCCAATATATACATTATGGATGTATAAGAGAGTATTCTTTGGTGAAGTTGTATCTACACAAGTAGCGAATCTTACAGATTTAAATAGAATGGAGCTATTTGTATTTATATTGTTAGCGATACCAACTTTGTTGTTTGGTTTATATCCAGAGCCGATACTGCATCTGTCTGAGGCAGCGTCAGCACATATTGTTGGTTTATCTCTATAGGGTGGTGTTTTGATTATGAGTTTATCAATACTTTATATATTACCGGAAATATTATTGGCAGTTGGCATCATTGTAGTGATGTTTTCTGGCCTTTTTCTACATGGTAAAATTAGAAATATTAATTATATTTTTTTCCAAGTATTTGTAGTACTTGCTCTTATAGCAACTTTTACAAAAGACTTCTTACTACAGTCAAGTGGTTCAGTATTTGAAGGTCAAGTTGTATTTAGTGGTTTTGCATATACATTACAAATAGTGATTTTGGTTTTAGCCCTTTTTGTAGCTTTATACTCAAGAGAGTATGTTAAAGATAGAAAAATTTCTGATGGTGATTTTTATACATTACTAATGCTATGTGTGCTAGGTGCAATGGTTCTTACAGCAGCACATAGTTTAGTTACTATTTATGTTGGCTTAGAGCTTTTATCTTTACCTATGTACGCTTTAATTGCTATTTATAGAGATTCTGGCAAGGGTCTTGAGGCATCTATTAAGTATTTTGTATTAGGTGCAATTGCGTCAGCATTATTACTATTTGGTATGTCATTCGTATATGGTATGACGGGAGAGCTTGACATTACAAGCATTGCTCATGTATTAGCTCAAGGAAACTTTACAGGCTTAGAGCAACAGTTCTTACTTGTATGCCTAGTAATGATGATTGCAACATTCTTATTTAAGCTTGGTGCTTTTCCTTTTCATATGTGGTTACCAGATGTTTATGAAGGTGCGCCTAATGCTGTAGCAAATATTGTAGCTACAATTCCAAAAGTTGCTGCTTTTGCGATGCTTGTGAATATTTTATTTGTAGGCTTTCCTTCGCTTAAAGATTCTTGGATATATCTATTTAGAGTTATTGGAATACTGTCGATCTTCTTTGGTAGTTTAGTGGCATTGTCACAAACTAATATTAAGAGACTACTTGGTTACTCTACAGTTTCGCAAATTGGTTTTGTACTTCTAGCAACAACTTTAGATCCGCAAGGATATGCTTTAACAGCTGCTAGCTTCTATGTGATCGTATATGTGTTTACAACATTAGCGGTGTTTGGTGTACTTACAACAATTTCTGTTGGTGGTTATGAAGTTCAAGATCTTAAAGATTTGAAAGGCTTTAATACTAAAGATTCTTGGCTAGCATTTATCTTATTGATAACGCTATTCTCGATGGCAGGTATTCCTCCATTTGGTGGGTTTATTGCTAAGCTATTTGTTGTTATGGGGCTGATCAATGATGGGAATTATGTGATTGCGTGTTTCGTGTTATTTATGGCAGTAGTAGCATCATTCTATTATGTCAGAGTTATCAAGACTATGTATTTTGATGATCCAGAAAATGACGAGACAGTTAAACCGCCTTTAACATCTTTAGTAGCATTAAGTGTTAATGGTTTGGTACTTTTATTCTTAGGTATTATGCCAATGCTTCTTTTAGGGGTGCTTACTCAAGTTACTAACGTAATTTAATTAGTTTTTATTTATTAATTATCTCAATAAATTCATTAATAATTTCCTCGACACTCTTTTCAATATTTATATTTACTATAAATTTTTCATTTTTGGGGAACTCAAGGGTTGAAAACTGACTCTCAAGCAAACTAATGGGCATATAGTGATCAGAGCGTTTAGTCATTCGATTTTCAATAGTAGAAAAGCTTCCGTGCAAATGCAAAAAATGTAGCTTGTTATTATAAGATCTTAACTGATCTCTATATTTTTTCTTTAATGCTGAGCATGCTATTATGATATGTTTACTGGCGAGTATCTCTCCAATGTTTTTTAGCCAATCCTTTCGATCATCATCTGTAAGAGGAGTACCGCTTTTCATTTTTTTGATATTTGATTCTGGGTGTAAGATATCTCCATCGATAAATGGAATATTTAATTTTTTTGACAGAGCTTTTCCAACAGTTGATTTTCCACACCCTGATACTCCCATAACTATAATTGGGAAAGTAAGTTGTCGAAGGTTTTTATTGTTCACGAGAGTTCCTAATTTCTGTACTAAAGTGTAGTGATTCTTTATACTTGTAATACTAACACGCACTAGGTATTAATAAAATTGTCTTCTTTAATGTTGATAGGTATTGCAGTGTTTGCAATATTCTTACTTTTATTCTTAGTAATGAAGGTCCGATTACATGCATTTGTAGCTTTACTTCTTGTTTCTATTATAACAGCTCTATTATCTGGTCAGGACCCTTCTAAAGTTGCAGATTCCATACAAAATGGTATGGGAGGAACCTTAGGTTTTATTGCTGTGGTGGTTGGTTTGGGAGCAATGTTTGGTAAAGTTATGGAAGTCACTGGTGCGCTTGATCAAATTGCTAACTCTTTAATAAGGAAGTTTGGAGACAATAGAGCAAATATTGCAATGACTTTAGTTGGCTTTATTTGTGCAATCCCTTTGTTTTTTGATGTAGCATTTGTGTTGCTTATAGGGATAGCTTTTGCAGTAGTGCGAAGAACTGATCAAAAAATGATAAAGATAGCTATCGCACTTTTAGCAGGTATAGCTACTTGTCAGGCGTACCTAATACCAGCAGCTGGGCCAATTCTAGTAGCATCACAATTAGGTGCAGATTATGGATATATGATTATATTTGCATTAGTTATTAGTATCCCAGCCATGGTTCTTGCAGGGCCAGTTTTTGGCAGCTGGATCTCAAAGCGTGTGGATGTTGATCTACCAGATTTTGAAGATATTCGTGAGAGTGAGTATGAAGGTAGTGTATTACCTACATTAAAGTTATCGCTGTTTCTTTTATTATTGCCATTACTTTTGATTATGTTAAAGACAGTTGTATCTTTATTTATAAGTCAAAATACTGTTTTTTATAAATGGCTAGTATTTTTTGGTCATCCTTTTACAGCTTTGATTATATCCTGTTTATGCTGTTTTTATTTCTTAGGAGTGCGCAGAGGCTTGTCAAATGATAAAATTATGGCTATTTGTAGTACAGCAATGCAACCTGTTGGGATAATTATATTAGTTACAGGGGCTGGAGGAGTTTTTAAGCAGGTTTTAATTGACTCAGGTGTTGGTGCTGCTTTAGGAACTATGCTGTCAGATTCAGGGATGCCTATAGTTTTATCAGCATTTATACTGACAGCTGCTGTGCGTATTATTCAAGGCTCTGCGACAGTATCGATGCTTACGGCGAGCGGGCTTATATTGCCAATACTTCAAACAATGCATTTAAATGGTATGCAATTAGCCGTTGTTACATTAGCTATAGGGGGAGGGTCGATTGTATGCTCCCATGTTAATGATTCTGGTTTTTGGCTAGCAAGTCGCTATCTTGGTATGACTGAGAAGCAAACTTTACAGACCTGGACAGTGATGGAGACCATTATAGGTTGTACTGGTGGGATCATTGCACTTATTATTTCTGCCTTTTGGTAGTCGTTAGATTAATAGTATTAGTTTTGTTATAGGAATAAAAATGAGTTTTCAAAATACAGAAAAAAAAGCAAGTATAGCAGTAGTTGGCTTAGGCGTGATGGGGCAAAACCTTATTCTTAATATCGCTGACAAAGGATATAAGGTCGTTGCATATAATAGAGAAAAAGCGAGTGTAGATAATTTTCTAGAAGAGAATAAGCAAAACTCTAACATAATTGGCTCACATAGTGCTAAAGAAATGGTTGAGAAATTGAGCAACCCTAAGATAGTTTTTTTAATGGTAAAAGCTGGTTGGGTTGTTGATAGTTTTCTAGATGAGATTGTTCCTTTTCTTAATGAGGGTGATGTGGTAATCGATGGAGGGAACTCTAATTATCTAGATACTCAGAGAAGAAGTAGTGAGCTATCTGAAAAGGGTATTCATTTCATTGGTGCTGGTATATCAGGAGGTGAAGAGGGTGCAAGATATGGTGCATCAATAATGCCTGGTGGAGATCAAAAAGCATGGCCAATTGTTAGAGATATACTACAGGCGATCTCTGCTAAAACTACTGATGGAGAGTCATGTTGTAAATGGATAGGGCAAGGAGGCTCTGGCCATTTTGTCAAAATGGTTCATAATGGAATTGAGTATGGTGATATGCAGCTTATCTCTGAGGTTTATCATTTTATGAAAGTTGCTCTAAGTCTTGAAAATGATCAAATGGCAGGAGTTTTTGAGGATTGGAATGAAAACTCTATGCTGAAGAGCTACCTTATCGAAATTACAGCGAAAATTTTAGAGTTTAAAGACAGTGATGGCCAGTATGTTTTAGATTATATTTTGGATAGAGCAGGACAAAAAGGCACAGGTAAGTGGACTGCTATGGAGTCATTAGATGTAGGCTCACCTTTGACCTTAATTGCTGAGAGTGTCTTCGCTCGATTTTTATCTTCACAAAAGGACACTCGAGTAAAAGCTGAGAACTTTTATTGTTGTGTAAAGGAAAGAAGAGTAGAGCTCTCAGAAGAAATTATTAAAGATCTACAACAAGCTTTATTATTCGCGAAAATCATATCTTATGCCCAAGGATTTATGCTTATGAAAGAAGCTTCTGACAAAAATGAATGGAAGTTGAATTATGGTGATATAGCGCTTGTATGGAGAGAGGGGTGTATTATCAGAAGTGTATTTTTAAATGATATAAAATCGGCATATAGTAAAAATCCTGAGTTAGAAAATCTATTGTTTGATGACTATTTTAAGGGAGTTATAAAAGAAACACTCCCTAGCATAAGGTCTATAGCAAGTTTAGCGATTAAAGCTGGTATACCAATGCCAGCTTTAAATTCAGCTATAACATTTTTTGATGGTTTTACAACAGCTAGATTACCAGCTAACTTGCTACAAGCCCAGAGAGATTATTTTGGTGCCCATACATATCAGAGGGTTGATAGAGGTGAGAGCGAGTTTTTTCACACTAACTGGAATATATAGTTTTTGATTATTGCCTATTATCTCTATACCTTTTATACTTTCTCATAGATATCAAAATAATTTTCAAAAACTATGAAAGAGATTCTTGGCCCAATAAATGATGTAATCAAAAACTCAAAAGAAAGCTTAGTTAATAAAAGTCTTAAAAAGCTTGATGTAGTGAGCAGAGAAGAGTTTGAAGTACAGAAAAAAATCCTTTTAAAAACTCGCCAAAAACTTGAATCAATAGAGGCAAAATTAGACCAACTTTTAGCTAAGAAAAAATAAGATGTCATTAGCGGTCTTAAAAAGTCGAGCACAACTTGGTATAGAAGCTCCTTTGGTTTCTATTGAAGTTCATCTTTCAAATGGTTTGCCAGGATTATCAATAGTTGGCTTGCCAGAAGCAGCAGTTAAAGAGAGTAAAGATCGTGTAAGAAGTGCAATTATAAACTCAGGCTTTAATTTCCCGAATAAGCGAATCACGATAAATCTTGCACCAGCTGATTTACCTAAAAGTAGTGGACGATTTGATTTGCCGATAGCTCTGGGTGTGTTGTATGCTTCAGGTCAGGTAAATATATCTCAAGATATTGATAATTATGAATTTGCAGGAGAATTATCTCTTAGTGGCGATTTACGCAAAATTTCAAGTGCTATTCCGATGGCAATTAAATGTGTGCAAGAAAATAAAAAGCTTGTCATTCCAATTCAAAATGAGAAAGAGATAGGGTTGGTAGAAGATATTCAGGCATATAGTTTTGATACACTAAAAGCCGTTGCTGATTTTTTATCAGGTGAACAGAAAGCTCAAGTTAAGCCAAATGTAGATATAGATTTTGATAGTTTGTATCAAGATCTCGAAGATGTTAAAGGGCAATATCAAGCAAGAAGAGCTTTAGAGATTGCAGCTGCTGGAGGACATAACATTCTGTTGGTTGGACCACCAGGTACTGGTAAGACAATGTTGGCTAGTAGATTAAACTCTATTTTGCCACCATTGGACAAAAAAGAGGCTCTTTCATCTGCCATGATTTCATCTATTAAAGGTGAGTCTGATATAGCTGAGAGTTTTTATAAGC
The DNA here is from genome assembly GCF_000764555.1 of Candidatus Francisella endociliophora. Classification (NCBI taxonomy): domain Bacteria; kingdom Pseudomonadati; phylum Pseudomonadota; class Gammaproteobacteria; order Thiotrichales; family Francisellaceae; genus Francisella; species Candidatus Francisella endociliophora. The sequence goes on along the minus strand of NZ_CP009574.1, from coordinate 1,131,382 downwards.
GACCATTTCGCCATCCTCATCATACTTCATCAGGGGTATCTTTAGTTGGTGGTGGTAGTAATCCAATGCCAGGAGAAATTTCATTAGCTCATAATGGTGTATTATTTTTAGATGAGTTACCAGAATTTGATCGTAAGGTACTTGAGGTTTTGCGGGAGCCATTAGAAACAGGCATTGTAAATATTTCTCGAGCAAGATGTCAGGTTGAGTATCCGGCAAACTTCCAGCTAATTGCTGCAATGAATCCTTGTCCTTGTGGTTATTTAGGTTCGCAGTATAAAGAATGTGCGGATTCAATACAGGCTATTCGGAGATATCAAAGTAAGCTTTCAGGTCCTTTGCTTGATAGGATTGATCTACATGTCGAGGTGTTAGAACTATCGAAAGATGATTTGACAAACCAAGAGCTCAGAGGTGAAAAGAGTAGTGCTGTCAGAGAAAGGGTAAAGAAAACGCGCGATATTCAAATAGCTCGACAAGGTAAAATCAATTCAATGCTAAGTAGTAAAGAGCTTGATAAAGTTTGTAACCTTGATGATGATAGTAAGAAAATGCTTTCATTAGCTATAGAAAAGCTTGGACTATCAGCACGAGGGTATTATAAAATACTTAAAGTTGCTAGAACGATAGCAGATCTTAATGGTTGTAAAGATATTCAAAAGGCAGCTATTCAAGAGGCTATTAGTTATAGAAAAATGGATAAATTTATAAAATAATTATTTGTTTCGCTGCTGATGTGCGAAAATACTTAAAATGGATACTAGATTATTATGAGAAAGTTATTTTTAGATGCTTTTAAGCATGAGAAGTTAGAGAAGCCTCCAGTATGGATTATGCGTCAAGCAGGTAGATATTTACCTGAGTATCGAGCAGTTCGTTCAAAATTTGAGAACTTTATGGATATGTGTCGTAATGCCGATGCTTGTTGTGAAGTGGCGTTACATCCATTAGATAGATATGATCTTGATGCGGCAATTGTCTTTTCTGATATTTTGACAATACCAGAAGCTATGGGTATGGATCTAAAATTTATCAAAGGTACAGGCCCAGTTTTTTCTGATCCAATAGAAACGGTAGCAGATTTAGAAAGATTAAAATCTGTAGAGGATAGTGTTGGAGATTTAGAGTATGTTTATAATGCTGTTAAAACGACAGAATCAGCGATAAATGTCCCATTGATTGGCTTTACAGGAAGTCCGTGGACACTTGCAGCATATATGATTGAAGGTCAAGGCTCTAAACAGTTTAACAAGCTTAGAAAAATGATGTATGCAAATCCACAGCTAATGCACTCACTTCTTCAAAGGCTTGCTGATATAACAGTAGTTTACTTGCTTGAGCAAATCAAAGCTGGTGCTAGCTCACTAATGATATTTGATACTTGGGGTGGGATATTGCCTCTAGAGCAATATAGAGACTTCTCTTTACAATATATGGAATATATTGCAAAAGCTGTTAAAAAACATATTGATGTGCCGGTTGTTTTCTTTACTAAAGGCGGAGCTAATTTCTTTGATGAATTAAAGAATAAATCATGTGATGGAGTAGGTGTTGATTGGAGTGTTACTATCGAGCAAGCACGCCACAAGATCGGTGTAGGCAAAGTTCTTCAAGGTAACTTTGATCCAGCATTTTTATACGGGACTCATGAGAGTATTAGAGCTACGGTTGAGAAAAATATGGACTTTATCCAGTCCGATAAACTAAATAACTATATTGTAAACCTTGGTCATGGGATTTATCCGGATATTGATCCTGATAATGTTAAAGTTATGATTGACGCAATTAGAGAGTTTGGTTGTAATTAAGTTCAGATAAGTGAAATAGAATTTTGTAAAAAGCTTGACATACTATAAAACCTTGTTATTATATATGGTCATAGACGCGGGGTGGAGCAGCTTGGTAGCTCGTCGGGCTCATAACCCGAAGGTCGTAGGTTCAAATCCTGCCCCCGCTACCAATAGGAAGTTTTTTTAAGAAAGGCCCTTTTAAGGGCCTTTTTGCTATCTGGAGGTTATCAAAACCTCTTTTGGCACAAGATCTAAGGGGTGAAAATGTTACTAGATGATTTATATGAGATAGTAGAACCCATCACAGCTGATTTAGGCTACATTTTATGGGGAATCGAAGTTGTTGGTAGTGGTAAGATGACTATCCGTATTTTTATTGATCATGAAAATGGTGTATCAGTAGATGATTGTCAAACTGTTAGTAGAGAAGTTAGTGCAATATTTGATGTTGAAGATCCTATCTCTGATAAGTATGTGTTGGAAGTATCTTCCCCAGGGATGAATCGCCAAATTTTTAATATAGTGCAAGCCCAGGCCCTGATAGGCTTTAATGTTAAGGCTGTTTCTTTATCTCCTGTTGAATCACAGACTAAGTTTAAAGGTAAGCTTATAAACGTTGAAGGCAATAATGTGGTTTTAAAGTTAGAAGATAGTAATAAAGAAATAAGTTTTGATTTCGATGAGCTCAAAAAGCTTAGAGTGTCGCCAGATTTTAGTTAGATAGAGGAAATAGATATGAGCAAAGAATTATTGTTAGTATTAGAGACTGTAGCAAATGAAAAAGATATTTCAAAAGATCTTTTAATTGAGGCTATGGAAGAAGCTTTAGCTACTATAACAAAGAAAGAATTAGATGAGCATATGAATATCGAAGTTACTATTGATAGAGTAACTGGAGAATTTAAGGCTGATAGAGTTTGGCATATTGTTTCTGAAGATGAAGATCTGATTGATTACTCTAGAGAGCTTTATGAAGATGTGGCTCAAGAGAAGGGTTATGATGTAAAAGCTGGAGATGTTATCAGAGAGCCTGTTGAGGTAGCTGAATATGGTCGTATAGCTGCTACAATGGCTAAGCAAATTCTGATGAAAAAGATCAAAAACTTTGAAAGAGAAAGAACAGCGAAAATCTACCAAGATAAAATTGGTGATATAGTATATGGTGAAGTCAAAAGAGCTACTTATGAAATACTAATTATTGATCTTGGTGGAAATGCTGAAGGTATATTACCTAAGAAGGATCTTATCGCTAGAGAAAGATTCCGTGTAGGAGATAAAATCAAGGCTTGTGTGGAAAGTATTGAAGCAGATGAAGATGGTAAGCCTAGTACTATTATGCTAAGTCGTGCTAGTAACACTATGCTAAAAGCATTGTTTAAGCTAGAAGTTCCAGAAGTTGAAGAAGAGCTTATAAATGTTGTAAATGTTGTGCGTGAGCCAGGTTTTAGATCTAAAGTAACAGTTAAAAGTAATGATCAAAGAATTGATCCTTGTGGCGCCTGCGTTGGTGTTAGAGGATCAAGAATTCATTCAATCATGAGTGAGTTAAATGGAGAGAAGGTTGATGTAATCCTTTGGGATGAAGAGACTGTTCAATATGCTATTAATGCTTTATCACCAGTTGATGCGGAAGATATTCTAGAAGTGAATGTCGATGAAGAATCTGATGCGATGGATATCGTTGTTAAGCAGGAAAGTTTATCAAAAGCTATTGGTAAAAATGGTGTAAATGTAAGATTAGCAAGTGCTCTTATCGGTTGGAGAATAAATGTCTTGTCAGACACTGAGCAAGAAGAGAAGCAAATGTCTATAGTTGAGAAGTTCGTTGAAGTTCTTGATATAGACCATGATTTTGCATTAGTCTTAATTGAAGAAGGTATTGAGACATTAGAAGATCTTGCATACCTTGATAAAGAAGAACTTCTAGAGATAGAAGGTTTTGATGAAGAAGTCGTAGATGAGCTTCAGGAAAGAGCTAAGGCAGCAGTGTTGTCTCAAGCATTAGGAGGTGAGCCTGCAGAAGATCTATTAAATATGCAAGGCATGACTGAAGAAATGGCAGGCGAGTTAGCTAAAAAAGGCATTTCAACAATGGAAGAGTTAGCAGAATTGTCTGTTGATGAGTTACTTGAACTTGTGACTATCGAAGAAGACAAAGCAACAGATTTAATTATGCAGGCAAGAGCTCCTTGGTTTGAATAGGAAAGTACGCATATAAAGTAAGTACAAAGGAGAGGGAAATGGCAGATATTACAGTTGGCCAACTGGCACAACAAACGAATAAAGAAGTAGATACGTTAATAAAACAGCTGAAGTCTTTTGGTATAGATAAGTCAAGTGATAAAGACACTCTAACTCCAGCGGAGATGAAAACTTTGTTGGAAAAAATAAATAGTGCAAAAAGTTCAGCAGCTAGAAAAAAAACAACTACAGTTAAGTTAGATGGTAAGCATAAAATCAATGTTTCTGTTAAGAAAAAGAGACGTGTAGCTAAAAAAGTAGAAGAACCTGCTAAAGAAGAGCAACTTGTTAAAGCTACTGTTGAAGAGGTAGCTCAATCTATGCCAGAGTCATCTAATAGTGTTGAGACAAAAGTAGCGGAACAGGTAAAAGAAAAAGCTCAAAATCCTCAAGTAAAAAAAGAACATGTAGAAAGTGTTCAATCACAGCAGCCAGCAAAAAAACCTGCTGCTAGTGGTTTTAAAATTACATCTATGCCAGAAGTTGTTGCTCCAAAGATTGATAAGCAAGAGAGTTCTGAGGGTGATTCTGCATCTAAGTCAAAGAAAAAAACTAATAAAAAAGTATTTTCTGACTCTAAAACTACTAATACTAAGTTTAAGCGTGAAGAAGAAGAAAGAAAATCAAAGGCGAAAAAAACTGGTGGTAAAGGATTTAAGAAAGCTAATCCTAGACAGTTGTCACAGCTTGCTGGAGATATGGACTCTTTTGATGAATTTGGTTCTAAAAAAGGTAAACTAAAAGCTCCTAGAGTTAAAAGACAAGAGTTCACAAAGCCTGTTGAAAGTGCTGTTAAAACAGTAGAAATACATGAAGGTATTACAGTTAGTGACCTTGCTCAAAGAATGGCTGTAAAAGGTGCTGAAATTGTTAAGGCGCTTTTCAATATGGGCGTAATGGCAACTATTAATCAATCATTAGATCAAGATACTGCTATTTTGATTATTGAAGAAATGGGTCATAAGTATACACTTCATAATGAAAATGCTCTTGAAGAAGCTGTAACAACAGTTGATAGAAGTGCACATAAACAAATTACTAGAGCTCCTGTTGTAACTATTATGGGGCATGTAGATCATGGTAAAACATCTTTACTTGACTATATCCGTAAAGCAAGAGTTGTGGCTGGTGAAGCTGGTGGTATTACTCAGCATATTGGTGCATATTCTGTTAAAACAGATAAGGGTTCTATTACATTCTTAGATACACCAGGACATGAAGCGTTTACATCAATGCGTGCGCGTGGTGCTAAAAGTACAGATATCGTAATTTTAGTAGTTGCGGCAGATGATGGTGTGATGCCTCAGACAGAAGAAGCTATTCAACATGCTAAAGCTGCGGGTGTACCAATCGTTGTTGCTGTGAACAAAATTGATAAACCAGAAGCAGATCCTGATAAAGTTACTGGTGAGTTAGCACAAAGAGACGTCATTCCAGAATCTTGGGGTGGTGATGTAATGTTTGCTAATGTATCTGCTAAGAGTGGCGAAGGTATTACTGATCTATTGGATGCAGTTTTATTACAATCAGAAGTTTTAGAATTAGAAGCTTTTGCTGAGGGACCAGCTGAAGGTGTGGTTGTGGAGTCTCGCTTAGAAAAAGGTCGTGGTCCAGTTGCTACAGTTCTTGTACAAAATGGTAAGCTTAATCAAGGTGATAATATCTTGTGTGGTACCGAGTATGGTAGAGTTAGAGCGATGCATGATGATCTTGGCAACAAAATTAAAGCTGCAGGTCCTGCAACTCCAGTAGAAATTCTAGGCTTATCTGGTGTACCTGCTGCAGGTGATGAGATGGTTGTGATTGAAAATGAGAAAAAAGCTAAAGAGCTTGCATCTCAGAGATCACAAAAGCAAAAAGAAGCTAAAATTGCTCAAGAACAAGCTCTTAAGTTATCTAACATGTTTAGCAGTATGGGCAAAGAAGGTGAGCAACAAGTACTAAAAATTATCCTTAAAGGTGATGTTCAAGGTTCTGTTGAAGCTATTAGAGAGTCATTGCTTAAGCTTTCTACAGAGGAAGTTAAGGTTGATATTATTGCCAGCGGTATTGGTGGTATTACATCATCTGATGTTACTCTAGCAGTTGCGTCGACTGCTGTAATAGTTGGTTTTAATGTCCGTGCTGATGGTGCTGCGAAGAAACTTGCTGAAACTGATGGTGTAGAACTTCGCTATTATAATATTATTTATGATTTAATAGATGATGTGAAAAAAGCAATGACAGGTCTTCTATCTCCAGAGATGAAAGAGCAAATTATTGGTATTGCTGAAGTTAGAGAAGTTTATAGGTCTTCTAAATTTGGTTCAATTGCTGGTTGTATGGTTATTGAAGGATCTGTTAAACGTACAAATCCAATTCGTGTCCTAAGAGATAACGTTGTTATTTATGAAGGTAGTCTTGAATCACTTAAGAGATTTAAGGATGATGCCAATGAAGTTAAAAAAGGCATGGAATGTGGTATTGGTGTAAGAAATTACAACGATGTACGAGCAGGTGACCAAATTGAGGTATTTGAAGTTATTGAGGTTGCTAAGGAGTTATAATTATGGCTGCAGAAGGTAGAGTACAAAGAGTTGCTAGTGAGCTGCAAAAGGTAATATCGCTATTGTTGCGTACAAAGATTAAAGATCCTAAGCTTGCTACAGCAACTATTACAGAAATAGACCTTTCTAAAGATCTATCTTATGCAAAAGTTTATTATACTTGTTTAGCAATTGAAGATAGTGCATATATTGCAAAAGCATTTGAGAAATCAAAGGGCTTTTTTAGATCATCAATAGCAAAATCTTTGAGTTTAAGAATAGTGCCAAATCTTAAGTTTATCTACGATAGCTCACTTGACTATGGTATGGAAATGGAGGATAAGATCCAGCAAGCCTTAGATGCAGACTCTAAGATAATTAAGCAGGATGATAAGTCACTAGAAGAAAACTATAAAGATGGTGAGAAAGAAAGCAAAGTTGAAAAATTAAGGTAAACTCGTATGAGTAAACTTACTATTATTCGTGGTTTTAATGATATTCTGCCAGACCAAAGCCGTAAGTGGCAATTCTTAGAGTCAAAAATAAAATCTATTTTAGATAATTACAACTATAATGAAACAAGATTGCCTATTTTAGAAAAAAGCGAACTTTTTCATAGAAGTGTTGGAGAGACTTCCGACATTGTTTCAAAAGAAACTTATGACTTTCAAGATAGAAATGGTGATAGTCTTACCTTAAGACCAGAAGGAACGGCTGGCTGTGTTAGGATGGTTATCGAGAATAGTCTAGCTAATAGAGGACAAACTCAGAAGCTTTGGTATTGTGGTCCAATGTTTCGTTATGAAAGGCCGCAAAAAGGGCGTTATAGACAGTTTTATCAGCTAGGTGTCGAGGCTTATGGCTTTGATAGCATTGCGATAGATTTGGAGATTTTATCAGTAGCGTGGAGTCTTTTCAAAGAGCTTGGTATTTCTGAGTTTGTAACACTTGAGATAAATAGTCTTGGTTCTGCTGAAAACAGACAACAATACACAAAAGCATTGTTAGATTATTTGAAGCCTTATCATACTGAGCTAGATGAAGATTCAATCAAAAGGTTAGATAAAAATCCGCTTAGGATTCTAGATTCAAAAGTTGAGAAAACACAGGATATTTTAATTAATGCTCCTAAGTTAATTGATTTTATAGATCAAGAGTTAACAGCAAGGTTTAAACAAACTTGTGAATATCTAGATGCTTTAGGCGTTAATTATAAAATTAATCAAAACCTTGTTAGAGGTCTAGACTACTATAGTGGCTTGGTTTTTGAGTGGACTACAGACAGGCTAGGTGCCCAGAGTGCAATATGTGCGGGTGGTAGATATGATAGCTTACTAGAGAACCTTGGTGGTCAAAAAGCAGGAGCAATTGGTTTTGCAATTGGTATGGAAAGGTTGCTTTTATTGTTGGAAGATTTGGGAAAATTACCTAATCAAAAAGATGTCTGTGATGTGTTCTTTATCCTAGATAAGGAGCAGTTACATAAGTCACTGGCTGTAGTTGATACTATTCGTTCAGAACTTCCTGATTTAAAAGTTGATATGGATCTAAAATTTGGTAGCTTTAAATCACAATTTAAAAAAGCTGATAAATCAGATGCAAAAATCGCTGTAATTATTGGTCAAGATGAGTTGGATAATCAAACTGCTGGTATAAAATACTTACAGCAAGATAAATCGCAAGAGCAAGTTTCTTTTGCTGAGTTGGTTAATTTTCTAGAAATGTGAAAAAGGAATAAATGAAATTACATAATATTAAAGGCTACGCTTGGATAGTAGTTGCATTAAGCTCATTCTTATTAATAGATAAGTATATAATGAATGTTTCACCGAGTCTGATCGCCAATGAACTGATGAGTAGTTTTTCAATTAATGCTACACAAATGAGTGCAATGGTATCATTGTTTCTGTGGTCTGTGGTTTTTTGTCAGTTTTTTGTAGCTGGGCCAATTATTGATAAGTTGGGCTTTAGAAAGGTTAGTTTTTTTTCGCTAATTCTTTCTGCTGTAGGACTGTTGTTGTTTGTATTAGCCGCAGATATTCATAGTTTTGCATTAGGTTGTGTATCGCGATTAATGATAGGTATAGGAGCATCTTTTGCAACGGTTGGATATATAAAAGCTGCTGCTGTGTGGTTTGACCCTCGTAAATTTGCTTTTGTTTGTAGTTTTTTGATGACTGCAGCCATGACAGGCGCATTGCTTGGTCAAGTGCCTTTAGTTTATCTTATCAAGCTTACTGGATCTTGGCATAGTGCGCTAATTAGTTACGCAATTTTTAGTATTTTTATTGCTTTGTTATATTTGGCGCTTGTTAGAGATTATAACCCTCATGCCTCTGATATTAATAAAGCAACCTCAGATACAGGCACTCTTGCAGGAATCAAGAAAGTCCTGCTTAATAAAAACAATTGGTATTTAACCTTGTATACAGGCCTTACTTTTACAACAATTGATGTTTTTGGTGGTATTTGGGGAAATAATTATTTTAGAGAGTTGTATCATATAAATGTACAAGAAGCTTCATATATTGTATCAATGATGTTTTTAGGTCTAGCAATAGGGTCTCCTGTAATAGGTAAACTTTCAGAAAAATTTGATAATCGTGTTGGTATTATGGTGGCTTTTCATATTGTTGCTACAATATCGTTGGCTTTGGTTTTACAGTTTAAGCTTACTCCAGCTGTTTCAGGTATTTTACTATTTATCTTTGGTTTTTGTTTAGGTGTATATATGCTTGCATTTGCTATTGGAAACCGTATTAACCCAATAATCGTAGCAGCTACTGTTGCAGCTTTAATTAATACTGGAGAGCCTTTGTTGGGAGCTTTATTTGATCCTCTGATAGGTCACTTATTAGATTTGACTTGGACAGGACAATATATTGATGTACATAATCATATCTCAAATGTTATGACAGAGGGTGCGCATAGATATTTTCATGTAAGCGCTTATCATAATGCGTTTTTAATACTTGTATTTAGTATGGTAGTATCATTTTTCTTATTAATTTTGGTAAAAGATAAAGAAGTGAAGTAATATGAATCTTGAGCAGGTTTACTTACAAAAAGTTAAAGAGTTAGGCTTGATGGCTGATTCTTTACAAATAGAAGCTGTAAAAGATCTACAAGAAATAATTGATCAGGTAAACTCAAAAAAAACATCAAAATTTAATTTTTTTAAAAAATCTTTTTATCCTTCGATCAAAGGCCTCTATATGTGGGGAGGAGTTGGTCGTGGTAAGACTTTTATTATGGACATTTTCTATGAAAATATCCCTACAGAAAAGAAATTACGTCAGCATTTTTCTCACTTTATGAAAGATATCCATACTCAACTAAGAAAATATCAGGGTAAAAAAAACCCTATATCAAGAGTTGCTTATGATATGGCAAGGCGAACACAAGTTATATGCTTTGATGAATTTTTTGTTGAAGATATTGCGGATGCTATGATTTTAGGGAATGTTTTTACAGAACTTTTTAGCTTAGGCGTAGTGTTAGTAGCAACTTCAAATATAGAGCCTCGTGGTTTATATAAAAATGGTTTACAAAGAGAAATGTTTTTACCGGCTATTGATGTATTGTTGGAAAATGTTGATGTTTTAAATTTAGATTCTGGAGTGGATTATAGATTTAGATTGCCAACTGAGCATTTGAACTATTTATATCCTTATAATGAGCAAAATCGTAAAAACTTTTTTGACAAGTTCTTTTTGAGGAACTCTGGTTTTGATAAAGATTTTAATATTCAGGTACTCTCGAGAGACATTCCAACAATGCTTTTGAGTTATAAAGACGTATGTTTTGACTTTAAGGTGATCTGCGGAGCTGGGCGTAGTTCTCATGACTATATAGAACTCTGTAAAAGATATCAGCAAATATTTATTTATAATCTTACAGGTTTTGATGAATATAATGAGGATATGGCAAGGAGATTTATTGCTTTAATAGATGAATTTTATGATCAGAACAAAAAGGTTATTATCTTGGCAAATAATGATTTTAAAGAAATATATCAAGGTGAAAAACTAAGGTTTCAATTTCAAAGAACAATAAGTAGATTAAATGATATGCAAAACTCAGCTTTTGGAGCTTCTAATGAATAAAGTTCAGTTCTTAGAAGTTTCTGATGATGTTGTAAATCAGCGTATTGATAATTTTCTAATTGGCAAATTTTCGCGTTTACCTAAGTCTTTAATTTATCGTTGGATTCGTAAAGGCGAACTACGTGTAAATAAAAAAAGAGTTAAACAGACTTCTCGCGTTAGTGCTGGAGATATTGTTCGAGTTCCACCATTTTCACTAGAAGAGCAGCAGGAGCAAATTAAGGTTTCTCAAAATCATTTAGACTTTCTTGAGCAAAGAATACTTTATGAAAATGATGACTATATCATTGTAAATAAGCCATCTGGAATGGCAGTGCATGGCGGATCAGGTGTAAATTCTGGTTTAGTTGAGAGACTACGACAACTAAGACCTAAGGCTAGGCGTTTAGATTTAGTTCACAGGCTAGATAAAGAGACATCTGGTTGTGTGCTTCTAGCAAAGAAACATAGTTCACTAGTTTATTTTTTTGATATTTTTAAAGAAAGGAAAGTTAATAAAGTTTATTATGCAATTGTTCATGGGCATTGGGATGAGAAAACAAAAGAGATAGATTTACCACTTAAAAGAACAGAGACAAAAGATGGTCAAAGAATTGTTCGTGTAGATAGAGTGGACGGTAAGAAAGCTTTAACAAAAATTATATCAGTTAGAAGAGTGGGGGAGTTTAGCATTCTTGAAATTAAACTTGAAACTGGTAGAACTCATCAAATTAGGGTACATACAAAAGCTATGGGACACCCAATTGCTGCGGATAAAAAATACGGCTTCGCAGACAAAGATCAGCTACTAGCTAAAAAAGGAATTGATAAATTACTGCTTCATGCTGGCAAGTTAGAGTTTTTTGATGAGAAACAACAGAAAAAAATATCCGTAGAGGCTAAGTTAGATACTAGATTTGAACAGTTTCTTAATTAAATTAGTCATTAGTATCTTTAATCATTACCAGTATTACAAGAGATGCTATCATACTCGCAACAAGAGTAGTGAATGCAAAATGATATGAGCTAAGCTCATAGTACTTGATATCAGAGTTGGCAACATGTTGAGAAACAACTTTGCCAGCTTCATTGATGTATTGCCCTGTCCATGACCAATCTAAAAAATAACCTATTAATGGGTCAAAAATCGCACCTAAAATAGGTTCACCTGTATTAATAAAAGCAGCAACTGTTGCTGTGATTATAATAGGATTAATACGGTTACCAATTGCAAAAGAAAGCATATAAATCCCTAGACATAATCCAAATATGAAAAGTAAGATTGCTGACGTGGTAGCGCTAGTCTTAGTAAGTAGAACTATGCTTAACGCGATTGTTCCAATAATATGAAATACAATCATCACTCCTTTTCTACTATCTAAAATTTCAGATAGTTTACCAATAATTGGTGAACCTATAGCCATACCTATAAAAATCATTGAAATTATAGTAGCTGCTTGCTCTTTTGAAATATGGTAGGCTTCTCTAAAGTAAGCGTTGCCCCAAAACCCTGCAAAAGCATCGACTGCTGTGAAGCTTAAACCAACATAAAATGTTAGTAGCCAGTTGTTTTTATTTTTAACTACTTCTTTTAAGGCATCTAAAGTTTTTAGTTGATTGCTTGGATTGCTAGCTTCAGGTTGTTGAGGATTGAAGTCACGGACAACAATATAGTAAACAACGGCAATAAATAAACTAGCTACACAAAATAGTAGCATCGCCATTTTCCAGTCACCACAGATATTTATTAAATACGCTAAAGGCGCTTGCGCACAAAGGGCTCCAATCATTGCAGCTGTTGCTAAAAAGCTTGCTGCAAAGGCAAATTTACGTGGTTCAAACCATACTGATACGGCTTTTAAGTATGAAATTGTGGCAAAAGATACTCCCATACCTGTAGTTATACGTGCTATATATGCCATGCTTAAGCTGCTAAGATTGGCTGAAACTACAAAAAGTATTACACCAGTAGCTGATATGGTTATAGATATTGGGCTAATAAGTCTAAAACCAAACTTATCAATAATTGGTCCTGCTAAAAAAAGCTGGCAAACGATAATTGACCAGAAAAATGCAGAACCTAATGCTCCTGTTTGGGTAGCATTTGTACCAAAACTTGACATCATGTCGTCAGTAATTAAGCTTGGGAAAACTTGCATTACGTATTTGTCAAATAGCAAAAAAGAGCTCAGTACTATTATTATCCAGGCATAACCTTTTATGTTGTGTATCTTTGTCATAATTTATAATATTAATAATTGCAAGTGGTTATAAAGCTTAATTCTATGTCTAGGAGCGTTGTATTTCAAGACTATACGCTTTTTCTTTGCTAATATATTGTTTTTTGATATGATAACTCCAACTTTTTTAAAATATATTGAGTCATGCTAGCAAACATAAAAATTGATAGTAAAAGATTTGTCTGGATTCAGGTTGCTTTAGTTATAGTGGGGTACTTGATTGTATTTGTGCCTTATGGGGGCATATATGCTAATTCATTTTTATTGGGCTCATTAATAATGTTTTTAGCAAACTTTGTATTTTTCTTTAGGCTTTTTATCAATAAGCAGTTTTCACCAGGTGTTGAAATCATAATATTTTATTTTAGTGAACTTCTTAAATTGAGTGTTGTTGCATTAGCTACAATAGTGTTAGCAATTTATGTAAAACCTAAATTATTTTCTTACATTTTTGGATTAGTTTTGCTACAATTAGTCGTATGTTTTGTGCCTATCTTGTTTAAAAAGACTAGATAGGCTTGTTTTTGTATATTTAATAAACAATATAAATTATTATACTGGTGGGAAAGTAATGGCAAATACAGAGGCAGGCTCTCAGGTAGCTACTGAATATGTTCAGCACCACTTGCATCATTGGCAAGTAAGCTTAGGTGAAGGTTCTTTTTGGCAGCTTAATGTTGATTCGCTTTTAGTGAGTATTGTGTTGGGTGTGGCATTTATTTTTGCTATGCTTGTTGCGGCGAGAAAGGCTAATTCAGGAGTTCCTGGTAAGTTTCAGAATATGGTTGAAGCTATGTGGGAATGGATGGATGGCATGGTTGCTGAAAACTATGATCATAAGAGAGATTTTGTGACCCCTCTTGCTCTTACTATATTTGTTTGGGTTGTTCTTATGAACCTTATGGATCTACTGCCGGTTGATTTATTTGGTTGGCTAATCAGCTTCTTTACAGATAGTCATGAAGCGTACTTTAGAGTAGTGCCTACAGCTGATCCAAATGTTACATTTGCTATGTCAATAGCAGTATTCTTCTTGGTGGTTTTCTATAATATCAAAGCAAAAGGTTTTGGTTTAGTAAAAGAGATTTTGAGTGCTCCTTTTGGTATATGGTTATTTCCACTAAATATCTTTTTCAGATTAATTGATGAAGTTGTTAAACCAGTTTCGTTATCGTTACGTTTGTTTGGTAATATTTTTGCCGGTGAACTAATCTTTATTCTTATTGCTTTACTTCCTTGGTGGTTCCAGTGGTCACTTGGCGGGATATGGGCAATATTTCATATATTAATCGTTTTAATACAAGCTTTTGTATTTATGATGTTGACTGTTGTTTATTTGAATATGGCACAGGATGCTCACTAAGTTTAACTAACCTAAAAATAAATCTTTAAAATAAAACAGGAGAAATAAAATGGATATGTCTTTACAGGTTTTAGGAAATTTAAATGGTTTAACTGCTATAGCGGTTGCTTTATTAATTTCTTTACCAGCTCTAGGTACTGCAGTTGGTTTTGGTGTTCTAGGTGGTAAGTATCTAGAAGGTGTTGCTCGTCAGCCAGAATTAGGTGGTATGTTATTAGGTCGTATGTTCATCGTTGCGGCTTTCGTAGATGCGTTCGCAGCAATTTCAATTGCAATTGGTTTCTTAGTTCTTTATGCAAACCCATTAGCAATCCCTGGCTTAGTAGATGCTGCTCAAAAAGTAATCGGTGCTTAATTAAAAAATCATAAGTTTCATTATCTAAAGGATAAGTAGATGGATATTAATATAACCCTAATAGGCCAGATGATAACATTTGCAATCTTCGTCGGGTTTACGATGAAGTTTGTTTGGCCGCCGCTACGTAAAGCTTTAGAAGAGCGTAGAGAAAAGATAGCTGAAGGCTTAGCATCAGCTGATAGAGCCTCTAGAGAATTAGAAGTCGCTAAAAGGCAGTCTGCTGAAGTTATACGTGAAGCTAAAGCTAAAGCTACTGAAATAGTTGAGAATGCTTACGTTAGAGCTCATAAAGTAGATGAGCAAGCAAAAGAAGAAGCTATTGCTGCTGCTGATAAGATCAAGAGCATGGCTATGGCTGAGATAGAGCAAGAAAAGATCAAGGCAAAAGAAGAGCTTAAACAAGAGCTTGTTGATCTTGCAATGCTTGGAGCTAGTAAGATTATTTCAGCAAAAGTTGACGAACAAACTGGCAATGAAATTTTAAAAGATTTTGTAGCTAAAGTGTAAAAGGTAGGATACATGGCAAGTCTAAATGTGATTGCAAAACCATATGCAAAAGCTGCTTTTGAGTTTGCAAGTGAAAACAAAGCTTTGACAGCATGGTCTAGTCAGTTGAAGGCTTTAAGCCAACTTGTTGAAAGTGATGTATTTGTAAGTGTTGTTTCTAACCCTGTTATTTCACAGCTAGATATAGTTAAAGCTATTGCTGAAAATGTTGATGAAAACTTCGCGAACTTCCTCACGTTAATTGCTGAGAATAAAAGATTACAAATTATGGCTGTGATAGCTCAACAATTTGAAGCTATTGCCGATGAGCATAAAAGTAAAAAATCAGCAGAAGTTACGTTGGCATATAAAGCCGATAAAGAGCTACTTGATAGCTTAAAATCAAGCTTGGAAAAAAGGTTTGGTTGCTCTATATCAATGAAAGTGAGTGTTGATAAAGACATTATTGGTGGAGCAATAATAAAGGTTGGTGACACAGTTATAGATGATTCTGTATCTGGTCGCTTAGAGAAATTAAAAAGTATTTTGTTATCATAAATTATAGGAAGTGAGCTTATGCAATTAAGTCCATCAGAAATAAGTGGTTTAATAAAACAAAGAATTGAAAAGTTCGATAATTCAATTGAGCTTAAATCGGAAGGTACTATTGTTAGCGTTGCTGATGGTATTGTTACTATATACGGTTTAAATGATGTAACAGCCGGCGAAATGATTAAGTTGCCAGGTGATGTTTATGGTTTAGCTCTTAACTTGAACACTGACTCGGTAGGAGCAGTTGTGTTAGGTGAGTATGAGCATATTAAAGAAGGTGATAAGGCATATTGTACTGGTAGAATTTTAGAAGTACCAGTTGGCGAAGCTCTTTTAGGAAGAGTTGTTGATGCTTTAGGTAATCCAATTGATGGTAAAGGTGAAGTTGAAACAGATCATTCATCTCCAATTGAAAAAATTGCTCCAGGTGTTATTTGGAGAAAATCAGTAGATCAAGCATTACAAACAGGTATCAAATCTATTGACTCAATGGTTCCAATTGGGAGAGGTCAAAGAGAGCTTATTATTGGTGATAGACAGATTGGTAAAACTGCTATTGCTGTTGATACTATTATCAACCAGAAAGATTCTGGTGTTAAATGTATCTATGTAGCTATCGGTCAAAAAGCTTCTACAATTGCAAATATTGTAAGACAGCTTGAAGAGCATGATGCGATGAAGCATACTATAATTGTTGCTGCTACAGCTTCTGATTCTGCAGCTTTACAATATATTGCACCATATGCTGGTTGTTCTATGGGTGAGTACTTTAGAGATCGTGGCGAAGATGCACTTATCATTTATGATGATTTAACTAAGCAAGCATGGGCATATAGACAGATTTCATTATTATTAAGAAGACCGCCTGGACGTGAAGCATATCCTGGTGATGTATTCTATCTTCACTCAAGACTTCTTGAAAGAGCAGCAAGAGTAAATGAAGAGTATGTAGAGAAATTTACAAATGGTGAAGTTAAAGGTAAGACAGGTTCTTTAACTGCTTTACCTATTATTGAAACACAAGCGGGAGATATTTCTGCATTTGTACCAACAAACGTGATTTCAATTACTGACGGACAAATATTCTTAGAGACAGATCTGTTTAACTCTGGTCTAAGACCTGCTATTAACCCAGGTAACTCTGTATCACGTGTAGGTGGTTCAGCACAAACTAAGATTATTAAAAAACTAGGTGGTGGTATTCGTTTAGCACTTGCACAGTTTAGAGAGCTAGAAGCATTCTCTCAGTTTGCTTCAGATCTTGATGAAGCTACAAGAGCGCAATTAAGTAGAGGTCAAAGAGTGACAGAGCTTCTTAAACAGAAGCAGTTCTCAACACTATCTGTCGCGTTAATGGCTTTATCTCTATATGCTGCGGATAATGGTTATTTAGATAGTCTTGAAGTATCAGAGGTTATTCCGTTTGAATCAGCACTTCACGCATTAGCAGAAGATAAGTATGCTGATGTAATTGCTGAAATTAATGAAACAGGTAAGTATGACGCTGAGATTGCAGATAAGTTAAAAACAATTGTTGAAGACTGTAAAGCAAACCAAGCTTGGTAGTAGGAGTATAGACTATGTCTAACGCTAGAGAAATACGTTCTAAAGTAGCCAGTGTTAAAAATACGCAAAAAATCACAGGTGCTATGGAACTAGTTGCAGCTAGTAAAATGAGAGGAGCTATCGTTAAAATGAATAACGTGCGCCCTTATGTTGAAAGTGCAAATACTATTATCAAAAATGTTACAGCTGCAAGTATAGATTATCCAAATCCTTATCTATTTGATAGAGAAGTTAAAAGAGCTGGCTATATTGTTACATCTACAGACAGAGGGCTTTGTGGAGGTCTTAACATAAATCTTTTCAAACACGTCTTAAAAAATATCAAAAAAGATATAGATAATAGAATTGAAATTGATATTTGTGTTATTGGCTCTAAAGCAGAAACTTTCTTTACTAAGTTAAAAGGCGTGAATGTTGTTGCAACAGCGCACTATAATGATAAAGATAAAGAAGGAAGTATCAAGGCTATTAGAGGAGCTGTTAAGGTTATGCTAGATAAGTATACAAACGGTGAAATTGATAGACTTTATATGAGTAGTAACCAATTTGTAAGTACAATCAAGCAAAAGCCGAGATTACAGACTTTACTTCCAATTCAAGATATCTTTACAGATGAAGAAGTTAAAGCAAATAAAGAGCAGGCTTCAAAAGGACATTGGGACTATATCTATGAGCGTGATATTGAAGAAGTGCTTAATGCTTTATGTATTAGGTATATCGAAGCTCAAGTTAGAGGTGCTATATTGGAAAATGCTGCATGTGAGCAAGCTGCTCGTATGTTAGCTATGAAAAACGCAACTGACAATGCTAGTGATATTATTGATCAGTTGAATTTAGATTATAATAAAGTAAGACAGGCTATGATTACTCAAGAGCTTGCAGAAATTTGTTCAGGTGCGGCAGCAGTTTAGGAGAGGTAAATGAGTACAGGTAAAATTGTTCAAGTAATTGGTGCTGTTATTGATGTAGAGTTTTCTCGCGATAACACACCAAAAGTATACGATGCTTTAAATGTAGAAGAGACAGGTTTAGTACTAGAAGTACAACAACAGATTGGCGATGGAGTAGTGCGTACTATTGCTATGGGGTCAAGTGATGGTCTTAGACGAGGTATGGACGTTAAAAATACTAATGCGCCTATTTCAGTACCAGTTGGTCAAGGTACATTAGGACGTATTATGAATGTCTTAGGTGAACCAATTGATGAAGCTGGTCCAATTGAGCACTCTGAAACAAGATCAATCCATCAGACTCCTCCTGCATATGATGAATTAGCATTAAGTACTGAGATTTTAGAAACAGGTATTAAAGTTGTTGACCTTATTTGTCCGTTCGCTAAAGGTGGTAAAGTAGGCCTATTTGGTGGTGCAGGTGTTGGTAAAACTGTAACTATGATGGAGCTTATTAACAACATTGCAAAAGAACATAGTGGTTATTCTGTATTTGCAGGTGTTGGTGAAAGAACTCGTGAAGGTAACGATTTCTACTATGAGATGAAAGATTCAAATGTACTAGATAAAGTATCTCTGGTATATGGTCAGATGAATGAGCCACCTGGAAATAGACTAAGAGTAGCTCTTAGTGGTCTTACTATTGCAGAAGGCTTCCGTGATGAGAAACGTGATGTATTAATGTTTATTGATAATATTTATCGTTATACATTAGCAGGTACAGAAGTATCAGCTCTTTTAGGGCGTATGCCATCAGCAGTAGGTTATCAACCGACGCTAGCAGCTGAAATGGGTGCTTTACAAGAGCGTATTACTTCTACTAAGACTGGATCAATTACTTCAGTACAAGCTGTATACGTACCGGCAGATGACTTAACAGACCCATCTCCTGCAACTACGTTCTCGCATCTTGATGCTACAATTGTACTTTCACGTCAAATTGCTGAGCTTGGTATTTACCCTGCGGTAGATCCATTAGATTCTACATCTAGACAATTAGATCCTTTAGTAGTTGGACAGGAGCATTATGAAACTGCTCGCTCTGTGCAAAAAGTACTACAAAGATATAAAGAGTTGAAAGATATTATTGCAATTCTTGGTATGGATGAGTTATCTGATGAAGATAAGAAAACTGTAGATAGAGCGCGTAAGATTCAAAGATTTTTATCTCAACCGTTCCATGTAGCAGAAGTATTTACTGGTAATCCTGGTAAATTTGTATCTTTGAAAGATACTGTTGCTAGTTTTAAAGCTATTGTTAATGGTGAATATGATCACTTACCAGAGCAGGCTTTCTATATGGTTGGATCAATCCAAGAAGCTATTGAGAAAGCAAAAACTCTATAAATAGGGTATTTAGATATGACAAAAAATTATCTACAAGTCGATGTTGTTAGTCCCCTTGGATCAGTTTTCAAAGGCGAAGCCGATATGGTTAGCCTTCGTGGTTCGGCTGGTGAAATGGGCATAGCATATGGACATACTGAACTACTATCTACTATGCCTGCTGGTGTGGTAAATGTTAGAAAAGATGAGCATACAGATGTTTTATATGTTTCTGGAGGTATAGTCGAAGTTACTCCAACTCGTGTAACGATCATGGTAGACGATATGGAAAGAGCTGAAAACTTAAATCAAGCAGAAGCAGAAAAAGCTAGAGCAAGAGCAGAAGAAGCACTTAAGAATCCTGATGCATCGAAACTTGATATTGAGGCAGCTAATACAAGGCTTAAAGAAGCAGATGCTCGTTTAAAAGCTCTTAATTCATCAAAAGGTTTATATTACTCTAAGGATTAAACCTTTATTGTTTACTTTCTATTCATAATTTTCCATATTTTCTTCTTAAGAGAAAAGCAATACCTACTAACAAATTTATATAAAATTACTTATAATATGACTAATATTCTATTTTTTTATATAAATTATGAAACAACTGTGTAAAAAAGCTTTTATTCTTTTGATTTTGTTTGCTTCGATATTTTCTTTGCTAAATGCAGCATCGATATCAGATGTGGAACAAAAAAATAATATCCTGCCTGATAGGATGATTGCAGGTTTTCTAGATATTCGAACTCCTGGTTCTACAACAAGAGTAGATATGCAAAAAGCTAAAAATGATGGTTACAATGTTGTGATAGTAGCCTTCGGTGAGGTTTACGGAACTGATATAGGCTTCTATACATCAAGTGATGCTGATATATCATCTCAAACTGCGGTTGATAAGATTCGACGTGCTGAAAAAGCAGGCATGAAAGTTCTCTTAGCGGTTGGTGGTGTGCCTAATACTTTTCATCCAGGAGTTAAAAGAGGTGAGGAAGCCCCTAAGATCTTTGGTAAAGGGATGTCTCAAGCAGATGTTGATACGTTAGCTAATAATATAGTTACATTTCTGCATAAATATAAAATGAAAGGTATTGTTTATAGTATTAAGAAATTTGTTTCTCCTAGCTTTATCAATGATCTATCTGCTAAGATAAAAGAGATAGATCATGATTTAGCAATCGTAGCAGAGCCTGAGGTTAATAATTATAGATTAGTTACAACAGGCAGAAGTAATGATTATGATACTGCTATCCAAAATGGAAATATAGATTATCTTTTTATTCAAGAGTATAATTCTTTTATGGAGTCGGATCCAAATTTTATTGCAGATAGTTACTCAAAAATTATAGAAAATTCAAAAATACCATTAACAACAAAAGTAGTGGTTGATGAGCCGACAAACTCTGTGTCTGGGGGTACAAATACTATTTATCATCCACAAGCAAATGCTACAGAGTCTTTAACAACTGAAGAGGCTGTTGGACTTATGTTACCACAGTTAGAAAAACTTAAATTCAAACCTAGGTTTGCAGGAATGGCTGGTTGGTCATTAAATACAGATTATGCGGCAGACTTATATGGTGACTCTAAACATAATTCAGGAGCATTTGCTAGAGAGTTAAGTAATTGTATATATAAGAATGTTTGTGCTTCAATTGAGAAAAAAATTGAAGGTCCTGTTGTTGCAGGTTTATTACCTTTGTGGGGTAAGAGTAGTTCTTACAACATTTCTGGTCAACAGATAAATACAGACCCTGTTGATATTAGTATGCCAAAGGATAAAGAATACTGTGATAAGAATCCACAAGTATGTAAATATAATATAATAATTGTTGGCTATATTAACTATACGGGAAGTAAAGGCTTTTATTTAACTTTTAATGAAGAGAATGGAAGTTCTGAAAAAATATATACACCAGAACAGCTAAAACAGTTTATAAACTATATGAAATCAAAAGGTAAGCATGTTTTAGTTGATGTTGGAGGAAAATTCTCCCATATAAATTGGACAACGATAGATTTGAGTGGGTTAGTTAAGATTGTAGAGGATTATGGTTTTGATGGAGTTAATTTTCACTTAACAGATTCTGATATTCCTAAAAATGAAGAAGTCTCTAAAATTGCCGCTCAAAAAATTAGTAGAATGCTTGCTACTCTAAAACAAAAAAATCCAAGTTTTTGGTTAGCTTTTTCACCTGATTGGCACTATATAGTTGCACCGTTAGCAAAAAATAGTAGAGATAATATTTATACTAATCGTTCGTACTTAGATTTATTAAGTGATATAGGAATTAATAATATTAACTATATTTTCTTAAACACTTATTCGGAGAAGGCAGCTGATAGTATATTAAGCTTTTATAAGAATGATCAGGGGGAATATCAGAAAATATCACCAGTAGATGGTTATGGCAAATTCTTAGCGTCTCTAGCATGGGCATTAACAACTCAAGATGGTTATGATGCAAATAAGCCAAAATATAAAGTGGCGAATCCTTTAGAAATTCCAGCAAGTAAGCTTGTATTTATGATCCCTCCAACAGAAGGCGCTGTTCATAGCGGAATGGTTTATGTGTTATCTGAACAGGATATTGATGAAACAGTTAAACTAATGAAAAATAATAAAGCTTCTTTTGCTGGTTTTGCTATCTCAAGCCTAGATTTTGATGCTACAGAAATTAAGGATGGTGATTTGGGACAGGGCTATTCACATAAGCCGTGGGCTACTACTGATACTATTTCTGATATAACACTGCCACCTGTAGTGTCTCAGATTGTTAATAAAAGTATTCAGAAGAAAGAAGCAGAGCAAGAGGAAAAAAAACAAGAGTCTATCGAAGGAGGTATAGTTAACTATCCTGCAAATATAGGTTCGTATGATGGCAATACTATAGTTAACTATCAAGGTAAAAGATATAAATGTATCTCTTCATTAGAAGCTAAGTTGTGTAATGATAGAGGTTATATTCCTAATGGTTTACATGGTTATCTAGCTTGGGAAGAAATTAATCAAGATACTAGTAAGAAAGAGACTAAACAACGTATTATTATGGATGGGGAGACTCCGAAGTATCCTGATGGGATTGGTAGTTATAAGAAAGAACAGGTTGTAGTTGCTGGAGATAGAAAGTTTGAATGCAGAGTGGATAAATTAGAGCTGTGTAACAATATCTCATTTGATCCGATTTCTAAAAAAGGGTATATGGCTTGGACAGATATTACAGATGATGTAACTCATTTGTCTAGAGATCAAAAGCAGGTTAAACCAAAAGGAGCTGAATATATATATCCTAATGGAATAGAAGATTATACAGGAGGTACTATAGTTGCCGTAGGAAAAGAGCTGTATAGATGTAAAGTTGGTCCAGAATCAAGCTTATGTAATAAAGAAGCATATGATCCTACTGGAAAATATGGTGCTGATGCTTGGACAAAATTAGATGAGTAAGTTAAGGGAAGCTACTCTACAGAATCGATAATTTCTTTTAGTTCTCCAGATTCATTCATTTCCATAATTATATCGCATCCGCCAATTAGCTCACCTTTGACCCAAAGTTGTGGGAATGTTGGCCAATCTGCATACTTTGGTAAAATAGCTCGGATATCCGGATTTTCTAGTATATTAACAAAGGCAAATGGTTTACCACATGATCTGATAGCTGTTGCCGCATGAGCCGAGAAGCCACATTGTGGAAGATTTGGAGAACCTTTCATATATAGGATGATATCATTATCTTTTATTTGTTTTTCGATCTTATTAATTACATCTTGTTCTTCAGGGGTGTACATTATTATTTTCCTCTTTGTAATTTAAATTAGACAAGTAAGTTTAGAAATTTTTCTCAAAAGATGATAGCATATTATACTAAATGGGTATAGTATCAAGATGCCTAAAGTTAATTCAACTCATTAAAGGAGACGTGAATAATGAAATTTGAACTACCAAAATTACCATATAGCACAGACGCATTAGAGCCAGTGATTTCAAAAGAAACAATTGAATATCATTATGGTAAACATCATCAAACATATGTGACTAATTTAAATGCCTTAGTTGAAGGTACTGAGCATGATGGTCAGAACTTAGAAGAAGTTATTAAGACATCTTCAGGTGGTATGTTTAATAATGCTGCACAAGTTTATAATCATACTTTTTACTGGAATTGCTTAACTCCAAATAAAACAGAGCCTACAAGCCAGCTAAAAGCTGCTATTTTTGAAGCTTTTGGTTCTATGGAAAAATTCCAAGAAGATTTTTCAAAAGCGGCTGTTACAACTTTCGGTTCTGGCTGGGCTTGGCTAGTTAAAAATTCTGAGGGTAAATTAGAAATTGTAACTACTAGTAATGCTGGTTGCCCGTTAACTGATAATAAAAAGCCACTACTTACATTTGATGTGTGGGAGCATGCTTATTATATTGATTATCGTAATGCTAGACCTAAGTATGTTGAGGCTTTGTGGAGTCTTGTAAACTGGGAATTTGTTTCTGAACAGTTTGCTAAATAAGAATATACAGATATGTCAAAAAAGAATTTACCTTTGATATCTTTTATAGCAGGGGTTCTATCTATTTTATTTGTAGTGTTTATAGCTGTTTTATTTCCTAGGCTAGAGATATCAGCAATGACAAAAAATATTATATTGATAGTTCTTTTGCTTCCTTGGGTTGTTTTTATGCTTTCTCTTATTTTTTGCAATAAGGATAATAAGTAAGAAAAATTACTTCAGGTTAGCCATTACCTTTATTCGTTTTTTGAATATTAGAATAAGTGCTGATATGAATAAGCCGATAAGAAAGCTAAAAATAAATAATCCTTGCCAGCCATAACTACCTTGGATATTGCCAGCTAGAGGACCTACTAAAACTCTTCCTAGTGAATCAATCGAGCTTAGAACAGCAAATTGAGTGGCCGAAAATTTTACATTAACTAAACTCATAATCATTGCTACAAGAATTGCTGTACCCATTGCACCACAAAAGTATTCGACAGCTACAGAGCTAACCATTAGATAATAGTTTTTACCAACAACAGCTAGTAAAACATACATTAAATTAGCACACGCCATAATGATGCTGAAGTATAAGAAGCTTTTATATATGCCAATTTTTTTTGCAACTAAGCCTCCTATGATAAGCCCTCCTAGAGATGCAAAAAGAGCGAATGCTTTATAAGAGACTGCTATGGTGGTTTTATCAAATCCAAGATCAACAAAAAATACTGAATTTAATGAAAATGCAATTGCATCGGCAAGTTTGTAAGTAACTATAATTGCAAGGATTATTAACGCGGATGATATTTTATCGCGAGTAAAAAACTCAGATATAGAGGATGTGAAAGCATCAAAAAAGCTCTTAGGAGTCTCTTGATATTTACTTTCTTTTAAAAGTAGTGTGTACAATGGACAGATGGCAAAAAATGGTAGAATCATTAGCCATGCAAGATTCCAGTTATTGTTTAGCTTATCAACAATTATTAATATAATTGATCCAGTTATAAGCATCCCTACACGATATCCCATGACAGCTACAGCATTCCCTAGAGCTCTCTCAGGTTCTGTTAAAATTTCTGTTTGATATGCATTTATAGCAATATCTTGAGTTGCTGATATGAAGCATATTAAGAAACCAATAAATGCAATGATTAAGGGGGAGTTTGCAGGAGAAAATCTGCTCATCAAGGCAATTAATAACATTAGTGTTATTTGAGTTAATAGTATCCAGCCTTTTCTTCGACCAAAGTTTCCTATTCTTATTTTGTCTAAAAAGGGGGCCCATAAATATTTAAATGTATATGGTATAGCTATTAGAGTTAAGAAGCCTATGTTTTTTGTTTCTATTCCATTATCTTTATACCATAAAAATAATGAAGAGGCTGTTAGCATAAGAGGGAAGCCAGATGCGTACCCTAGAATTAACATACTAAACATTTTAGATTGTTTAAAAGGAGCGGTTAGCTTTTCTATTAGAGTTGGAGAATTAGCCATTTTACTGTTTTGGAGATTTTCTATATATGTAAAATGCTAGTTTAAAGAGAGATGAAAGTAAATAAAGAATGGTGAGTAGGGTGGAAAATTAGAAGTTTCTGCTTGTTTCACCAGTATATAGTTGTCTTGGACGTCCAATTTTTTGAGCAGGATCATTAACCATTTCAATCCATTGAGAAATCCAACCAGAAGTTCTAGCAAGAGCAAATATGGCTGTAAACATATCCTCTGGTATTCCCATAGCTTTCAGAATAATCCCTGAATAGAAATCTACATTAGGGAATAATTTTCTGTCTATAAAGAAGTCGTCTTGAAGAGCGATCTCTTCTAGTTTTTTTGCTACAGTTAAAAGAGGGTTGTCACTATTGCCAAGCTTACCTAAGATTTCTTCACAGTTTTTCTTCATAGCTGTAGCTCTTGGATCAGTGTTCTTATAAACTCTATGACCAAAGCCCATTAGTCTAAACGGATCATCTTTATCTTTTGCTTTGGCAATAAACTTTTCAATATTCTCAACACTTCCAATTTCTGATAACATTTTAAGGACTGCTTCGTTAGCTCCACCATGAGCAGGGCCCCAAAGAGCAGTTATACCTGCTATTATTGCAGCATATGGAGAGTTCCCTGTTGAACCAGATAGTCTAACTGTAGATGTCGATGCGTTTTGTTCATGATCTGCATGGAGCATAAACATTGTATCCATTGCCTTGATATGAAGGGGGTCTGGCTTGTAATTTTCATCGTCAGCAAACATCATGTAGATAAAGTTTTCTGCGTAACCATATTCAGATTTAGGCTCAAGGAAGTTTTTGCCTTGGCTATGTCTATATGCAAGGGCTGCAATAGTAGCGATTTTAGCTACAATGTTTTTAGCAACTTCATCTTGTGCTTCTGTTTGCCCATTATGAACATGTTCAGCAGCAAGAACATTTACTCCTGCAATTAAACCAGACATTGGATGGGTATGTTTAGGCATTGCTGAAATTGCAGCTTTAACATGCTCACATACTGCCATTTTTGAAACTATTTCTTGTCTGAACGCTTCTCTTTGCTTGTCTGAAGGAAGTTCTCCATATATTAGAGCATAGCAAAGACTTCTATAATTTGACTTTTCTGTCCATTCTTCAATAGGGTAGCCTCTGTGTAGAAGGACTCCTGCTCCACCGTCAATATACGTGATCGTTGACTCGCAAGCAGCTGTTGACATGAACCCTGGGTCATAAGTAAAAACACCGTGTTTTACTAGTGATGATACATCTATGCAGTCATTACCCAGGCTAGGCGAATATACTGGTAATTCTATTTCAATGTTTTTTTCTGCATACTTAAGAGTTGCGTATTTGCTCATTATTAAATGGTCTCCAAGTAAAAGAGTTGATCAAAAAGTAATGCAAACGGGTTGCAATAAAAAGACACTTTTATAAAAAATGGGGAACATTTCCCCAGTGCCATTACACGCCAATAATAAGCTAAAGATTGCTCTTTTGCAAATAAAAAAACCTTATAAAGCTAATAGGTATTTTTCTGATACTCCTTTGGTTTAGTTATACCCTTTTGTTTAAAGAGCAAATTAAAGTTAAAACTTTATTTAAATGTTTGAATTTGATGTTACAAAATTATATTATTAAATGTTGTGTGACATTGGTTTACGTCCAAATATTTATATACGAAAATTGCTTCGGAGGAACATCGAGCGTGAAAAAATTTACAAACATTGATTTAATGTCAATAAAATCGTATAACTTTCCAATTACTGCTATAAGCTCTATATTGCATCGTATATCAGGAGTGATCTTGATTATTGCAATACCTTTGGCTGTTATTGGTATGAATTATTCGTTAGCAGGGCCAGCTGGATATAAGCAGGTGGTCGCTTTCTTAACGCAGGGTTGGTTTAGTTTTTTCTTTTGGCTTTTCCTTTCTTCAATAACATATCATGTTTACGCAGGTGTTAGACATATGATTATGGATATGGGCTTTGGAGAAAGTATGAAAGTCGCTAAGGCTACTTCTTTGATTGTTATTGTGCTAGGTGTTTTATCAGCTATTTTATGGGGGATTTACTTATGGCTGTAATTTCATTAACTTCTTCTGGGATTAAAGATTTTTTTGTCCAAAGAGTTACGGCTGTAATTATAGCTGTTTATTTTGGGTA
Source organism: Candidatus Francisella endociliophora (assembly GCF_000764555.1). Lineage (NCBI taxonomy): Bacteria > Pseudomonadati > Pseudomonadota > Gammaproteobacteria > Thiotrichales > Francisellaceae > Francisella > Candidatus Francisella endociliophora. The sequence continues at coordinate 1,103,763 of NZ_CP009574.1, read as the reverse complement.
TCTTCTTGTTGAGACTTTATGCTTGTCTCACGCAGGCTCTCTTAACTATGATAGTTGGAGAGGTTTGTTTACTGATGGAATGTTTTTTCGAATTGCTACATTAATGGCTTACCTGGCAATGTTTTTTCATGCTTGGGTAGGTATTTGGATTATATGTGGTGATTATATCAAATGTGCATGGGCTTCTGCTCTTGTGATGTTGAGTTTTGTTTTAGTTTATATATTCTGCTTTTTCTGGTTGTTTGCAGTTTTATTTTTCTATTAAGAGGTTGTTTTTATGAGTATAGCTACACAAGAATTTGACGCTATTGTTATTGGTGCTGGTGGTGCTGGCCTTAGAGCAGCTTTCCAGTTGTCACAGTCTGGATTTAAAACAGCGGCTGTGTCAAAAGTTTTTCCTACTAGATCACATACTGTTGCAGCACAAGGTGGTATTGCAGCAGCTTTAGGTAATGTTGACTTTGATGATGATTTGCCTTCTGATGATTGGAAATGGCATATGTATGATACTGTGAAAGGTTCTGATTATATTGGGGATCAGGATGCTATTGAATATATGTGTGAACATGCGCCACAGTCAATTATTGAACTTGAACATATGGGTATGCCTTTTTCAAGATTAAAGAATGGTAAAATATACCAGCGTGCATTTGGCGGTATGTCAAGAAACTTTGATCCAGCTAATCAAGCTGAGAGAACATGTGCAGCAGCAGACAGAACTGGTCATGCATTGTTACATACTCTTTACCAGGGAAATTTGGCACATAAAACTGACTTTTATACCGAGTGGTTTGCAGTTGATTTAGTGAAAGCTGATGATGGTAGTGTTGCTGGTGTTATTGCTCTATGTATTGAAACTGGTGAGACAGTTTTCTTAAAAGCTAAGATAACAATTCTTGCAACAGGTGGAGCGGGACGTATTTATGAATCTAGTACTAATGCGTATATTAATACTGGTGACGGTATGGGTCTAGCATTAAGAGCAGGACTGCCACTTCAAGATATGGAGTTTTGGCAATTCCATCCAACAGGCATTGCTGGTGCTGGTGTGTTGGTGACAGAAGGCTGTCGTGGTGAAGGTGGAATCTTGCGTAATAAAGATGGCGAGAGATTTATGGAGAGATATGCTCCAAATGCAAAAGATCTTGCGTGTCGTGATGTTGTGTCTCGAGGCTCTCAACAAGAAATTATGGAAGGTCGTGGAGATACTTTTGGCGGTTCAAGTTGTGTATGGCTTGACTTAACTCACTTAGGCGAGGAAGTTATTGATGAGAAATTACCAACAGTAAGAGAACTTGCTAGAACATTTGCAGGAGTTGATCCTGTTGAAAAGCCAATTCCAGTAGTGCCAACATGTCATTATCAGATGGGTGGTATTCCGACTAATAAGTATGGTCAAGTTGTAACGCAAGAAAATGGTGAAGATAAAGTTATTGGTGGATTGTATGCTGTAGGTGAATGTGCATCTGTATCAGTTCACGGAGCTAATAGATTGGGAAGTAACTCTTTGCTGGATTTGGTAGTGTTTGGTAGAGCTGCTGGTATGCATGCTGAGCAAAGCTTAAAAGAAGGCATGCAAATGAAGGAAGTCGCTCAAGATAATGTTGAGAAAGCTATGGCTAGAATCAAAAAATGGGATACTTCTGAAGAGAGAGGTTGTAAGGAAAAAATTTCTGAACTTAGAAAAGAGCTTCAACAGACCATGCAACAATACTTCTCTGTATTTAGACAGGAAGAGACTATGAAGGAAGGTCTTGAAAAACTGTATAAGCTAAGAGAGAGATTGGATAATGCAGTTTTAGAAGACAATTCTAGAATCTTTAATATGATGAGAATAGAAGCTCTTGAGCTTGATAATCTTATGTTGACAGCTGTTGCTACTGCAAAAGCTGCCTTAGAGAGAAAAGAATCACGTGGAGCTCATTCAAGGGTTGATTTCCCAGAAAGAGACGATGAAAACTGGATGAAGCATTCAATTTATTTCTTAGATGGTGATAAAACATCTTCGCGTGGAGTAAATATGTCTCCAACTAAAGTAAAAGCATTCCAACCTGCAGAACGCAAATACTAATTACAAGGATTTAATATAATGGAAGTTAAATTTAAAATTTATAGATACAATCCAGAAGTTGATAGTAAGCCTTACTACGATGAATATACTGTAGAAGTAGAAAATGAAGGGGTTAAAGTTTTAACAGCTCTTGAGCTTATTAAAGAGCAGGATCCAACATTGGCGATGAGAAGATCTTGTCGTGAGGGTGTTTGTGGCTCTGATGGTATGAACATTAATGGTAAAAACCGTTTGGCATGTATTGTATCAATAGGTGATTTAAAACAGCCTATCAAAGTAAATCCATTGCCAGGATTACCTGTTGTTAGAGACTTAATTGTTGATATGAAGCAATTTTATAAGAACTATGAAAAGGTTAAGCCTTATCTAATCAATGATGAAGAAGCTCCTGTTAAAGAAAGGCTTCAATCACCAGAAGATAGAGCTAAGCTTGATGGTTTGTACGAATGTATCCTATGCGCATGTTGTACTACATCTTGTCCATCATTCTGGTGGAATCCTGATAAGTTTATCGGCCCTTCAGGATTATTACAGGCATATAGATTTATAGCAGATTCGAGAGATACTGCAACAGAAGAAAGATTAGATGATCTGAAAGATCCGTTTAGCCTATTTAGATGTAGAACTATTATGAATTGTGTTTCTGTGTGTCCTAAAGGTCTTAACCCTACAGAAGCAATTGGTAAGATTAGATCAGCTTTATTAAAGAAAAACGTGTAAAAATTAAAACCTAGTATTTTGGGTGTTTATATGAAAAAACAACAACCAGATTTTAGTCAATGGCTGGAAACAACCCAGTTTTTTGGCGGTAATCTAGAATATCTTGAATCTATTTATGATGACTATATTTCAGGTAATTATGATGGGATAGACTCTAAGTGGCTATCCTTTTTTGATTCTGTAGCTAGCTCAACAGATACTGTACATAGAGATTTAGTCGATGAGTTTAAGTATTTAGCAAAAAATAAAACAAATACAACAGTTGTTACTGCTGGTGAAAATGATGTGACTTTGAAGGCCAGAGCTTTGGTTAAAGCATATCGATCTCATGGGTATAAGTCTGCAAATATTGATCCTCTTGGATTGACAAAATTTGAAAGAGATTCTGATCTTGAGTTATCAGCTCAAGGATTATCACAAAACGATTTATCAGAGCAAGTTAATTTAGGTGAGTTCACAAACGACAAACCTATGTCTCTTCAAGATGTTATTAACAAGGCTAAAGCTATATATGAGTCAAGCGTTGGTTATGAATATAGATATATTGGCAACAAAGAAGAAAAGCTTTGGCTTCAGTCAAAAATTGAAGATACAATATCTTTTTCGAATGAGCAAAAAAAATGGATACTACAACAGCTAGTTGCTGCTGAAGGCCTAGAGAAATACCTTGCTCTTAGGTATGTTGGACAAAAACGATTTGGTTTAGAAGGTGGTGAATCTTTGATTCCTTCTTTACAACATATTATTGAAAAATCTGTTTCTAAACATGCTACACGCTTTGTGCAACTAGGTATGGCTCATAGAGGACGTTTAAATGTTCTTGTAAACGTGATGGGTAAAAATCCTAAAGAGTTGTTTGAAGAGTTCGAAGGTAAACAATCTGAAAAAAGTCTTTCAGGTGATGTGAAATATCACATGGGATACTCAAATTATAGAAGCATTGATGGCAAAGAAGCCAAAATTGCATTAGCATTTAATCCATCTCATTTAGAAGCTGTGGATCCGGTTGTGGAGGGTGCAGCGAAAGCTATTCAAGATAAGCTTGATGGTGATGTACATAGTAAAGTGCTTCCTGTTCTTATTCATGGGGATTCTGCTTTCTGTGGACAGGGTGTTGTAATGGAAACATTTGGCTTTTCATTAACAGAAGCTTATGGCACAGGTGGTACTATACATCTTGTAGTAAATAACCAAGTCGGGTTTACAACAAGTAGTGCTCTTGGTGTTAATAGAAGTAGTAATTATTCTACAGATATTGCTAAGATGGTTGATGCGCCTATTTTCCATGTTAATGGTGATGATCCTGAAGCGGTACTTAAAGTTACGGATATTGCTTTAGAGTATCGTATGAAATTCAATAAAGATGTTGTGATTGATTTAGTTTGCTATCGTAAAAACGGTCATAATGAGACAGATGAGCCTTCTGGTACACAGCCTAAAATGTACGAAGTTATCAAAAAACTTCCATCAACATTAAAACAATATAGTGAGAGATTACAAAAAGCAGGTGTTGTTGATTCAGAGCTATTTAGTAGAATGAATACAAATTATCGTAGTAAATTAGATAATGGTAAGGTTACTGTTGATGTGCTAGATAGAAGTGCTGTTAAAGACAAATTGAATGTCTGTGATTGGCTTCCTTATATCGGTAATCAAGAAACTAAGTATATTTATAAAGCTATACCTCAAAAAACACTTAAAGAGTTAGCTCTTAAAATGAGCGATGTGCCTGAAGAGATTAAGGCACAAATGCAGGTTAAAAAAGCAATCACAGATAGAATTAAAATGGCTAATGGTGAACTTCCTTTAAATTGGGGCTTTGCTGAGACATTAGCGTATGCAACTTTACTTGATGAAGGTTATCCAGTAAGAATATCAGGTGAGGATAGTGGTAGAGGTACATTCTCACACCGTCATGCTGTCGTTAAAAATATGAATACCGATTCTAAAATTAAAGAGTATATACCATTACAACATATCAATGAAAAAGTTCGTTTTGATGTTATAGACTCAACTCTTTCTGAATATGGAGTATTAGGATTTGAGTATGGTTATAGTTGTTATAGTCCAGATTCGTTAGTGATTTGGGAAGCACAATTTGGTGACTTTGTGAATACAGCCCAAGTTGTGATAGATCAGTTCCTTGTTGCTGCAGAAGAAAAATGGGGTATATTATCAGGTTTAACTCTACTTTTACCTCATGGGCAAGAGGGTGCTGGTGCAGAGCATTCATCTGCGAGATTGGAGAGATTTTTAGCATCTTGTGCAAATATGAATATGCAAGTTTGTACTCCTACAACTCCAGCACAGATTTATCATCTTTTAAGAAGACAGGTTATAAGACCTCTTAGAAAGCCACTGATAGTAATGACTCCTAAGAGCTTGCTAAGAAATCCTATGGCTGTTTCATCAATTGCAGAATTATCAAAAGGTAAGTTCGAGCCTGTGATTGATGATGCTACTGCAAAAGCAGATAAAGTTAAGAAGCTTATATTGTGTAATGGTAAAGTTTACTATGATCTTATGACTAAAAAGCAAGATAAATATGGTGATATTGCTGTTGTAAGATTAGAGGAATTATATCCTTTCCCTCAAGAAGAGTTAGCACAAATATTTGCTAAATATAAAAATGCTGAAAAGGTTGTATGGTTACAAGAAGAACCACAAAATAAAGGTGCTTGGTATAATATTAGACACTTTATTGAGAAACTAGTTGGCAAAAAACATGAGCTAGTATGTGTTGCTAGAGAAAGATCGTCAACACCTGCCGTAGGTTATCATGCAATGTATGTTAAACAGCAAGAAGAAATTATTAATAGAGCTTTAGAAATATAAAAATAAATTATACTACTAGGAGTAAAAAATGGTTGAATTAAAAGTACCTATGTTCCCAGAGTCTGTAGCAGATGGCACATTAGCTCAATGGAATGTTAATGAAGGTGACTTTGTAAACGAGGGTGATATCGTTGCAGAGATTGAAACAGATAAGGTTGTAATGGAAGTTCCAGCAACAACTAGCGGTGTTTTGAAAGGTATCAAGAAGCATGCTGGTGATACTGTTCTTTCAGAAGAGTTTTTAGCAAATATTGATGCTGATGCTTCTGCAGGTGAAACTAAACAAGATCCAGGTGAAGTAGAAACAACTGCTGAAGTTGCATCTCCTGGTCAAGAAATGGATATCAAAGCTCCGGTATTTCCAGAGTCTGTAGCAGATGGTACAGTTTCTGAGTGGCATAAAAATGAAGGTGATGCTGTATCAGAAGGTGATATCTTGGCAGAAATTGAAACAGATAAAGTTGTAATGGAAGTTCCAGCAACTGCTAATGGTACTTTAACTAAAATATTAAAATCTGCTGGCGAAACAGTTTTATCATCTGAAGTGATTGCTAAAATTGTAGAGGGTGCTGTTGCATCTGCACCTAAAGCTGAAGCAAAAGAACAAGAAGTGGAATCTGGTAATGATCCTCACTTGGTTCCTTCAGCACGTAAAGCATTTAATGCAAGTGGCTTAGATTCAGCTTCAAATATTCAAGGTACTGGTAAAAAAGGTCGTATAACATCTGATGATGTTAAAAAAGCAGCTACTGCACCAAGTGGAGCAGCACAACAAGCACCTGTTGCACAGCAAGGGCCTAGATTCGAGAAGAGAGTTAAAATGACTCGTTTGCGTCAAACTATTGCAAATAGACTTGTGGACGTACAGCAGACTAACGCCATCTTAACTACTTTTAATGAAGTTGATATGACTGCTGTTATGGAGCTTAGGAAGAAATACAAAGATATGTTTCTTAAAGAACATGATACTAAACTTGGTTTTATGTCGTTCTTCATCAAAGCAGCTACAGAGGCTCTTAAGAAATTCCCAGATGTAAACGCATCTATCGATGGTGATGAAATTGTTTATCATAACTTCTTTGATATTGGTATTGCTGTTGGTACTGATAGAGGTCTTGTTGTTCCTGTGTTGAGAGATACGGATAGCAAAAATCTAGCAGAGTTAGAAGCTGATGTACTTGATAAAGCTATCAAAGGTCGTGATGGTAAGCTTGGTTTAGAGGATATGCAAGGTGGTACTTTTACTATTACAAATGGAGGTACTTATGGCTCTATGCTGTCTACTCCAATTATTAATTCGCCTCAAAGTGCTATCTTAGGTATGCACAATATCGTTGAGCGTCCAATGGTTGTTAATGGCGAGATTAAGATTCGCCCAATCATGTACTTAGCATTATCTTATGATCATAGAATTATCGATGGTGGTACTTCTGTAAGATTCTTGAAGATGATTAAAGAATTGCTTGAAGATCCAAATAGAATTCTTCTTCAAGTTTAGTCTTCTTTCTTTTAACTTTTCTTAAGGTATTTTTCTATGAGTATTGATTTCATAAAAAGCAAAATTGCGTCTGTGCCAGATTTTCCAAAGCCTGGAATTATTTTTAGAGATATTACTCCGCTATTAGCAGACCCTCAAGGTTTGAGAAAAACAGCAGAAGCGATGGCAGAAGTTTTAAAACAAAAGAATATTGAGCCAACAATTATTGCTGGGACAGAAAGTAGAGGTTTTATATTTGGTGTAGCTCTTGCTGAAGTTCTAGGTTTAGGCTTTGTACCTGTCAGAAAGCCAGGAAAGCTTCCTAGAGAAACGTATAGTGTAAGCTATGATCTTGAATATGGTAGTGATAGTTTAGAAATCCATAAAGATGCTTTTTCTAAAGATGATAATGTACTTATTGTTGATGATTTGTTAGCAACTGGTGGTACAGCAAAGGCAACAGTCCAACTTATAGAAAAAACGCCAGCTAAAGTTGCAGCTCTTATATTTGTGATGGAGCTTGATGGTCTTCCAGGTAGAGAAGTTTTAGAAGGTTACGATGTTTCAGCATTGTTAAAATTTTAAAAGGTTATTTTGATGGGAAAGTATTTCGGTACAGATGGTATTCGTGGAGAAGTAGGTAACTCAACAATAACGGCTGAGTTTACACAAAGACTAGGTAATGCAGTTGGCTCTCTAATTAATGATAAAAATTATCCAAAATTTGTAGTTATTGGTCAAGATACTCGTAGTTCTGGTAGAGTCTTAAAGTTTGCTCTAATTTCTGGACTAAACGCTGCTGGGATTGATGTAATAGATCTTGGTATTGTTCCTACTCCTGTAGTTGCATTTATGACAGTTAAAAATAAAGCTGCAGCTGGTTTTGTTATCACTGCTTCTCATAATAAATTCACTGATAATGGTATTAAACTTTTTTCATCTGATGGTTTTAAACTTGACGATGCTTTAGAGGAAGAAGTTGAAGCTAAGATAGATAATGATTTTGTTTATCAGACAGATTATAGGTTTGGAGAGTATAAAGTACTAAGTGATTCAACTAGTGAATATATTGATGATATTTACAAGCGTTTTGGTTCGTTAGTGAGCTATAAAGGCAAAGTTGTTGTTGACTGTGCTCATGGTGCAGCTTCTGGTAGTTTTGAAAAACTACTTGATAGATTTGGAATTGATTATGTTTCAATTGCCTCTAATCCAGATGGTATAAATATCAATGTTGAGTGTGGTGCTACCTGCATGGACAATATCAAAAAGGCCATGAAAGAGCATGGCGCAGATTTAGGTATTTCATTAGATGGTGATGCTGATAGAATAATTATTGTTGATGAAAAATCTCAAGAGATTGATGGTGATGGAATTTTAAATATCCTTGCTCAACATAGTGATATTTGTGGTGGTACTGATGGAATAGTTGGCACGCAAATGACAAATATGAGTTATGAAAATCATTACAAACAAAATAATATTCCATTTATCCGTTCAAAAGTTGGTGATAGATATGTACTGGAAGATCTAAAAAAACATGGTTATAAAATCGGTGGAGAGTCTTCTGGTCATGTGATTAATCTAAACTTTGTAACTACTGGTGATGGGTTGTTTACAGCGATACAATTATTGGCAATTTTCTCACAAGCAGATAAACCTGTATCTGAGTTTAAACTGCAGGGTGAGCTCATGCAACAAACTCTAATAAATGTACCTTTAGCTAAAAAAGTAAATGCTGACGATTTAGCAAAACTTTCAAATGATGTTGCAGATGTTGAAGCTCGTTTAGCTGATAGAGGAAGAGTATTACTAAGACCTTCGGGTACTGAGCCAGTACTTCGAGTAATGGTTGAGGCTGATGATAAAGATTTAGCGACAAAAGAAGCTGAATATTTAGTAGAAAAAGTAAAACAAAAATTAGTATAAGGCAAAATTGGTGTAGATATGCAAAAATTAATAATGGGTAACTGGAAAATGAATGGAAACTCTGCAAGTATCAAAGAACTTTGCAGTGGTATTTCTCAAGCGGAATTTGACAGCTTAAAAGTTGCTGTTGCTGTTTTCCCATCAAGCGTATATGTAAAAGAAACAATTGCTCAGCTACCTAAAGAAGTAGGTGTTGGTTTACAGAATATTACATTTTATGATGATGGTGCTTATACCGGTGAATTGTCTGCTGATATGTTGCAAGATGTAGGTTGTGATTATCTGTTGATAGGACACTCTGAGAGAAGATCTCTATTTAACGAGACTGATCAAGATGTTTTCAAAAAGGTAGAAAAAATAATAAACACATCTGTAGTGCCGGTTGTGTGTATAGGTGAATCATTAGAGGATAGAGAAGGTGGTAAGTTAGAGCAGGTTTTAAGTACACAATTAAAATTAATTTTAGAAAACCTATCTGTTGAACAGTTATCAAAAGTTGTGATCGCTTATGAGCCCGTTTGGGCAATTGGAACAGGTGTTGTGGCATCCTTAGAGCAAGTTCAAGAAACGCATGAATTTATCCGTTCATTAGTCGCTAAAGTAGATCAAAATCTTGCTAAAAATATGAAAATAGTGTATGGTGGTAGCCTAAAAGCTGGAAATGCGAAAGATATATTAAGCCTACCTGATGTAGACGGTGGTTTGATAGGTGGTGCATCTCTAAAAGCTTCTGAGTTTAACGAAATAATAAATCAAGCAAATATAATATGTACGAAATAATTTTAACTATTGATGTTATCGCTGCTATAGCGATCGTTGTATTGGTACTTTTACAGCAGGGTAAAGGTGCTGATATGGGAGTATCTTTTGGTGGTGGTGCTTCAAATACTGTATTTGGTAGCAAAGGTGCTGCTTCTTTCTTATTTAAAGCAACTGTATTTTTTACGGGCCTATTCTTTGTATGTTGTCTTACTCTAGGTTATCTAGGTAAAACGCCTACAACTACAACAGCTGTAAGTTCTGAGAATGCAGATAAATCTATTGCTAGTCAATATGATCAATACCAAAAAGAAGCTGCTGCAGCTTCTGCTACAGAACAAAGCTCAAAATCTAACTCTAAATAAACTTTTAAGATTTCTCTTTTGCACCGGTGGTGGAACTGGTAGACACGCTATCTTGAGGGGGTGGTGTCCGTAGGACGTGCGAGTTCAAATCTCGCTCGGTGCACCAAGATAGAGTAATTACAGACATGCTACTGTTAGTATATAATATAATATCCGTTTTAATCTCATTAGCTTTTATATACTCAGTATGTAAACATCTTATAAATCCTGATAAGGATGTTTATTTTACAAAAATTCTTGTTTTGGTATATATGGCTGTAATCCCTACTGTATTTATAAATATAGGACTGATACAAGTATATAATGAGGAATTTACTGTTGAGATTGTAATTATATCCTTACTTTTTATACTAATGCCATTCTGTATGTTAGTTGGATTGTCTTTTGCTATAATTGGTAGAGAAAACGCAGTTATATTTTTAATATATTATATCCCTTATATTCCTCTTGATAGATCTTCAGAATTTGTGATTTTTAAACCTTTTTATTCAGTTCTACTATATTTTGCAGCAGCTTTTATAGCCGTGCCAATTCTTACTATTAATAAAGGTCTTGTCAAAAAATATAGCCAACATTTTGAAAAAGTATGGCGTGATTATGATACTGGTGCAACGCTGTTTTTGTCGGTGTGTATATTTGGTATTTTAACTCAATTAATAAATATGGTTTCAGTGTTCTAGTGACTAAAGTTACTGATTCTGGATTTGTCTATATATTGTATAATGTACGAATTTAAATTTTGTTAGATGTGCTAAATGATTATATTTTTTTCTGAAAAATACAATTTTACTGATATTATAATATTATATTTCAAATAGTGTTTTATGTTGTATTTATGAGTGTTGGCAAAACTAAAGAAGTTATTGATAAGAATATTCTTGAAGGAACTAGATATTTTATTTCATTAGTGGAGCTTGGCTCATATACAGCTGTTAAAAATTTTTATGCTGTAGAGATAAGTACTGTTAGAAGTAAACTAGAAATTTTAGAAAGCTATTTAGGCATTAAGCTAATACAGACTAATAGTAATAAAATAGAAATAACAAAAGATGGTAGAAAATATTATGCATCTTGTCATAGGTTATATACTGATTTAGAGAATAGTATTCTTAGTAGCAAATATAACGGTATTGACAATTTAAAGTATATCCGTGTTTTTGGTACAAGATTCTTTATAAATTATTTAGCTCAATGTATACATAAGATAGATGAAGCAGGTAAATATACTTTTACTTTTGATAGCTATTTGTTGTACCACTCATCTAGTTATTTTTATCAATTAAGTAATTATGACATTGCCATTGTGACATCTGGAGATTTAGAAAAAATAGATCAAGATCGTTGGATGGTTTGTGCAACAATTGATTCAGTAAATTTACCGTCTAAGATTTATTTAAGTGAAAAGCTTATTGAGCAGTATGATCTTAAGGATAAACCTACAAATATATTTAAAGTTCCTTTTATTTTTCGTAGGGATAATCTGGCACATAATCTAACAATTAATGTCGATGGAAAAGAAATAAGTTCACCAATAAAGCATTTAAGATATATTGTTGAGGATGATAATCAGAAGGTGGCGCTTATTGAAAAAGGCTTGGGTGCTGGAATCTTATTGGATAATTATAATCAAATTATTGATTCATCTATTACAGCACTAGAGGGTGTAACAACAGAAACATTTCATGATAAGCAAACAGTTATTATTTCAAAATATATTGATAATAGAACTAAGATTATTGAGTTTTTAAGAGAACAGGCAGCTCAATATGTTAAAACTATTCTGGGACAATAGTTTTTTAAATAAAAATATTAATGCAGTCATTTAAAAAGAGATAACCTTTACCTGTTGGTTTGATATGGTTGTTAGATTGTTCAAATAAACCTTTATCTATACCAATTTGTAATTTATTCCAAATGATGTCTCGTGATAAAAAAGTTTGCTTTTCAAAGTTTTCTAGATCAAAACCATCTCGTAATCGTAAAGCGTTTAGCATAAATTCATAAATTAAATCATCTTGTGTAACTATATTTGAGTCTTTAATTAAACTATCAGCTTGAGAGTATATTTTTGGATGCTTATGTTTCCAAACTCTTTTTATTTGTTTAGTTTTAAGATTTGTAATCTTGCTATGCGCCCCTGCACCGATGCCAATATAGTCGCCGAAGTTCCAGTAGTTTGAATTATGAATAGATCTGAGATTATTTTTTGCATAAGCTGAAATTTCGTATTGATCATACCCAGCTTGCTGAAGAAGTTTTTTACCAGCTATTTCGATATTCTCTAATGTTTCTTCATTTGGAAGTATTGGTGGCTTTGCTGCAAAAAGCGTATTTGGTTCAATAGTTAACTGATACCATGATATATGTGTAGGTTGCATTGCAATTGCTTGAGATATATCAAAGATTCCATCTTCTAAGTTTTGATTTGGTAGACCATGCATTATATCAATATTGAAGTTTGATATTTTTGAATTCTTGATTTCTTCAATAGTTGTATAGACATTTTTACAATTATGAATTCTTCCAAGAATTTTTAGTTTATCATCTTGGAAGCTTTGTACTCCAAGAGATATACGGTTGATACCAATATCTGCATAACTTGAGATTGATCCTCTCTCAACAGTACCAGGATTCATCTCTAGAGTTATTTCACAGTTTGGGCTAATATTTGCATTTTGTTTAATGTGTTCAAGGACTTTGCCAAGATATTCAGGCTTAAAAAGAGAGGGTGTACCACCACCAATAAAGATGCTAATAATTTCTCTATTTTGTAAATCATCCAAATGGGTGTCAAAGTCAGATATAAGTTTTTTATAGTACTCTGTTGATAAGTAAGAATCATCTTTTACAGCGTGAGAATTAAAATCACAATATGGACATTTACGGACACACCATGGAAAGTGGATATATATAGAAATTTGTTTATCTATTTCAAACATATTAGTATTAGGCCTTAAATATTAAAAATTTACTCACTACAAAAGTATATACTGCGACAATTGCCATTGTGATAAATAATGCTAGTAAATATTGTATATGTAAAAGGTGTAGCAGTATGTAGTAAATAGATTCATTTAAAATTAGACCTATCATAACATTTATAAAAAATTGAGTGGCGGCTTTTTTGTGGGATTGTGTAGTTGTTGAGAATGTTAGAAATCTGTGACCAAAATAACTAACATTGAAGGCTATTAGGAAAGCAAAAAAGTTTGCAATTAGAGGGTTAAAAACTCCTAACTCAACAAGGATCCATACAATTACAAAGTTGGTTATAGAAGCCAAAATACCTACAATAAGGAATAAAGAAATTTGTTTTTTTATCATTGTTTATGGAGTTTTGTAACAGTTGTTTATATTATAACTGTTAGATAGGATTTTATAAGGGAATTTATTATGGAAATAACAAAGCATCAATTAGGTATAACAGAAGATTTAACATCGTCAGCTTTATATATGATGTTTAATATCAGAAAAGAAGGTGACATAAAGTTTGGCTTAAAAATTTTACAAAGATTTGTCGATGGTAAAAGTGTAGTTGCTGGTTTTGGTAATGACCTATTAAAAATGTTTGACATACCAAAAGATGAAATTTATCAAAGAACTAAGTTTGATAATGAAAGAATGTCTGACGCTGATGGCTATGATTTAGTTTTATGGTTGAAAAATGATGATAATGGCGAGTTATTTCATAGTGCTATAGCTATTAGAAAGGCTCTTGAAGACTACTTTGACTTACAAAAAACTATTAGAGCATTTACATACCGCAAGAAGTATGACTTAAGTGGCTTTGAAGATGGGATTGAGAATCCAAAAGGTGATGAAGTAACTCCTTCGTCTATTATTTCTGAAGGTGAATTAGAAGGTTCTAGTTTTTGGGTGCTTCAGAAATGGTTACATGATTTTGATTGGTTAAATAGAGTTAGCCAAAATGAAAAAGAAGAGTGTATTGGAAGATCGTTAGATGATTCTCATCAATTTGAAAATCTAAAAGATTTTGCTCATGTAAAAAGATCAGCAAAAGAAAACTTCTCTCCAGAAGCACAAATATTAAGAAAATCTATGCCTTGGGCAGATGATCAGCTAAATGGTGGTTTTATGTTCTCTGGGTTTGCCACATCATTTAGATCTTTTAATCTACAAATGGGTAATATGCTTGGTGGGGATGATGGTATTGTAGATGGTGTGTTTAAGTTCTCAAAAATTATTGAGACTAGTTATTTGTGGTGTCCACCTTTTAAAAAGGGTAGATTGGATTTGTCCCTATAAAGTTTTGGCATAATACTATATTCAGGTCTTCTCGTTAAGGAACTATATATATTGGTTCATATTTGAAGTACTTTAAATCTTTATTTTTACTGTCATTAATGATTTTTGAACTTCTGAGTTTAGTATTTTGTGGTAAATAAGCATAAAATGAAACTATGTAAAAATGCAAAAAAAAGCAATTTAAGGTTGACAAATTCTTTTCTATTTGGTTATTATTAATATTGCTTTAGTAAAAAAATATAAACATGAAAGGAGAATTTATATGAAAAAAGCACTTAAAACCATAAGTATATTAGCGGCGACTGTAGCTTTAGGTGTAGCGCTTTCTAGCTGTACTGATGATGCAACTGCTCGTGATAGTATTACACTAACAGGTACATACAATGGTACTGGAAGTGGTACACAAGGTGGTTGGTCTTGGAATATTACGAGTTCAAAGGCAACTATTACTTGCCCATCAGGAACTTTTATACCAAATGCTATAAGAAATAATCCTCCGGTTGCTGGAGATATGACTGAATATACATATGGAGGAGACACAGCAACAGGAAGTGCTCTAGATTTGGATACTAGTACTTCTCCAGTATCGGTCATTGGAGCGATTCCTATACCATTAGTATCAGGAGAAACAGCTGATATAACTAATGGTCCAAGTATTGTTGACATGGTATGCGTTCCTGCTGCATCTGTAGATAATTTTACTGCTTAATTTAAAAAAAATCTTTTATCATCTTCTTAAAATCTTTATTTATATACAAATCTGCCTTAACAGGGTAAAATACATTAGTATTTTGCAAAATTAATTAGTATCTACGGAGGTTAAAGCATGTCTGATATTAAAAATATCACTAAGCTTCAGATAGAGGACAAAGGAAATAAATATTCTCTATATAGCTTAAAGAAACTTTCTCAGGAACTTGGTAAGGATGTAAATCGTCTTCCATACTCAATAAGAGTACTACTTGAAAACCAACTAAGAAATATTGATGGTTATAAAGTAAAAGAAGAAGATATGCACAAAGTTCTAGGTTGGGATGCAAAAGCTAGTTCAAGGCCAGAGATTCCACATATGCCAGCACGTGTTGTGATGCAGGACTTCACAGGTGTGCCAGCGGTTGTAGATCTAGCCGCAATGAGAAAGGCTATCAAAGATGCAGGTGGCGATGCTGATAAGATTAACCCTCTTGTAGATACAGCTATGGTTATCGACCACTCTGTACAAGTAGATTACTATGGTACAAAGACAGCTTTAGCTCAAAACGTGGCGAAAGAATTTGAAAGAAATGGTGAGAGATATAGTCTGCTTAAATGGGCTCAAAAAGCATTTGATGATTTCACAGTTGTACCACCTGGGATGGGTATTATTCACCAAGTAAACTTAGAGTATCTTGCAAAAGGTGCTTTGGTTAAAAACATCGATGGTGAAAATGTAATATATCCTGATACTTTAGTAGGTACTGACTCACATACTACTATGATCAACGGCGTTGGTGTTGTAGGCTGGGGTGTAGGTGGTATCGAAGCTGAAGCTGTAATGCTTGGTCAACCATACTATATGGTACTTCCTGATGTAGTAGGTGTGAAACTTACTGGTAAGTTAAAAACTGGTGTAACGGCTACTGACCTTGTACTTGAGATTACAGAAGTTCTAAGAAAGCATGGCGTAGTTGGTAAATTTGTTGAATATTATGGTGAAGGTTTAGAAAGCTTATCTCTACCTGATAGAGCTACTATTGCAAACATGGCTCCAGAGTATGGTGCAACTATTGGCTTCTTCCCTGTTGATGAAGTTACTTTAGACTTCTTTAATAATACAAACCGTGGTGAGCTTGTAGATGCTGCACGTGAAATGTATAAAGAACAGTTACTCTTTAGAGAAAACCCAGCAGAAGAGCCTGAGTACTCTAGTATAGTTGAAATTGATTTATCAAATATCGAATCAAACCTTGCAGGTCCAAAGCGTCCTCAAGATAGAGTCGCTTTCCATGATATGAAAAAAGCATTTGCAGAAGCTTTAGTTCATGAGCAAGGCTTACATGGATTTGGCTTAACTGATGAGCAATTACAAAAATCAGCTGAAGTAAAAGGTCTTGGTGAAACAATCACTCATGGCTCACTTGCTATTGCTGCAATTACATCATGTACAAACACTTCAAACCCATCATTACTTTTAGGTGCTGGTCTATTAGCTAAAAAAGCAAATGAAAAAGGTCTTAAAGTTAAACCTTTCGTGAAGACTTCTTTAGCGCCTGGGTCACAAGTCGTAACTCAATATCTTGAGAAAGCAAACCTACTCCCAGAGCTTGAGAACTTAGGCTTTAACCTTGTAGGTTATGGTTGTACTACTTGTATTGGTAACTCTGGCCCTCTTGATGAGCCAGTTGTTGATGCTATTAATGAAGCAGATCTTGTAGTAGCCTCTGTAAGCTCTGGTAACCGTAACTTTGAAGGGCGTATTAATCCTCATGTTAAGGCAAACTATCTAGCTTCTCCTATCCATGTAGTAGCTTATGCTCTTGCTGGGTCAGTTGATTTTGATCCTGTTGAAGATGCAATCGGTGTTGATGCAGAAGGTAATAATGTATTCCTTGCTGATATATGGCCAACTACAGAAGAGATTGCTGCTATTCAGTCAGATGTAATCAATTCGGCTATGTTTGAGAAAGCTTATGCAACTGTACTTGATGGTACAGAGGATTGGCAAAAACTAAATGCTCCTGAAGGCAAGCTATATGAGTTTGATAATTCATCTACATATATTCAATGCCCAAGTTTCTTTGAGAAGTTCGCAGAAGGTAATGATGATTTAGATATCAAAGGTGCGAGAACTCTACTTATGTTAGGTGATTCTGTAACTACAGATCATATCTCACCTGCTGGAGCTATTCCAGAAGAGTATCCTGCTGGTCAGTATCTAAAATCACATGGTGTTGAGAAAGCAGACTTTAACTCTTATGGTTCTCGTCGTGGTAACCATGAAGTTATGATGAGAGGTACATTTGCGAATATCCGTATCCGTAACTTGCTACTAGATAATGTTGAAGGTGGCTTCACGAAGTATCACTTTGATGGTTCACAACAGTATGTATTTGATGCTGCTATGAAATATAAAGAAAAAGGTGTGCCTTTAGTTATATTAGCAGGTAAAGAGTATGGTACAGGTTCATCACGTGACTGGGCGGCTAAGGGTACTTTCCTTTTAGGCGTGAAAGCAGTTATTGCTGAGAGCTATGAGAGAATCCATAGATCTAACCTTGTGGGTATGGGTGTATTACCGTTACAGTTTATGAATGGCCAATCTGCTAAAACTCTAGGGTTCGATGGCTCTGAGATGTTTAATATCAAAAATATAAATGACATTAAGCCACGTCAGACTGTAATAGTTGAAGCTGTTCATCCAAAAACTGCACATACTACAACATTTGAAGCTTTAGCTCGTCTAGATGCTGATGTGGATGTTGATTATCTAAAGAATGGTGGTATTTTACAAACTGTTCTTAAAGATATGATGGCAGGCTCAGCAAAAGGTGAATCTAAAAAGTGTCCTGTAAATCATGATAAAGAAGAAACATCTTGCCCATTTGCTAAAATGGCTAATTTCTTTAAGAAACTATTTAAGTAGTTAATCTATATATTTTATTCAATTCTCTATTTTTTTTATTAGTTAATAGTGATAAAGTTTTACTATCACTATTAATCTAAATTTATTCTTTTATATGATAAGAAAATTACTAACGCTATGTGTGCAAAAAAAAGCATCAGATTTACATCTATCTTCTGGTTGTAAAGCTAAATATAGAATAGATGGTGATCTTGTAGATATTGAATCATCTCCAGTTCTTAATGATAAAATTATCTCGCAAATGTTATTAGAAATAATGACTGATGATCAAAAAGAAGAACTTATTGAAACTTATGAATGTGATTTCTCGATAGATGATAAAGATAATGATGCTAGATTTAGGGTGAATGCTTTTTTCCATAATCGTGGTTATGGTGCGGTATTCCGTAGATTAGAGAATACTATTCCAACATTAGATCAATTTGGCGCCCCGAAGATTTTAAAGAGTGTGCAAGCTAAGCAAGGTGGTCTAATCCTTGTAACAGGACCTACTGGTTCTGGTAAAAGTAGTACATTGGCAGCATTAGTGAATGAGATAAATCAAAAAGAAGACTCTCATATTCTAACAATTGAAGATCCTGTAGAGTTTGTCCATGTAAGTCAAAGAGCTCTTGTAAACCAACGTGAAGTTAAAAGAGATACAAAAAGCTTTAATGCAGCTCTAAAATCGGCACTAAGGGAAGATCCAGATTGTATTCTTGTTGGTGAGATGCGTGACTTAGAAACAATTCGTTTAGCATTAGAAGCAGCTGAGACAGGACACTTAGTTTTAGGAACCCTACATACTATGTCAGCAATTAAAACAGTAGATAGAGTAATATCGGTATTTCCTCCAGCTGAGCAGGAGCTTGTACGAAATATGCTTGCTGAATCATTACAGATTGTAATATCTCAGCGTCTACTTAAGCGTAAAGGTGGTGGTCGAGTAGCAGGGTATGAAGTTCTTATATCTAACTCAGGTATAAGAAATATGATTAAAGAAAATAAGCTTTCTCAAATTTATACAGCATTACAAACTGGTACTTCTAAAGGTATGGCGACAATGGAGCAAAGTATTGAGAACCATCTAAAAGCAGGGGTAATAACGCCTGAAGAAGCTTCTAAATACATTGTGGTAAGGTAGTAAATGTGAAAGTTTTAAAATATCTTTTTCTGCTTATACTTTTAATAGGTTTAACTTCTTGTAAAAGTGATTATATCTCACAAGAGGTTCAACCAAAAAATACTACTAATCAGGTTCAAAAGAATAGTAATACTAAAGTAGATTTAGCTAGCATCACTGATCAAAATAAAAAATATAAAGGTGATTTTTGTGTATGGCTTATACCTGATAATAAAAATTATAAGGTTTTAGAAGATGTCATTAAAGATATTGCAAATACTCAAAAATCGTCTTCATTTAAACCACATCTTACATTGTTTTGTGGAAATAATAAAAATTTACCTAGTTTGGAAAAACAATTTGAAAATACTTTCAAGAATGAAAAGATATTCTCTATTGATATAGGTAAACCTCAAATGGGAGAAAGATTTTCAAATAAGCTTTACCTTCCTGTTGAGGATAATGGTACTTTAGAAAAATTCTTCTTGAAAGCACAGAAACTTGATGGTGGGAGTGAATATGCTTTTGATCCGCATATTAGTGTATTTTATGGCGAAAAAATACCTTACAGTATAATAGATATTCCTAAGAAATATTTATATATGTTAGATAATCCTAAAGTTCAAAAAGTTGCTTTGATTAGTAATGAATGTGCTTCTGAAAATTACACTTGTACTCGTAATATTATAAAAAGTATAAAGCTTTCTTAATTTAGTAGCTTAATTTTTCTTTAGTTTTGCCCCTGAAGATATAATAAGCATAGCCTGTATATAAAAGTAATAGAGGTATCATTGTCACAGCAGGTAGCAATGTAAAGAGTAGAGTTGTTCTACTGGCTTGAGCCTCTATATATGTCAATTGATATGGAATTATATAAGGAAAGATAAGAGTCAGCATACTAATAAATGTAAAAATAAATATCGCCACAGTTAGCCAGTATGGTAAAGCATGATTTTTAGAGTCGATAAACTTATATAATATATAAAAACTTATAATAGTAAGTACTAGTAGCTCCATCAAAACTGCCATTTTAAAGATATTAGTCCATGGGATATTTACATAAAGTGGGGTTATGATACCGATTATGAACATCATAATAACTAATATACGACATGTTGCTTTAGTTATCTTTTGAGCTTTGCGATATAGATCTCCTTCAGTTTTTAGTATAAGTCTTGTAGCACCTAAAAGCACATAACCAAAGATTAATGCTAACCCAGTTAAACATGAGAATATAAATCCATATAATGGGCTATGAGGAAAACCAATAATAAGCTGACCAACTATAAATCCTTCAAGGAATGTAGCTGCTAGTGATGATATGAAGAAAAGTTTATCCCAGTTTTTGATGCCTGTTTCAGTAGCTTTTAGCCTGAACTCAAAGCATATACCTCTAAGTAACAACATAACTACTAGTAGCACTGCAGACATATAAATCTTAGGAAATATATATGCAAAAGCTATTGGAAACATTCCGTAGAAACACGCAAGCGAAAAAACTAACCATGTTTGGTTACCATCCCAAGTTGGCAAAAGCACGCTTGTAGCAATATCTCTTTCTTTAGTGTCAAAAAATGGGAATAAGATCGCCACACCAAGAGCAAAACCATCAAGGATTACATATAAAAGTAAACCAAATGCTATTATACCTAGCCAAATTAAACCTAAATCCATGATTTACTCCTTATTGTTTGTAGTTTTTTCAACAGACTGGAAGTATGAGTAAGGCATACGCTGTTCGTCAACATTTCCAGGACCACTTTTTATTATCTTGATCAGATATTTAAAATAGAAATATCCAAATATAATAAAGTACACTAGTATAATTGAGCCTAAAGATAAAAATACTTGCCAGACGTTAATATCGCTCGCAGAGTATTGGGTTTTGAGTATTCCATATACAACCCAAGGTTGACGACCAAACTCAGCTGTAAACCAGCCTGTAATAATTGCTACAAAACCAAGTGGAGTTGCTAATCTGCATATCCATAGAAACCATTTTTGATTGTAGATGCGCTGCTTAACTAATAGTAGTGAGCCTACTACTCCAATAAATACCATTAGTAAGCCAATGCCAACCATAATTCTAAAACTGTAGAATACTACAGCTACTGGAGGCCTATCTTCTTTAGCTACTGATTTTAGCCCAAGCATCTCACCATCTACTTTGTGAGTGTTTATCAAAGATGCAAGCTTAGGTATCTCTATTGAGAAGAGGTTTTTCTCCTGAGCTTCGCTAGGGTAGGCAAATAATACTAAAGGTGCTCCTTCTTGAGTATCCCAAACACCTTCCATAGCTGCAGTTTTAAGAGGTTGATGCTTATGTACTTCTAAGCCAACTTCATCACCCACAAATAGTTGTCCAAAGCTAAGTACCAATATCGAAAGTAATGAAAATTTAATACAAGTTTTTGCAAAAGGATGAAATTCATTTATTAATACATAGTAACAACTCACACCAAGTATAACCATAAGTGTACTTAAGTATGCTGCCATCAACATATGTATGAATCGAGGTATTACAGACGGATTAAAAATAACATGAGCCCAATCGTATACTTGAAACTCATCATTTATAAATTTTGCTCCATCTGGGGTTTGCATCCAAGAGTTTGCTGACAGTATCCAAAAGGCTGATAGAGTGACACCTAAAAATATTACGAAAGTTGCTGAAAAATGAATATATTTGTTTATTTTGCCCCAACCAAAGATCATGATTCCAAGAGCACCTGCCTCAATAAAAAATGCAGTTAAGACTTCATAGGTAAACAATGATCCTAATACAGGTCCTACTTTTTCAGCAAAACCAGCCCAGTTAGCTCCAAGCTGGAATTCCATAACGATACCTGAGACAACCCCCATACCGAATGTCAGAGCAAATATTTTTGTCCAAAATTTGACAATAGATAGGTATTTGTCATTTTTTGTGATAAGCCATAAAGCCTCAAATATCATTAGGAATGTAGCAAGCCCAACACTAAATGCTGGAAATAAAATATGGAAGCTTACTGTAAATGCAAATTGTATTCTCGATAGAATCTCAACCCAGTACATAAGATAACCTCTTTACGTTTAGTTTTTAAAATTAGCCTTTTTAAAAAGACTTAGTTATTTAGCTGGGAGAGCAATTTTTAACTAACTTTTCTATTTATGAATGTTGTCATAATCACTAACCTAGTGCAAGCATATTTGGCAAGATTACTAAAATGTAATGTTTTTAATTAATAACTTCCTAATATACTATATTAGTATAAGGCTAAGGAGGTTTATTATGAAGATATTAATAGCAGGTGGTTCAGGATTTGTTGGACGAGGACTATCTAAATATCTAAGTAAGAATCACCAACTAACTCTTTTGAGCCGATCTAACGAGTTAGAGCTTGGCTTTTTTGATGATTTGGTGACATGGGCAGAGTTAACGGAGGATTCGATTGCTAAGTACGATATAGTTATAAACCTTTGTGGTTACAATATTGGCGAGAAGCATTGGAGCAAATCTGTAAAAGAGAAGATTATATCAAGTCGAATAGAGCCTACAACTAAGCTAGTCAAGCTAATAGGAAACAAAGATATTTGGTTAATCAACGCTAGTGCTATTGGGTTTTATAATTTTTCTGATATAACTCAAGATGAAGATAATCATGATAGAAAATATGATAGTTTAACTTTTGGGCAAGAAGTAGTTGATAAATGGGAGACGTGCCTAGTTGACTCTCCTCTAAAGTATTACACAATATTGCGTTTTGGAGTAGTTATCGGAAATGGTGGAGTGCTTGAAAAGATGATAATGCCTGCTAAATTTGGCTTTTTAACTAAGTTTGGTGAGGGAAATAACTACATGACTTGGGTTAGCTTACATGATTTATGTAGAGCTTTTGAATTTGTTATCGATGAACAACTTAAAACAAAAGACGTATATAACTTGACAGCACCAGAAGCTTGTCAGCATAGGAAGTTTGTTGAGCTTTTGCAAAAATATATGGCTAAAAAATGGGTTATAAAAATACCGGAGTATGCTATCAAGTTTATGTTTGGTCAGATGGGAAAAGAGCTTTTATTGTCTAGTCAAAATATTAAACCTGCAAAATTACAGTCAGAAGGGTTTGAATTTGAAGATATTAATATAGAAAAAGCTCTCGAAAGGTATGTTTAGTCTTCTTGTTTTTGGTCCATTGGTATTTTGACAGTTACTGTAATACCTTTTTGGTCAGTATTATTCTTAGCAAAAACTTTACCATGATGAAGTCTGACAATCTCCGTTACAATTGCTAGTCCAAGACCACTACCTTCTTGATTAGTTCCAGTCTCACGGTAGAACCTATCAAATATACGATCAATATTTTCTGGAGGTACACCAATACCGTTATCTTTGATTTCAACAACTATGCAATTATCTTCCTCGTATGAGTAAATCTCAACAAGGCCACCATTTTGAGTGTATTTAATAGCATTTGAAATAAGATTCTTGAATAATATTCCTAGTAAATAATCATTGCTATAACAATATAACTCTTGTTCACAAGGGTGGAATGATATTTCAATATCTTTCTCTATTGCTTTGATTGCGTTATCTGCGATAAAAGTTTCTAAAACTTTATTTATCATAAGCTTTTTACCAAATGTTATTTGTTCATTTGGTTGAATTCTACTTAAGGTAAGTAATTGGTCAATAATGCGTGAGTATCTGTTACTAGAGCCTTTTATTTTTTCTAGTTTTTGTTTGATTTCATCAATATCGTCAGATGCTAGAGCAATTTCAACGAGTGTTTTAATACCTGCTACAGGGGTTTTAAGTTCGTGAGCTGCATCACCAGAAAAGCGTTTTTCTCGTTCAAGAGTTTGATTAAACTTTTCTATTAAGGTGTTAATTTGTTCAACAATTGATTTTATCTCATATGGAATAACATCTTCTTTAAGCTTTTCATTTTTACGAGGATTAATTCTTGCTACTCTCCTATTAATTCTTTCTAATGGATGAAGAGCTGTTTTTAATATGTAATAAATAAAAGCAATTAGTATGATATAGGTTGAAGCTAGAAGTATTGCAAACTTAAAAATTATTTGGCGAGATATTTTATCTTTAACAGCATTATTTGCAAATACTGTGATCAGATCTCCATTGTCTGTTTTTAAGGTGTAAGTGTACCAATGTTTTTGATTACCATCATCATCTGTATATACCCATTCAAAACCTGTTGTTGATGTAATTCCATCATAGTTTTTATGGAAAATTGGGAGATTGGATGTTTTTAAAAGCAATTTTTTATCTTTACGGTCATATACTATGAATCCAACACTCTCATTGTAGTTTTTAATATTAAGAAAGGATGTTGAGATTTTATTTACTATCATATGTGTAGTATTTTCATCATCCTCTAAAGGGTAGATTTTAAGAACAGTTTCAATAACTTGAGCAGCAGTTTTTAGTTGATAATCAAATAGTGCATCATTTTGATGTTTAACTTGGTAAAAGCTAAATATAGATATTACAAGCATAAACACAGCAAAGAAGCTTGCAAATGAAACGACTAAAAAACTTAATATAGAACCTTCTTTTTTCTTTTGAAAAAGCATATTTTTATAAACTTATTTATTTCTATAGGACATTATAAAGAATTTTGAATTTTATTATTAGTTTTATAGTTGTTATAATCATCGATAATAATTATAAATAATAAGTAAAACATAGTTTTTAATCGATTAAATGATAGATATATTTAAACCTTTTTATACAAAATATTATGAATGTGCCACCTTGAGTTTCTATACAAAGGAGGACCTTAGGTTTGATTTGGTTATAACGTGCCCTCATGCTGAGCTTGGCGATAATTTTGTTGAATTTGATTTTCCTGCGATAGGTCAGCTTGTTAAGTTAAATAAAGAAGAATTCAAAGACTTCCTTTCAATTGAATATGATTTTGGCACGCACTCTTTAAGTAATGCTATAGCTCAAAAGTTATTTTCTAATTATGGAATCTGTACTTTGATTGTTGAGCCTACTTTTCCTCGTTCTATATTGGACGCTGGCAGGCTTTATCCTAATTGTATTAGAAACATTATAGATTATGAGCAGCATCATGAGTTAAAAAATGCTTTAGTCAAATTATACGATGAGTATATGCAAAAATTGTGTCATGTGGTTGCTGTAGCAAAAAGTTATGATGCACTGTCAATAGATTTGCATACAATGTCTAGTTACTCTCCTAATGTCATACAAGAGAGATATTCTGAAGCAATTAATGAAACCCCTAATACATTAACCGATTATATAGATTTATATAAAAATGCCCATCTAGAGGGAGAGAAAAGAGTTTTAGAACTTTTCACAGGAGATACTCGTAATGGAATATTTGCCTCAAAAGAGCTTTTAATTTCTTTGACTCGAGAATTAAGATCAGCTGGGATTGATATTGAATTTGATAAGCCATATATATTGGCTGAGCACTTAACTGCTCATTATTTAGTGTGTGAATTAGAAACTGTATGTATAGATATTCCTAAGGATATCTTATCTAAGCTCACAACTGACGATAAGAATTATGATATTTCTAAATTAGAAGTTGATAAAGATAAGCTAGATAAGGTGTCGAATATCTTTGCTAGTGCTATTGCTAATACGCGTGAGTTAAAACAACAAAAGGGTGCATAATCAAATGACAATAAAAACAACAAATGTTATTTCTGAGAGAATATGGGGTAAAAAAGCTATCCACATTCCAAATACAACAGATATTTATGGAGCAGATCTTGTTAGCTCATTTGTAAATAAGTATGTGACCCGTACGCTATGTCTCTTAGCAAAAGATCATAAGATAATCCTTCCTAAAAAATCTAGACCTGAGGTGGAAAAGATAGTTGAGTATTTTAGAGAAATAGGTCTAAGCTATATTAGTATGAATAATTTTATATTTGTTGATAAGCTTATGGAGCATTATAGACTTTCAACAATAGTTATGAATTATGCTGATCAAATCCCTGAATTTAGTGATTCTGAATACACGCATTTAGTACCATTTACAGCGGCAACAGCCATTGAGTTATTGGGCATAAAATATAAAAAAAACCATGGTTTACCAGAAGCTCTTTCTCAATTTTTAAATGATAAATCTTTTTTACGTCAGATGTTACATGATAAAGGCATATTAGTTCCAAGTGTAAATATAATCTCAACAGTTAGTGATGATGATTATGTTAAAAAAGCACTTAAAATATATAGAGATTATGAAAATAAAGGAGTCTATGAATGTGCCGTTATTATGCCAAGAGCTTGTTCTGGATATGGAATACATAGATTTGAGAGTGAAAAAGAGTTAAGAGATATCCTTAAACTTATGAGAAGGGTTGAAGTCTTTATGATAGATCCTTGGCTTGATAATCTTGGATCACCAGCTTTTCAAGTAAGTATCGCAGATAAAAAAGAAGATGATGTTTGTCTTGGTCTTAGTGATCAGATGTTAGATGGGCAGACTCATTTAGGTAATAAATATAAGTCAAAATTTAGTGATGAGCCTGCAGTTGTAGAAATGTGTGATCAGATGACAGAACTTCTACGTGAAATGGGTGTTAGAGGTATTGTTGGAGTTGATCTTTTAATTCGTCAAGTTAATGGCAAAATAGTACCTTATGTACTTGAAGTAAATGCTCGTCAAACAGGAGCTATATACGCAGGTTTTCTTGCATATGAATTACGTAATGGTGAGCATAAGCCTTGGGTTGGTCATAATAATGTTGTTGTGCCAAAAGGTTCAACAATTCATGATTATCATGATTATCTTAAATCAAAGGGAATTGACTATACATATGGTGATACTGAGGGTGTTATAATAACTTGCATAGGTAATCTTGAACTAAATAATAAAGTTATGATCTTAGCAATTGCAAATACGGATGAAAGACTGGAAGAGATACTTGAGATTGCCACATCCTTTGAATAATTTTGACAAATAAATCCTTCAGGTTTCAAATATTACATAAAGTTAATAAATAAAACTATTTGTTATCCTATATTTTTAATTCCATTATGTATAATTGAATT
Source organism: Candidatus Francisella endociliophora (assembly GCF_000764555.1). Classification (NCBI taxonomy): domain Bacteria; kingdom Pseudomonadati; phylum Pseudomonadota; class Gammaproteobacteria; order Thiotrichales; family Francisellaceae; genus Francisella; species Candidatus Francisella endociliophora. The sequence goes on along the minus strand of NZ_CP009574.1, from coordinate 1,076,582 downwards.
ATTCATTGTTAAATGAGACTTTCGTTATGAATAAAATACCTATGGGCGTAAGTAGTTGTTTGGTTGGAAACAATGTTCGTTATAATGGTGGAAACTGCCATAAATCATATATAACCGGAGTATATGCAAATTATTTTGATTATAAAGTTGTATGTCCTGAAGTTGCTGCAGGATTGGGTGTCCCTAGACCAACGCTATTTTTGGTAGAGGATCTAAAGGGTAATCATCTTGTTAAGACAAATAAAACACATAAAGATGTAACTACAGATATAAACCTTGCTGTAAACAGGCTTATCTCAAAACTTGATACAATCTATGGATTTATTCTAAAGGCAAAATCTCCAAGTTGTGGAGTAGAAACTGCAAGGGTTTTTGATGAGGTGCATAATTATACAGGTAAAAAGACAGATGGATTATTTGTACAAGCTTTAAGAAAATATGATCCTTTATTACCTGTTGAAGATGATGGTAGGCTTACTGATAAAGCTTTACGCGATCACTTTTTGCGTAAAGTATTTTGTTATTATGATTTGAAAACTAGTTTTATGGCTTGTACAAATATTACAGAGATGATGGAGTATCATTCTAAGCATAAAGTACTACTTAGAATGCATAATAATAAGATGAAAAAAGTTCTTGGTAATATGCTTTCAGATGCTGGAAAAAAGGTAGATATTGAAGAAATAAAGCAAAAATATATTAGTCTTTTTATGCAGGCAATAGAAAAGCCTGCTAAACGAGGTTCTCATTATATGGCTTTACAGAATGTTTTAAGAGAGATTAATAAAAAAATATCGAAATCACAGCGACAATATTTACAAGAAGTACTTAATAAGTACAAAGATTGTAAAGTTTCTTGGGAGGTGCCTGTCGGTATTATAAGAATGTATCTTTTAGAGCTTGAATTGCCATATTTAAGTAAACAAAGTTATCTAAATCCTTATCCAGATGAATTGGTAGAAGCTAATTAAATATCAACATTTTTGGGTAATAAAAAACAAAGGGGAATACATATAAGGAATATAATAATAACAATACTTAGAGCATATTGAAAATCAATAATATTGTTATAACCATCATCAAGGTGTGTTGTCACATAGGTTAAGACATAGCCAATTACTGGTAATAATATTACAGCAAATAGGTTATTGATCATATTAACACCGGCAGTACTAGAGCCTGATGTTCCAGGAGGAGAGATGACTTTTGCGATAGTGAATGTAACAGCTTGAGGACCAGCCATAACCCCTAGCAACGTGTATAAACAAATAAAGTAAGTTTTGTTTAGATCTACAAAAAGTAATAAAAATATTATTGTAACGGAAAATATTAAGCTAAGAATTAACATTAACCTCAGTCTTGTAGTAAAAGCAGCAATAATACCAAATATAGCATAACCAATAGCAGCACCTATAAATAGTGTGGCATTTAGATTAGAAGCTTGTGTTTGGGTTATTTCAAGCTTATGTTGGATAAATGTGACTCCCCATAAAGATCCTAAGACATTTATTGGGATAAAGATACTTGCACCAATTAGACTAGCAGCCCAGAATTTATAATTTTTAAATATTTTTAAAACTTTTTGGATTGTCTCTGCAAAATTAGCTTCATTAAAGTGCCTAAATTTTTCGACATGCTTATGATTATCTTTTATAAATATAAGTACAAATATAAGCAGTCCTACACCAATGTATGTAAATACAGTATTACCTTCTCGCCATCCTAGAGAGTTAACTAAACTAGCTAGAACAGTATCTGTAACTAATCCTCCTAATATGCCTACAATGGTAGCAATTCCAATGAAAGTTGAGAAAAATCGTTGAGGTAGCCACATACCAGCCATTTTAGCTGCACCAACAAACCCAAAAGCTGAACCAACTCCCATCAAAATCCGACCCAGAAAGGCAACTTCATAGTAATTTGTAGCTGAAAATAAAAAATTTCCTATTACACAAAGCATTGTGGCAATAGCTATTACATATTTACGATTATATTTATCAATAATAACACCAGCGGGTATCTGCATTGTTGTATAAGCAATAAAGTATGCTGATGATAACCAACCAATAGATGCACTGTTTATTTTAAAAGCATCTATAAGTTCTTCGCTCATAACTCCGGGAGCAGCTCTTATAAAGAAATCATAACTATAGTTGAGAGTAGCTATTATACAGATTATCCAAGCAAAAAAGATTAAATGTTTAGATTTGGGTAGATGTGATTCATCCATAAAAGGATATCAGCCAAAATTTATTTATTATCCTTATAGGATAGCAGAAAGTGATACTCTATAAAATAGATTATATTTCAGTGTTTCTTGGTAGTAACATTGTAATTGGCAAGCAAATTATTAGAAGAACTATAATCACAGCTAAAGCATGATGATAGCTTGAGATTGTATATATGCTAGAGGAACCTTTTATAAAGGAGCCATATTTTACAAGTATATGACCTATCGCTGGTAATAGGATAACAGGGATCATGTTATTGATAAGATTGATTCCTGCTGTAGCAGAACCTGCAGTACCCTTTGGAGATATGAATCTACCGATTGCAAATGTTAAAGCTTCTGAGCCAGACATCAAACCTAAAAAGAAATATAACACTATAAAAGTTTTTAGGCTAATATCCATATAAAGCAAAATAGCTGAAATAACAACTAAAGAAAAAAGACTAATAGTTAACATTAATCTAAATCTGGTAGTAAAGATGCTTATAAGAGCGGCAAGACCAAATCCAATAGCTGTGCCTAAGAATAGGATACTGTTTATATAAGAGGCATAAGCTTCACTTAGTTGATATTTAGCCTGAATGAAACCTACTCCCCATAAAGATCCAAGGACATTAATAGGAATAAATAACGCAGCCCCAATAAGAGCGGCAGCCCAAAATTTATAGTTTGTGAAAATCCTAGCAACCATTTGAATGTTTTCAAGAAGGGAGGCGTTATTGATATGACTGTGCTGCTCTACAAACTTTTTATTATCTTTTACTAAAATAAAGACTAATAATAATATTGCTACACCAATATATGTAAATACTTCATTGCCTTGTCTCCAGCCTAAATCTCTAACAAGAGTTGAAAGGAAAGTATCAGTTACTAAACCACCTAAAATACCTATCATAGTTGCAAAACTAATAAATGCTGAGAAGAATCTTCTTGGTAGCCACATAGCAGCCATTTTAGCTGCTCCAATGAATCCGAAAGCAGACCCTATTCCCATGAAAATTCTACCTATAAAAGCAATTTCATAACTGTTGGTTGCTGAAAAAAGATAATTACCCAACACACACAAAAGAGTAGCTCCACCAATAACAAGTTTGCGATTATATTTATCTAGAATAATCCCTGCTGGAAGTTGCATAATTGTATATGAAATAAAGTATGCAGAAGAAAGCCATCCAATTTGAGTGGAGTCAATTTTAAAAGCTTCAGATAGGCTTTGTGCCATAACGCCAGGAGCTGCTCTTATAAAGAAGTCATAACTATAGTCAAGAGTTACAACAAGACAAATTACCCATGCCATAAAGATCATGGACTTTTTTGCTGGTAGATAAAAAGATTCGTTAGGCATTTGAATTTAAAACATTAAGTTGAAAGTTCAATTATAGTTTAGTTTTTATTGTGATTCAAATTATCTATTATTCTAGAGTATCAATGACTTTTTGTTGCTCGGCATCTATTTTTACTTGTCGTGATTTGTCACTGGCAATATACATATATACAACAGGTAATACAAACAGTGAGAAGATCGCACCAATAACCAACCCTGATGATATAACTACACCAATACAGTTTCTACTTACAGCACCAGCGCCTGAAGATGTTACCAGTGGTATTACACCAACAACCATTGCCGATACGGTCATTAAGATTGGTCTTAAGCGCTGTGATGATGATGTTACAATAGCGTCATATTTATTTAGACCTTCATGTGTTTGAAGGTGATTCGCAAATTCTACAACCATAATCCCTTGTTTAGATATAAGACCTATCAGAGTTACAAGCCCCAGTTGGGTGTAGATATTTAGAGATGCCCAGCTAGCACCCACATATTGCCCAACATAAAGAGGGATAAGTGCACCAGATATAGCCATAGGGATAGTAACTAATATCACAAGTGAATCTCTGAAGCTTTCAAATTGAGCAGATAGCGCTAAGAAGATTAGTACAATTGCAAAGGCAAATGCAATCATCATTGTATTACCATTTTCAATATATTGACGAGCTGAACCAGAGAAATTAAATGAGAAGCCTTCTGGTAACTCACCTTTAACAACACTTTGAACATAATCAATGGCTTGTCCTTGAGTCACTCCTGGAGACATAACAGCAGAGATTGTTGATGAGTTTAGCTGCTGGAATGTATTGAGTGTAAGTGGTTGACCTTTTGTTTCAAAGCTTACTAAAGCAGATAAGGGTAGCTCTGCATTAAACATATTGTCAATACTATCAGAGCGGATAAATATATTCCCCAATTGTTCTTGAGTTAGCATCTCATTACGAGCTAGCTGAGGTATTACTTGGAAGCTATATCCTTTTAAGAAGAAATAATTGATATATCCTCCAGCATAAGAATAACCAAGAGTCTTTGCAATATCAGACATATTGATACCCAAAATACCTGCTTTATCGCGATCTATACTTATATCAACAACAGGGTTATCAAATTTAAGGTCGCTTTGAGCAAATACAAATAGACCACTTTTTGTCATTTTGTCGATGATTTTGTTTGTTATCTCATCAATAGCTTCATAGTCATTAACAGATTGTATAACTAATGACAGTGGAGCACCTCTTGGAATCCCGGGTAGAGCAGGTTGTTGATATGTGTATGTTTGGATTCCAGGAAGATCAGTAACTTTTGCTTGAGCAATATTTGCAGCTTGTTGTTGAGATATTTCTCTGTCATCCCATGGTTTCATAATAAAACCACCAAAAATCACATTAGAGCCCATTACTCCATTAAGGATAAAAGTATCTTGTTTACCAGGAACCTCATCTAGAGTTGTAGCTAGTTTTTTACCAAATGCCTCTAAATAGTTAATGTTTGCAGATGATGGTGCTTGCCCCATAATTCCTAAGAAACCCATATCTTCATTTGGAGCTAATTCTGACTTGACTCCTTTACCCATTATGAAACAACTAGCTAGCACTATAAGCCCAACTATAGCTATGGCTGGCTTAATATCTAGGACAAATTCTAATATAGTCTTATATTTTGCAGTTAGTGAACTAAATAATTTATCAATAAACTTAACAAGTTTTGTGCTCATCATCTCTCGATTAAGAACTTTAGAGCATAGCATAGGAGAGAGCGTATATGCCACTATTCCAGATATTATTACAGCTCCAGCAAGAGAGTAGGCGAACTCTGTAAATAGTTGTCCTGTAAACCCTCCCATCATACCAATTGGAGCATATACCACAACTAGAGTTAAGGTCATTAATACTACAGGGTTAGCAACTTCTCTAGCACCTTTAATGGCGGCAGCAAAAGGTTCCATACCTTCTTCAATATGTCGGTAAATATTTTCTAAAACGACAATGGCGTCATCAACTACAAGACCAATTGCTAGTATCATAGCTAAAAGTGTTAGTAAGTTGATTGAGAAACCCATAAGACTCATTAAAAAGAAAGAACCTATGATTGATAATGGAATAGCAACAATTGGAACGATAATAGCCCTAAATGACCCAAGGAACAAAAACATCACTACTGATACAATTATTACAGCTTCTAGCAAAGTATGTAAAACTTCTTCAATGGAAGCTTCAATGAATGTTGTACTGTTGTATGCAATATTAACATCTAAGCCGTTTGGTAGAGCTGCTTTAATATTTGGTAATTCTTTAACTAATCTATCAACAACATCTAGAGGGTTTTCCTCTGGAGAAACAACAGCACCAGCAAGTACCGCATTTTTACCATCAAAATATACCGAAGAGTTATAGTCTTGGGCACCAAGCTCTACTTTAGCAACATCTTTTAATCTTACAACTTGATTGTCACTCTTTTTGACGATTAGATTATTATACTCTTGAGATGTTGACATACTTGTTTCAGGATTTAGAGTATAATTCAAATATGGTCCTTGAATTTGCCCACCAGCCGATACTAAGCTGTTTGAACCTATTGATGTTGCTAGCTCAGCAGGAGTTATACCGTATTCAGCCATACGAGTCTTATTTGGATAAATACGCATTGCATACGGTTTGTTACCCCAAACATCAATTGAAGAGAGTCCACCTTGAGCTAGTAGTTTTGGAGTTAGTTCAGAGTTGATATATGCAGATATCTCCGAAGTATTCATGGTTTTACTAGTAAATGCTAGAATCAATGATGGAAAGTTATCAGCAGGGTTTAATTTAATAGCTGGAGAATAAGCATCTTGAGGAAGTTGGTTAAGTACGGAATTAACATTTTGGACAACTTCAGAGAGTACATCATTTGTGTTCTCACCAAGCTTAACATATACGGTAATTGTACTTGAACCAAGAGCAGATGATGACGTCATATAGTCAATACCTTTGGATGACCCAACAGCTGATTCTATTGGTCTGGTAACAAATGCCTGTATGGTGGCTGGATTAGCGCCAGGGTATGCTGTTGTAACAGTAATTGTAGCACTATCCATATAAGGATATTGTCTAACCTGTAAGCCAAAAAATGAACCAACTCCAACAACAATAATCATAAAGCTTATTGAAAGTGATAGAACTGGTCTTCTGATGAAGATATCAATAAGACGCATTACTAATTTCCTTGCTTATATAGGTTGTTATCAAGTTTAACATCGTTGTTAATAACAGCATTCATTCCCTTGTGGACTTTGTTTTGTCCAGATGTGATTATTGAGGAACCTGGTTTTAAACCTGTAACTAAAGCCATATTATTTCTAGTTTCTTGTACTTCAACATTTTCCTGGCCAACTTTGTATAAGGTCTTATCAGTTTGAACTGTTTTCATACCTCCATCAGCTGTAGATGTGTAAGAGGCTTTTTCAGGTTTACCATCTTTCATCACTGGTTCAAGAGTAAATACTGATTGACCATACAAACTATATGAAATTGCATTTCTTGGTATTACAATTGAGTTTTTCTTAATAGGTAAGCTAACGTGAACAGTTAAAAACATACCTGGAACAATTTTATGATCGGGATTTTTATAAGTTGCCTGAACCATGATAGACCTATTCGAATCATTAATAAATGAGTTAATAGCAGTTATTTTTGCTGTAAAAGTTTTTCCTGGGAATGAATCTGAATAGAAGTTTATATCTTGACCAATGTTTATCTTGCTAACCTTGTTTTGAGGTACTGCAAATGTAATAAATATTGGATCAATCTTTGTAAGTGTTGCTGCATTATCACCATTATTAAAATATTGACCTAAACTTATGTTTCTAATACCAATTTTACCATCAAAAGGAGCTCTAACTTCTTTGAAGCCTATTTGGGATTCAATATTTTCAACTTGAGCAAGTGCTGATAGGTAATCTGCATTAGCTTTATCTGCAGATTCTTTTGAAGTTGCTCTTTGTTCAACAAGCTTATTATAGCGGTCTGTTGTGATTTTTGCTAACTTAAGCTTTGATAAGGCTTCTTCAAGATTCGCTTTTAACTGGCTTGTATCAAGTTTGAAAAGAAGGTCTCCTTTTTTTACTTCTTGGCCACCTTTGAAATGAATTTCACTAACAATACCACCTGATTGAGAGGAAATTTCAGTAGATTGTACAGCTTGTGCTTCACCGATAGTATTTATTACTTGTTTCCAGTCTGTTTTTTTTACTTCCGTGGATGTAATAGCAACAGGTTGAGGCACAAAAGAAGCCATACCTTTTTGAATCATGCTTTGGATGAACTCAGCAAAGCCAAAAATACCGCCAAACAGCAATAGTGTGGCAACTACAACAGCAATGGATGCAGTATTTTTATTTTTTAACTTATGTAAACGAGAGCGTATAATATTTAGCTGGAATATGAAATAAACGATAGCTAGAGATATGCCAAGTTTCCCAAGTAGCTCCCATGCTAAAAAAATTGTTATGATAGCAAAAATAAAATAGTTTTTTTTGCTAGAGTTTATTTTCTGTTTGATGTTTAAAAAGGCTTTTTTGAAATCCACAGTTCTTCTCACTATTTTTTTAATATTCTTATAAGTAGGCTTATGCAATTAATTATTAGCATGCTAATAAAGAAGATAAGGCTGTATACGGCTAGGCTGACGCCAGAAATCTTTTCTGTGATATCTGTACAGCTTTCTACTGTTCCAGTTATTGATTTTGTAGCATCTAATAAGAAAGGGTTATCTATCCCTCCACAAGTTCCTGGGGCAGTCGTAGTAACTGTTTGAAAATACTGTATATATACTTGGTCAGCTGCTACATATATGCCTAAAATAATTATTGCGATAATTACAATGTTTACAATGATAGAGAAATTTTTAGAACTTTTTTTTATCCAGCCTAGAATGCTAAGTATGAAAATACAAAGTACACATAGCTGTTGGAGTAAACACATTGGACAAGGTTTCCAGCCTAAGATAGTCATAGTATAAGCTACTAAAAATATGCCTGTTAGGCATACTAAGGCATTAAATGGGAAAATATAGTTTTTAAAAACTTTCATCTATTGAATTACATAAAATAAGAATTTTCGTAATTGTATCATATTTTTAGCAGCTTTTTTATAGTATATATGTAGAGCCTCTCTAGTTCAGCTTTGAGAGAGGATTTTGGAATTTTTTCAATAGTTTCACTAATATCTAGTTCAATAATTTTAATTATTGCTTTTTCTAAGTTATATATTCTTTTTTGTTTTCTACTGTTATTAATAGAGTCATATTTTCTGTGTATAGAGAAAGTTTGTTTGAATAATTCCCTATCCCGCACCAAGTTCGCATTTTTAATCAAGTAATATACTTCTCTTGCTGTAATGTTGTCATTTTCTAATATTTTTCTAACATTAATAACTGCGCTTAAAAGTTTTGTTTGTTTGTTTGTTAGCATGAGCTCTTTTCGCAGTATATTGATTTCATCAGTATTAATTAAACAAAGAGCAATTTTTTCATCAACACTCGCACTTAAGTACTGTTGATTATCAAAAAAATACTCATTAGGGAGTTGATGAAATTGTTTTTTAATGTTTGGAAAAACAATTGCTAAAGAGTCGAGTTTATCTAATGTTTTAAAAAAGATTACAGGGTTATCTAGGGATTTTATAAACTCTTTATTCAATCTTTCTTTAGTTAGGTGGAGAAGCTCATCAGATTTAACTACTTTTTTGACAAGCGTTTTTGTCTCTGTGGCAATTGTGAATTTGAATCTGTTAAGTTGAGCCATAAATCTGGCTAGCCTAACAACTCGTAAGGGGTCTTCAATAAACGCATTTGAAGTATGGCGTAAAATTCTATCTTTGATATCTTGATATCCATTGAATGGATCAACAAGTTTATTATCTTGAGTCATAGCTATAGAGTTTATGGTAAGATCTCTACGCATTAAATCTTCTTCTAAAGTTATGCACTCTGAATGCTTTATCTCAAAACCATGATAGCCTTGACTTATTTTTTTTTCAGATCTGGCAAGAGCATATTCATCTTTAGTTTTAGGATCTATAAAAACTGGAAAGCTAGCATTAACCTTTAAAAAACCAGCTTCTAGGATTTGTTGTTCTGTGGCTCCTACAACAACCCAATCTTTATCTTTAGGTTCTAAGCCAAGTAGTATATCTCTAACGGCCCCACCAACTAAGTATACTTTCACTACTTTAGTAATATAATCGCTTTACTTTATATTAACAGAAAAAAGTGTATAATAGCCTGCTATGTAACTGATTTTTACATATTTTTATTATGGGTAATTCAATAGATAAAATAGACCTTAATTCTCAAGGCAATGGTAGCTTAAATGGCTCAATGGCAACAAAAGAAAAGGTTGGTGTTCTTTATAAAAGGCTTCTCGGGCAAGTAAGACATTTATGGCATTTTTTGGCTTTAGCGGCGGTAGGTAGTATATTTTTCTCAGCGGCAGATGCCTCTATGATATATCTTATTAATCCTATTTTGAATTATGGTTTTGGTCCAGGTGGCGATATAACCAAACAAAGTGCCAGTATGCTAATGATTATGGCTGTTGGTATGGTAATTTTGTTAGGATTAAGGTCGCTAGGATCATTTTTATCGCAGTATTTTATAGGATCTTTGGGTCAGAAAGTTGTTTATAAATTCAGAAAAGATCTTTTTAAAAGATTTATGGATTTACCTGCTAGCTTTTTTGATAAACATTCATCAGGTCAGATTATTTCTCGACTTTTATATAATGTTGATCAGGTAACAGAAGCGACATCTACAGCTATTATAACTGTAGTCCAAGATGGTACATTCGTTATTGGTTTAATAATTGTAATGGTCGTTTCAAGTTGGCAGTTATCTTTGTTTTTGATAATTATTGGACCATTTCTAGGTTTATTTATATCTATTATCAATAAGAAGTTTAGGTCACTTAGTAGAAATACCCAGTCATCGATGGGGAATGTCACACATGTTGCCGAAGAAACTATTAGGAATTATAAAGAAATAAGAGTGTTTGGAGCTCAGAATAAGCAACAAAACAAGTTTTATAAAAACCTAGATTATACTTATTCTCAGCAGGTTAGAACTATTGCTTTAGATGCTCTAACATCTCCAATTATACAAATTATAGCTTCATTAGTTTTGGCATTTTCTTTATTTACAATTGCTATATTTGGTACTAATGAGGGTGGAGGTTCTTCATGGTTGACAGCGGGGTCTTTTGCGTCATTTTTCGCAGCTGCAGCAGCCATTTTAAAACCAATTAAGAACCTTACAAAGGTGAATGTAGTTATCCAAAAAGCTGTTGCTGCAACTGAAGATATTTTCTATATACTTGACTATCCTGCAGAGAAAGAAACTGGTAAAAAAGAGCTTGAGAACGTTGAAGGAGATGTCTCTATTAAAGATGTAAGCTTTGCATTTAGTACACAAAAGGTTCTTAATGGTGTAAGTGTAGATATTAAAGCTGGACAGACAGTCGCTTTTGTAGGTAAGTCTGGAAGTGGTAAAACGACTTTAACTAGCATTTTATCTAGGTTTTATACTCAGCAAAAAGGTGAAATTCTTTTAGATGGTGTAGATACTAGAGATTTAACATTAGAAAACCTAAGGTCTCATTTGTCTATGGTTTCTCAAAATGTACATTTGTTTGATGACAGTGTTTATAACAACATAGCATTTGGATTATCAAGAGATGTTTCAGAAGAAGAAGTTATAGATGCTCTACAAAGAGCAAATGCCTATGAGTTTGTGCAAGAATTAGCTGAAGGTATACATACTAATATTGGCAACAATGGTTCTAAGCTGTCTGGTGGACAGCGTCAAAGAATATCTATTGCTAGGGCATTACTTAAAAATGCACCAATACTAATCTTTGATGAGGCTACAAGTGCTCTTGATAATGAGTCAGAGAGAGTGGTTCAACAGGCATTAGAAAATTTAACTGAGTCATGCACAACGATTGTGATTGCTCATAGGTTAAGCACAGTTGAGAATGCAGATAAAATAGTTGTTATGGATAGTGGTAGAGTTGTTGAAAGTGGTAAACATCAAGAGCTACTAGAGAAGGGTGGGCTTTATACAAGACTGTATCAGTCAGGGCTAGAATAATTTATGATAAATAAGATTTGGTATAGACGAACACCAACTTTGTTAAGTCTTCTTTTAATGCCAATATCTTTTTTATTCTCAAAAATTGCAGTTAACAGAAAACTTAAGCAACTAGAAACTCAGTATAAGTCTAATATTCCTGTAATTATAGTTGGAAATATATCTGTTGGCGGAACTGGTAAAACCCCAGTGGTAAGAAAGCTAGCTGAAAAATATTTACAAGAAGGTAAAAAACCTGTAATTATAAGTCGTGGCTATGGAGCAAAAGCTGAATATTATCCCTTTGAAGTTCAAATAGACACCTTGCCAAGCCAGTGCGGTGATGAGCCAGCGATGCTTTATGATGCTTTAGATGGTCAAGTGCCAATAATTATCTCACCGCAAAGAGTTGATTCTGTTAAATATGTTGAAAAAATGTATCCTAATACTGATGTGATTATTTCTGATGATGGCTTACAACATTATAAACTTGGTAGAGATAAAGAAATAGTAGTTGTTGATGCTTCACGGATGTTTGGCAATAAATTATGTTTGCCGGCCGGCCCACTTAGGGAGTCTGTTGAAAGATTAAAAACAGTAGATCAAATAATCGTTGTTGGAGAGCTTGACAGTGATGATTATAGTTTTTTGAAGTCGTATAATGAAAAGATTGTAGAAGCTAAAATTGTTGCTACTAATTTTGTTAATTTGGTTTCAAAGGAGGTTGTTGATGGAGATAGTTTTTATGGCAAAGAAGTTAGTGCAGTAGCAGGTATTGGTAATCCAGATAAGTTCTTTAATACGCTTGGGGAATTAGGTGTAAATACTGCTGAGATAAAAGTTTTTAAAGATCATCATAAATATAAACCTAGTGATTTTGATTCTATAAATTGTGAGCAGCCTCTAATAATGACATATAAAGACGCCATTAAATGTAAATCTTTTGCAGATGATAATTGGTGGTATTTGGATATACAGTTGCTTTGTTCATAAGGCATAAATTAGAATCAGAATTTAGTGTTTCAATAAAGATATGATTATTGCTATATTGAAAAGCATATACTATTATTAATTGATACAAAATAGCTAGTTAATTTCATGAAAAAAATAGTCCTAGTTGATGGCTCATCTTATCTTTTTAGAGCCTATCATGCACTCCCAAACCTTACTAATAGCCAAGGTGAACCAACAGGTGCAATTATTGGTGTAATAAATATGCTTAAGAAATTGCCAGTAATGTATGACACTGAATATGTCGCAGTGGTTTTTGATCCTAAAGGCAAAAATTTTCGTCATGAAATGTACCCTGAATACAAAGCTAATCGTAAATCTATGGATGATGAGCTTAGGGCACAAATTCAACCTCTTCATGAAATTATCCAGAAAATGGGCTTCCCTTTAATTATAAAAGATGGTGTTGAGGCAGATGATGTAATTGGAACTTTAGCACAGGATCTTGAAAAGCAAGGCTATGATGTAATTATCTCTACAGGGGATAAAGATATGGCGCAACTAGTCACAGAGAATGTTGTGTTATACGATTCAATGAAAAATGTAACTACAGATATTGATAAAGTTCTTGAAAAATATCAACTTAAGCCAAATCAAATTATAGATTATTTAGCTCTAATGGGAGACTCGTCGGATAATATTCCTGGTGTACCGAAGGTTGGTCCTAAAACTGCGGTGAAGTGGTTACATGAGTATAGCGATATAGAAGGTGTAATAGCTAATGCTGATAAGGTGAAAGGCAAGGTTGGAGAGAACTTGCGCAGCAATATTGATCTTTTGAAAATGTCATATAGCCTAGCAACAATCAAATGCGATCTTGAGCTTAAACTGAGTATAGATGATTTAAAATGTAAAGACGCAGATAAAGAATATCTGTTTGAAGCATTTACCAAGTATGAGTTTAACTCTTTACTAAGAGGTTTGGATGTAAGTGCTAAGCCAGCTACTGATAAGTCTCAACCAAAAGCTATAGATGTAGATTATAAGACAGTTACGACAGAGCAAGAGTTAGGTGTTTTGGTTGGCCAGCTACAAAATAGCAAGTGTTTTTCTTTTGATACAGAGACAGACTCTTTAAATACTTATGAGGCTAACATTATAGGTGTTTCTTTTTGTGCAAAAGAGGGTCAAGCTTTTTATATTCCCCTACAGCATAGATATCTTGGTGTGCCACAACAGTTAGATTTAAAGCTAGTACTAGACAAATTAAAGCCAATATTTGCAGATACTAAAAAAATAAAAATTGCTCATAATTTTAAATTCGATGAAAAGGTGCTATCAAAATATGGTGTTGAAATAGTTGGTAATATCAACGATACGATGATTATGGCGTATGTGCTAAAGAGTAGTGGTAAGCATGATATGGATACATTATCGAAAGAGCATCTTAATATTGAGACGGTGCCATATAGTGAAATTGCTGGAACTGGTCGTAAACAGCAAACACTAGATCAAATAGAAATTGATAAGGTTGCTAACTATGCAGCTGAAGATGCTGATATAACTTTTAGACTTTTTAACTGTTTAGATAAGTTACTTAAGAAAGAAGAAGTTCTTTATAGGCTTTATGAAGAGGTCGAAATGCCACTTACTCTGATTCTAAATAAAATGGAAAAGCTTGGCGTGAAAATTGATGCGAATAAACTAGTAGAGCAAAGTGCTAACTTAGAAGGTAGTATCTGTGAAATTCAGCAAAAGTGTTATGATCTAGTTGGTCAGGAATTTAATTTATCATCACCTGTACAGTTGCGAGAGATTCTTTTTGAGAAGATGGGGCTACCTCCTGTTAAGAAAACTGCAAAAGGCCAAGCATCAACATCTGAGGAGGTATTGGTTCAGCTTGCAGAAGAGTATGAGATAGCTGCATTGATAATGAAATATCGTCATTTATCAAAGTTAAAAAATACTTATACAGATAAGTTACCAAAAATGCTAGATGTTAATGGAAGAGTACATACGTCTTATAATCAGACAGGAACTGTAACAGGTAGACTCTCTTCATCAGATCCAAACCTTCAAAATATTCCAATCAAAAGTCCAGAAGGACGTAAAATAAGACAAGCTTTTGTGGCAGAGGAGGGTTTTTGTATAGTTGCTGCAGATTATTCTCAAGTTGAGCTTCGAATAATGGCTCATTTATCAGGTGATGAAAACTTACTTAAAGCTTTTAATGAAGGTTTAGATATTCATAGTGCAACGGCTGCAGAGGTTTTGGGTATCTCTATTGCTGATGTAACAAGTGAGCAAAGAAGAAGAGCTAAAGCAATAAATTTTGGTTTGATATATGGGATGAGTGCTTTTGGTTTAGCAAAACAGCTAGAAATACCTAGGTCAGAAGCACAAGAATATATTGATATTTATTTTAATCGCTATCCGAAAGTTAAAGAGTATATGAGTACAGCAAAGGATTTTGCTAAATCAAATGGTTATGTTGAGACGATTCTTGGCAGAAGATTATATTTGCCAGAAATTAGCTCAAAAAATGTTATGCAGCGAAATGCAGCAGAAAGAGCTGCTATTAATGCACCTATGCAAGGTACAGCTGCAGATATTATTAAAAAAGCAATGATAGAGGTTAACACCATGATTTCACAAGAGTATAATGGTGAAGTGAAAATGGTGATGCAGGTTCATGATGAATTGGTTTTTGAGGTTGAAAATAGCAAGCTCCAAGATGTTTCTAGAAAAATAAAAAATATAATGGAAAATGCAGTTAAACTTAGTGTCCCTCTTGAGGTAAATGTAGATGCTGGTGAGAGCTGGGATCAAGCACATTAATATTTATAGGATTATATTATGTTATTAGTAATGGATGTGGGGAATTCTCATATACACATTGGAGTTTTTGAGGGAGAAGAAATTGTTTCTCAGATCAGATATTCAACATCTTCTGTAGACTCAACCTCTGATCAAATGGGAGTCTTTTTGAGACAAGCCTTAAGAGAGAATAACGTTGATTTAAAAAAAATAGAGGGATGCGCGATATCGTCAGTAGTCCCACATTTAAATTATTCATTGGGTTCTGCTGTTATAAAATACTTTGATATAAAGCCTTTTTTTATTAGTATGGATACTACAGACTTAGATATGTCATCTGTTGAGGCTCACCAAGTTGGTGCAGATAGGATTGCTAGCTGTATAGGCGCAATAGCAGATTATCCAAATAAAAATCTACTAATTATAGATTTAGGAACAGCAACAACATTTGATGTGGTAACCAAAGATAAAAAATATCTTAGTGGTTCAATTATGCCAGGTGTTAAATTATCACTTAATGCTCTTTGTCAAGGAGCATCTCAGCTATCTTCAATAACAATTGTAAAACCAGAAGTAGCTATTGGCTATGATACTAAGACAAATATTCGCTCAGGATTGTATTATGGACATCTTGGGGCATTAAAAGAACTTAAACAAAGAAGTATTAAAGAATTTGGTAGTGATGATGTATACACCATTGCAACAGGTGGTTTTACAGGTCTGTTTAAAAATGAAGGGATATTTGATGAAATATCTCCAGATCTGATTTTACGTGGAATTAGAATTGCATATTTAGAAAATAATCAAAAATCGAAAGGTTGAAAATGTTGAAAAATAAAAAAGTAGTAATATTACTGTTTGACTCATTCGGTATCGGTCAAGCTCCTGATGCTGCTGAGTTTGGGGATGAAGGTTCAGATACTTTAGGCCATATTGTAGAGTATTTTAGTAAAAATGGTATAAGTATTCGTTTGCCAAATTTATCAAGAAAAGGTCTTAAAGAAGCTGCTGAATATAATAGATGTCGTGAGTTAGCTCAAGATATTGCGGATTCTGATAATGTTGAAAATGCGAAGTATGGCTATTGTGCTGAGATAAGCAGAGGCAAGGATACTCCTAGTGGACACTGGGAGCTGGCTGGAGTACCTGTTATGTTTGACTGGTACTATTTTACGCCTAAGGAAAATCAAAGCTGTTTTGATAAAGAGTTTATTGATAGTTGGGTTAAAGAGGCTGATCTTAGAGATGGTTTTATTGATGCAGGTCATGCATCTGGTACAGAGGTTTTAAAGAAATATGGTTGTGAAAGCTGTGTTACTAAAAAGCCTATTGTATATACTTCAGCAGATAGTGTATTTCAAATAGCTGCACATGAAGATTACTTTGGTTTAGAGAGACTGCTGGAAATTTGTAATATTGCTCGTAAGATTCTTGATGACATGAATATGAAAGTCGGTAGAGTTATTGCAAGGCCATTTATAGGTGAGTCAGCAGATGAGTATGTAAGAACTGGAAATCGTAAAGATTTTTCTATACTACCACCAGCACCAACGCTACTTGATAAGCTATGTAAAGCTGGAGGTAAGGTAGTTTCAATTGGTAAAATAGCAGATATTTATGCAGATCAAGGGATTAGTAAAAAAGTTAAGGCAACAGGGTTAGAGCAATTATTTGACATGACGATCAAAGAATATACTTCTGCTGATAAAAATACGCTTATATTTACAAATTTTGTAGATCTAGATTCGAGTTTCGGACATCGTAGAGATGTTAAAGGCTATGGCAAGGCGTTAGAATATTTGGACTCGAGAATTCCTGATTTAGATAATCAGCTAGATGAGGACACTATTGTTGTATTAGCAGCAGATCATGGTTGTGACCCAACAGCTCCAGGCTCCGATCATACTAGAGAATGTGTACCATTTTTACTTTGGGGTAAAAATATTGAGTCAGAGTTCATTGGTGCTAGAGATACTTTTGCTGATATAGGGCAAAGTATTGCTGACTATATGGGTGTTGAGCCTTTAGATTATGGTAAATCGATATTTGGAGTAATGAAAAGTGATAACTAAGCAAAAAATTGTTTCATTAATGGATTTAACACAACTTGGTGATAATGATACAAATGAAGATATTGTTAAGCTTTGCGCTAAAGCAAGAAATTCATTAGGAGAAGTTGCTGCAATTTGTGTTTTTAAAGAGTTTATTCATGTTGTTAAAGAACAGCTTGGGCAAGATTTTAAAGTCGCAACAGTAGTAAACTTTCCAGCAGGAGATAAAAGCATAAAAGAAATACTTGTGGAAACTCAAAAAGCATTAGATCTTGGTGCAGATGAGATAGATTTAGTAATCGATTATAAAGATTATCTTGATAATGGCTCATCTGAGAAGTCTGTTAAAATGATGTCTGAGGTTAAAAAACTTTGCAAAGATAAAGCTTTAAAGGTGATTATAGAATCAGGGGAACTTGCTTCTACTGATTTAATTGCAAAAGTTTCTCAAGATGCCATAGATGCGGGGACTGATTTTATCAAAACTTCTACAGGTAAGACTCCTATAGGTGCAACACCTGAAGCTGCTAAAGTGATTCTTGAAACAATAGCAAAAAATAATAAGAATATAGGTTTTAAAGCATCTGGAGGTATAAGGAATTATCAGCAAGCAGTTGAATATATTGAGTTAGCTGATAATATACTTTCTAGCAATTTTGTAACCCCAAAAAACTTTAGATTTGGTGTAAGTGGTCTTTTAGATAACTTACTTAATCAAGAACAAGAGCATAGGCATGATTATTAAATCTTTGTACTTTATTTTAGGTCTGTTTGTGATATATCTTTTAGGATATATCTGGAGTAATAACCGTAAAGGTATTAAGTATAAAAATTTAATAATTATTTTAGTCGTTCAGCTTGTGCTTGCAAAACTTATGCTAAGCACTTCAGCTGGGATTGATATCATTAACTATATTAATGAAGGATTTGAAGTTTTATTAGCTAGTACACATGTTGGAGTTTCTTTTGTTTTTGGAGATTTAGCAGATAAGAAAGAATTCATATTTTTCTTTAATGCTGCGATGCCAATTGTTGTAATGTCTGCAGTTATAGGTATTTTACAATATTTTAAAGTATTACAGTTTTTGATTGTTGCGATTGGTACAGTGTTATCTAAAGTTACTGGTATGGGTAAGCTTGAGTCATTTAATGCTCTAAGTTCATTAAGTGTAGGTCAATCAGAGAATTTCCTTTATTATAAAAAGATAATTAGATACTTGCCTTCAAATGTCTTATATACAATGGCTGCAACTGCAATGTCAACTGTTTCGATAGGAACTGCAGCTGCATATATGACTATAATCGATCCAAAGTATGTCTGTGTGGCAATTATTATGAATATGTTTGGAGCTTTTTTTGTTTTAAACATAATAAACCCTTATGAAAAAAGCAAAGAAACAACTTATAAATTTCTGACAGAACAGGTTGAAGAGTTTGAGAAACAGGGCTTTTTTGAGATGTTATCTGAGTATATTTTAGATGGTTTCAAAGTAGCAATTATTGTTTGTGTTATGATACTTGGCTATATAGCTATTCTTAACTTAGCAGATAGTATTTTTTCTAGCTTTGCAGGTATATCGTTAAGAGATATCTTGGGTTATATATTTTATCCTATTGCTTGGGTTTTAAATATTCATGGTAATGAAATCTTTACATCTAGCCAGATAATGGGTACAAAGATAGTTACAAATGAATTTGTGGCAATGCAAGAGTTATCACAGCATGCAAAAGATTTATCTACACATACTGAAGCGGTAGTTTCTGTATTTTTAGTTTCTTTTGCAAATTTTTCATCTATTGGGATTATTATCGGTGCTGTTAAAGCTTTGAGTGAAGAAGCTTCTATAAAAGTAGCAAAATTCAGTTTAAAAATTTTATATGGGGCAATTTTGGTTAGTTTCTTATCAGCTAATATTGTTGGGTTAATTATATAATTTATAGGAGAATAAATGTTAATGAAAGGTTTATATCTCTTAATAGGTCTTGTAACCGTATTTGTATTAGCTTTGATTTGGAGCAGTGATAGAAGAAAGATTAAATATAAAAGTCTTTTTATAATATTACTTTTTCAATTGTTGGTTTGTTATTTCATATTGCAGTCAACTAAAGGTATAGAACTTGTGTCTTTAATCTCCAGCGGTTTTGATAACATACTTCAAAACGCACATGAAGGAACATCTTTTGTATTTGGAAGTTTGTCTGATATGAAGAAAAATGGTTTTGTGTTCTTCTTTAATGTAGGAATGCCAATAGTTTTAATCTCTGGGATTATAGGTATACTGCAATACTTTAAAATTCTTCCGCTAATCATTAAAAGCATAGGATTTGTTTTAACGAAGATTACCGGCATGGGTAGATTAGAGTCTTTTAATGCTGTCAGTTCTCTAACAGTGGGTCAACAAGAGAACTTTTTAATTTATAAAAAAATTATAGGTCACCTTCCATCAAATATTTTATATACAATGGCTGCAACAGCAATGTCAACTGTATCATTGGCTATAGCTGGATCGTATATGTCTATTATTGAACCAAAGTATGTCTGTGTGGCAATTGTGTTAAATATGTTGAGTACTTTTTTTGTGCTGCATATTATTAATCCATATGAAAAAGATCCTAATTTAGACTACAGTGCTCTTCATCAAGACTATGAAACAAAAAAGCAAAGTTTCTTTGAGGTGTTATCAGAGTATTTACTTGATGGTTTTAAAATTGCAGTGATTGTTTGTGCAATGTTGATAGGATTTATTGCTCTTTTAAATTTAATTGATGGAGTTTTTCATTCTTTGCTTGGTATAACGTTTAGAGAGCTTTTAGGTTATGTTTTTTATCCTTTAGCTTGGGTTTTAAATATTCACGGAGATGAAATATTATTATCCAGTCAGATAATGGGTACAAAAATAGTTACAAATGAATTTGTAGCAATGCAAGAGCTAGCACAGCATTCAAAAGAGTTATCAGAACATGCACAAGCGGTAGTTTCAGTGTTTTTAGTGTCATTTGCAAATTTTAGTTCGATTGGTATTATTGTTGGAGCTGTTCAAGCTTTAAATAAGGAAGCCTCTATTAAGATAGCTAGATTTAGTTTGAAAATCTTGTATGGAGCTGTTTTGGTTAGTTTATTGTCTGCAAGTATAGTAGGGTTTGTAGTTTAGAGAGTAGCTTATGAAAAGTAAATTTATTGTTATAGAGGGGCTTGATGGTGCTGGTAAGAGCACAGCGATAAACTTTATTAAAAAATATCTTGAGAAAAAGAATTTGGGTGCAGTATATACTCGTGAGCCAGGTGGAACAAAAATAGCCGAAGATATTAGGAATCTTACTCTAAAAAACTATGCAGATGAATCAGTACATTCAGATACTGAGCTTTTGCTTATGTATGCAAGCCGAGTTCAACATATTCAAAATTTAATCAAACCAAGTTTAGAAAAAGGATTAAATGTTGTGTCGGATAGGTTCTATTGGTCTAGTATGGCATATCAAGGCGGTGGCCGAGGCATAAGTTTAGTTAAGCTTGAGGCTTTAAATAAGCATTTTGTTGCTGAATGTGAGCCAGATCTAGTCATATATTTAGATATTGATCCTATAGTTGGATTGCAGAGAGCTAAAAAAGTTGGCGATCCTGATAGGATTGAGCAAGCAGGTTTAGAGTTCTTTGATAGAGCGAGACAGACTTTTAAAAATCTGGTGAAAAAGTCAAATCATGCGGTTGAGATTGATGCTTCTCTATCTATATCTGAAATAGAAAAGCAAATATACCATACACTAGATAATCATTTTAATTTTTAAAACTAACACTTTTCTAGTAAACTTCTTTCATTAAAATATTTATATTTAGAAACATTATATTAAGAGTATAAAATGAGCGATTTTTTAAAAGAAATTGCAAAACGTAGAACTTTTGCGATTATTTCCCATCCAGATGCAGGTAAAACAACTATTACAGAAAAAATGCTTTTATTCGGAAATGCTATTAAGACAGCGGGTACTGTAAAAGCTAAAAAAAGTGGTGTTCATGCAACATCTGATTGGATGCAAATGGAAAAAGATAGAGGTATCTCTATCACGACCTCAGTGATGCAGTTCCCTTATAACAATCGTGTAGTGAATTTACTTGATACACCTGGCCATGAAGATTTCTCAGAGGATACTTATCGTACTCTTACTGCGGTTGATTCAGCTTTGATGGTTGTAGATGCTGTTAAAGGTGTTGAGGATAGAACAATTAAGCTAATGAATGTTTGTCGCTTACGTGACACACCGATTTTGACTTTTATGAATAAGTTTGACCGTGATACAAGAGATCCTCTAGAACTTCTTGATGAGGTTGAAGATATTATGAAGATCAAGTGTGCCCCAATGAACTGGCCAATTGGTATGGGCAAATTTTTCAAAGGTGTATATGATCTATATAATGATGAGGTAACTCTCTTTGAAGGTGGGCATGGTCATGAAATACATCCTTATAAAAAAATAAAAGGTCTAGCAAATGCAAAAGATGCAATAGGTGCGGATCTTTATGATGATCTTGAGATGGAAATTGAACTAGTCCGTGGCGCTAGTAATGAATTTGATGAAAAAGAATTTTTAGAAGGTAAACTTACACCCGTATATTTTGGTACAGCTCTTAGTAACTTTGGTGTTAAAGAGATGATGGATGGTTTTACACATTTTGCACCAGCACCACAAGGGCGTGAGGCTAATGAGAGACGGATTAAGGCAGACGAGCAAAAGTTGACTGGATTTGTCTTCAAAATCCAGGCAAATATGGATGAAAAGCATAGAGATAGAATCGCATTTTTTAGAATCTGTTCGGGTAAATACGAAAAAGGTATGAAAATCTATCATGAGCGAACTGGAAAAAATATGCAAATATCAAAGGCACTTACTTTTATGGCAGGCGAGCGTGAGCAAGTTGAGGAAGGTTATGCTGGGGATATTATAGGTTTACATAATCATGGTAGTATTCAGATTGGTGATAGCTTTACCCAGGGAGAGAAGCTGAAGTTCAAAGGTATACCAAACTTTGCTCCAGAGATCTTTAAACGAGTTAAACTAAATGATCCTCTAAAAATGAAAGCTCTACAAAAAGGCTTAGTGCAGTTATCTGAAGAAGGTGCTACTCAAGTGTTTAAACCTGTTATATCAAATGATTTGGTTGTTGGAGCTGTTGGTGTACTTCAGTTTGATGTGGTAGCTCAACGCTTAGCAAGTGAGTACAATGTTAAGTGCTCGTATGAAGGTGTCAATGTTGCTCTAGCTCGTTGGATATTTTGCGATGATGAGAAAAAGCTCAATGATTTTAAAAATAAATATCAGGCAAATCTATCGTATGATGGTGCAGGATATTTGACATATTTAGCTCCAACTGGAGTAAATCTACAGCTAGCACAAGATAAGAATCCAGATATTATTTTCAGTGCGACAAGAGAGCATTAAAATCAGATACTTTTTAAGCTGAAAAAATATGCTATAATTTTCTAGTCTTTGTTTACAATATATTTGTTAGGGTGCTAAATGTTAAAAGGTATCAATAAAATTCTTATAGCTAGTATTGCTGTGGTTGCAATACAGTCAGCTTTCTCAATGGAGATTTATACAGTTAAATCAAATGACTATTTATATAAAATAGCAAAAAACCATTCGGTAAAGGGTGTTAGTACATCTGAGATGACAGATGCAATTAAGGGGATAAATAAATCAGAGATCCCTGGGATAGTAGATAATAGGATAAAAATAGGTGATAAGCTAGCTGTTCCAACTACAAAAGATGAAGTTGAGGATGGTTTAACTCTAACTAGAAATCAAATGATCCAAGGATCATATAATGATTCTAGTGACACTGATTCTGATAGTAAAACTAACTTAGACTCAAAGTTAGGTGATAACTCTATGGTATCATCTAACTCTGATCAGGACTATGATACAGCTTCAAGTCCTAGTGTAATAAGTCAAGATAAGGTGCCAGCATTGGTTCCAGGAGATGATAGTCAGGTACAAACTTATAGTAGTGACATAAATACTCAAATAAACTCTGATGATATTGAAGAAACTGCATCGGATGATGGAAGTAGTTCTAGTTCGGGATCATTTTTAGGTACATTACTTAAACTTATTATATATATTGTAATACTAATCGCTGTAGTATTCATTGGTAAAAGAATTTGGGAAAGTAAGAGTATAAAAAGAGAGCAAGAGAAAGAAATTCTTGGTAAGAAAAAAAGAGATCATCTAATGTCGAGAATATCTCCAGTAGTTTCAGATAATGACTTTTATAGGTCTAGAGATGCTCACCATGGACCTCAAGAAGAATTTGACTTTTTTGGCAATGTTGGGACATCTGAGCCTCAAAGACCGGTTTTGAATGAGCATGATAATTCAGCACTAGATGATGAAGAGTATCAAGAAGACTCTCATGAGCATAATCTATATGATAATAGAGAAAAAAATGTTGCTGTAAAAACAGAAAAAGGTGTAGTTTTTGAGACAAATACAGATGATAGTCTTGTTAACAAATCTCAAGATGATGAAAGCCAAATCGAAGAGATTGATACTCAGTATCAAGCAGAACAAGAGCTTCAATATATAAATGAACTTGTTGAACAATTTCTTGAAAGTGAAAAGTATGTAGAGGCGAGTATTACAATACAAGACTCTTTAGAGAAAGATCCTAATAATATAGATTTGCGTTATAAGCTTTTAGAAGTATATGCCCAAGCTGGAGACGAAATTGCATTTGAAGGAGAGGTTCACTTTATTAAGTCGAAGAATATTGTAAGCATGTTTGATCCATTACATCAAAAAATAGCTAAACTTAGAGATAAGTATTTTGATTAATTTTATCTAATTATTAAACTTTCCAGAGTAATAAAAAATGTTTTTTAAGAAAAAGAAGAATACAGAAAGTACTTCAGTTGTAGAAAAAGTACAAAATCAGGACAATAAAAAAGGACTATTTTCAAGATTACAATCAGGATTATCAAAAACTGCTAATAAATTTGGTAGCGGTCTAGGCACAATATTGATGGGTCAGAAGGTAGTTGATGAAGAGCTTCTTGAGGATATTGAGATGCAACTTCTTACAGCGGATGTTGGTGTAGAAGCAACTGATGAGATAGTTGAGTATTTACGTGATAAGGTTGCCAGAAATGAGCTTCAAACAGCAGATAAGCTAAATGAAATAATCCAAGAGAAACTTACTGAGATAATTTTACCATCTCAGCAGCCTTTGCAAATTGATTCTGATAAAACACCTTATGTAATCCTCGTTGTTGGTGTTAACGGAGTTGGTAAGACTACAACTATTGGCAAGCTTACTAAAAAACTCCAGGCTGAGGGTAAGTCTGTGATGCTTGCAGCTGGTGATACCTTCAGAGCTGCAGCAGTTGAGCAGCTCAGAGAGTGGGGAGATAGAAATAATACTCAAGTTGTATATCAACATGAAGGGGCAGATAGTGCTTCTGTGATATATGATGCAATTAGCTCGGCTAAATCAAAAGGTGTCGATGTTGTTATTGCCGATACAGCTGGTAGACTTCACAATAAAGATAATCTTATGCAGGAGCTTAAAAAGGTCGTTAAAGTTATCAAAAAAGTAGATGATACAGCTCCTCATGAAGTTATGCTAGTTGTTGATGCAACAACTGGAGGTAATGCTCTTAGTCAAGCAGAAGCATTTAATGAAATTGTAAACCTTACAGGTATTACTATTACTAAACTTGATGGTACGGCCAAGGGTGGTATTGTCTTTTCTATAGCGAAAAAACTAGGATTACCTCTTAGGTTTATTGGCGTTGGTGAAAAAATAGATGACCTTCAGGTTTTTAATGCAGAAGATTTTACAAAAGCACTATTTGGTTCTACAACCTAATACCATCGGTTATATGAAAGCATTAGTAAAAATCATTCTAGGGTTACTAATACTTTCTGGATTTGCATTCTCCCAGTCTATTTCTGTAGATAAGTATATTAATAAAGCTAGCACTATCATGTTAGAGGGTTCTAGTCTTGAGTCTTATATTGAGAAAAATTATGAGCAAAAGTCTTTATCTGATGTAAAGCTTTCTAATTATAAGCGAGATCTTTTGAGTCAGTATAATCAGCTATCTTCGATAGAGTCTGAACTAAAGAAACAGTTGCGTAGAGTAAAAGATAGCTTGAGACAGTATATTTCGCTAAACAATGATAACAAAGGTCATGATTTAGAAGGGAATTTGTTTTATAAGGCAGTTATAAAATCTCAACCAACTCAACAAATGAGTAAGACCGACCAAGAGTATAAAAGCCTTGAGTTTCATTCAAAAATTGTACAAAAACGTTATGATGCTTTAGTAGAGTCATATTTGGAGACAAAGGAAGCATTATCATATGTTACTGATGCACAAAAAAGACTGACTGATGATTTGGAACTTATTTCTGATATTCGAATTAAAGCTAGGAATAGAGACTTTTTTACAAAGGGTGATTTTCTAGGTAAATATGATTCCTGGGTAAAGGGCATAGGAGAGATTGAATATAATATTAGTTTTGTGTCTTCACTTAAATATTTGCTATCAATTGCTTTAGTCTTTTTTATATATAAGCTATGTTCAGTAGCATTTTATGCGAGTTTAAAGGCAGCAAGAAGAAAAGTTGTAAAATATCGTGCTATTATCACCAGTCTTAGCTTTTTTCTGAGAGTATTTTGGAATGTCCTAGTAGCTACCATATTAGTCGTAATTCTTGGTAGACTTTTTCAATTTTATAGAATAGAAGAGTTTTTTGCGGCTTATACGATATGTGTGTACTTTATATTGCAAAATAGTTTAGTAATCTTTTTAAGGTTTTTAAGAATTACACTGGGTAATAAACTTTTGTTTTGGTTTAAAAGTTATGTATTTATGTTGATGCTCTTGATCTTTATTCAAGGTGTTAATTTCTTTTCTGCCATAACTATTATCCAGCCCATTTTTGGACCTCATGGAAATGCATTAGTCTCATTTATAATTGCAGTAGTCCAGTTAGGTATGGCTGTTATTATTTATTTTGGGCTAGCATCTTTTGTTAATAAAAGAAAAGGGGTTAATTTCCTAAGAATTTTTATAGTCTTATTTTCCCTATTGTATTGTTTACTGACATTTGTAGGCTTAAATAGTCTAGCTATGGGGATATTAGTTAATTTCTTGCAAATATTCGTAGTGGCTGTTGTAGCGTATTCTATATATAGTGTGATTGTTATTCTTTTGCATTATATAGCATCAAAAGTTATTAATAAGGGTACTTATAGGATAGCTTTTCTAAATAGGCTAAAGAGTAATGAAGAGGAGACTCTAGCAGAGTATTGGATTAGAACTTTAATTAAGCTATTTTTTATAGTTGTTGCTACTGTTGTGTCTCTTGTAATTTTGGGCATTCCTTATCAAGAGATTTATGATTTCTTTTATGTGATATTTTTCAATGGAATTACTATTGCTGGTAATAATTATTTTGCTATTTCCGAGTTGTTAAAGTCTATACTTGTTTTGGCTATTGGTTTAGCAATATCAAAAATTTTAGAAAGAGTGTTTTCAAGAAATATTCTTCCATATACGAGCATTGATATGGGCACACAAAAAGCAATATCTACTGCTGTGTGGTATATAGGGGCTATAGTTTCGCTAGTATTTTTTATAGCATCACTAGGGATAAGTGGTACAGCTTTAGCATTTATAATAAGTGGTCTTTCTGTAGGTGTTGGTTTTGCATTACAAGACTTAATGAAGAACTTTTTTGCAGGGTTTATGCTTTTGGTTGAAAGACCAATTAAGGTTGGTGATTGGGTAGAGCTTGATGGAGATATTTGTGAAGTTAAAAAAATTAAATTAAGGTCAACTATAGTTGAAAATTTTGACTTAAAAGTGAGCTTTGTACCAAATAGTTTATTTATGAGTCATACTATAAATAATGAAACCTTTAACCCTATTACTCGATTAGCTATAAGTGTTAGCGTTGGATTAGATCAAGATATTAAACAAATTCCGGAGCTTTTAAAAGAAGTTGCTAGCCAAAATAGTAATATCCTAAAGTACCCTGAGACTTATGTTACATTCGAGGGGTATAGTAAATATACACATGATTTTACTCTAAGAGCTTTTTGTTATAGAAGAGATAAATTAACCATCGAGACAGAGCTTAGAACTGCTATTATAGAAAAGCTTATAGAGCTTGGCATAAGTATACCTTTAGAAGCAAAAAGAATATCTGTTGAAAAGTCTTCCTAATTATATTTAATTTTGATTTATTTAATAATTGAATTTATAAAAGAAATGCTACAAACTAATATCAATTATTTTTATTATTATGAGTCCGTATGGGTAGAGGCCTAACTTTATTTGCGATACAGATATTATCGTCAATAGCTTTTTTTCTAGCTACCGTTATTGTCGCTAGGTACCTTGGCCCAGAAGATTTTGGAGATTTTTCAGCGGCATATAGTGTTGCATCAGTGGCTTATATAGTATGTTTGTTAGGTGCAGATGTTACAGCTGTAAATATTATTGCTAAGTCTGTTAAAGCTCAGCAAAATGGTCAGATAAAAGCTTTTATTTTATATGCTTTTTGTGTGGTAACATTTTCAACAGTTGCTTATTATATTATAGCGATTATTGGGTACTGGGCTTCTGAAAATATCTTTATGTTTAAGAATCTGCATCCTGTTTTTATTGCTGTGATTTTTATACCTATTATGGCATTGGCTTTCTTTTTCTATAGGGTGTTTATATCTTTATTTAAACCAATTCTTGCAAATGTTTTATTTAAAATTTTAGTTAATCTATCAATGCTTTTTCTTGCTTGTTTAATGTTTTTTGATGAGATTTTTAGGACATCATATATTGCCATACTATTTTTTATGATTCCATGGTTGATAGCCTTTATAGTAATGCTTACTTTATTAGTGTGGAAAGTAAGAGTATTTGCCTCTAAACGAGAAGAAATAAGGTATAAAACATGGTTAAAATCAGGATTATCAGGTTTGCCGTATAATTTAGCTTTGATGACTATTCCTTATTTGGCAATAATTGGAGCAGAAGTTTTTCTAGCAAATGAATCAAGTGTGGGTATTTTTGCGACAGCAGCATCTTTTTCACAGTTGGTAGCTAATAACTTTATAGCATGTATACAGTCTCTAACATTAGCACCTATAGTTGTAGCTATATATAATAAAGACCTTTTGGGAGTGAGAAATATATTCAATAAAAACCTTATCATTATGGGTGGATTAAGTATTTTGTTGATCTTAGGGGTGAGTCTTGTTGGCAAAGATATATTGGAAGTATATGGAAAAGGCTATGTTGTTGGAGATGATATTTTAATAATATTTATAATAATGCAATGTGTTATTATGACTGGTTGCTTAGCTGCGCCAACACTTCTTTATCTCGGTAAAAATATATTTGTTGTAAGTAGTTCAATGATCTTGATAGTTTTATTAGTATTATTCATTAGTATCTTTGGATTCATATTTCAAGAAGCCGGTATAGCAGTAGGAGTGTTATTGGCTGTCACATTAATATTTGTAACTCAGAGTCTTTATGCATATAAACTAACCTTTGAAAGCTCACAATAGTGAATAGTTTTTTGATAAAATATTTGTAACATATATAAATACAGACTATTCTAATGTCAAATAATGACTTTTTATCAGGATTAAATGATCCACAAAAAAAAGCAGTACTACTAGATAATCGTAATTCTTTAATACTAGCAGGGGCAGGTAGTGGTAAAACTAAAGTCCTAACTTCACGAATTGCACACTTGTGTCGTGATAAAGGAATTTCAGTTGAGAATATACTAGCTGTGACATTCACCAATAAAGCTGCTAAAGAAATTCAACAAAGAGTAGAAAATATGCTTGGAATATCTACATTTGGTATGTGGATAGGAACTTTTCATGGTATTGCTCATAGGCTTCTGCGTAAGCATGCTCATGAACTGGGTTTGGACAAAAACTTTAGAATTCTCGATCAAGATGAGCAAGCACAACTAATCAAAAAAGTTATTAAAAGCTTAGATCTTGATGATAAGAAATATCCACCCAAACTTCTGCAAAACTTTATCAATAAACAAAAAGATAAAGCTATTCGTAGTAATAAACTTGCTCAGCAATATGATGTCAATTATTCTCATATTTATACAGCTTATGAGGAGCGACTACAGCTAGATAATGCTTTAGATTTTGCGGATTTACTTTTGTATTTGTATGAGCTTTTTTCGCTTAATGAGCAGCTTAGAAAATACTATCAGAGGTTGTTCAAATATGTCTTGATAGATGAATTTCAGGATACTAACCAAGTTCAATATATGTGGCTGAAGCTTCTTATCACGGATAATAATTATATGATGGCGGTTGGTGATGATGATCAGTCAATCTATGGTTGGCGTGGCGCGGTAGTTGATAATATTCATAGCTATGTAGAAGATGTAAATGCTGTCGAGATTATCAAGTTAGAGCAAAACTATCGTTCGACAAAAAATATCCTTAAAGCTGCAAATTCAGTTATTAAAAATAATGATAATAGAATGTCAAAAGAGCTTTGGTCAGCTGAAGAAGAGGGCGAAAAAGTAGAAGTATATTGTGCAGTTAATGAGCGTGATGAAGCTAAATATATCATTGAAAAAATCCGTAACTTACATTCGCAAGGTGTTAACTATAGTGATGTTGCGATATTGTATCGCTCTAACTATCTATCTCGTGTACTAGAAGAAAGTTGTATCTACGGTAGTATTCCATATCGTATTTACGGTGGCTTTAAGTTCTTTGATCGAGCGGAGGTTAAGGATGCTCTTGCATATCTAAGATTGGCTGTTACAAATAATGATAATCTTGCATTTGAAAGAATTATAAATACGCCAACTCGTGGTATTGGTAATAAAACTTTAGATATTATTCGTAATTTTTCGCAGATAAATAGTATTTCATATTGGCAGGCAACTATCGAAGTAATTCAAAAAGAACTAGTTACTAAGAGAACTGCTGGATTGCTTCTTAAATTTATAGAGCTTATTAATGGTATAGCTTTTCAGATAAGTGAGCTAAGCTTGGATAAACTATTAGAAATAGTCATAAATGAAAGTGGACTTTTAGCATCTTATGAAGAAAAGGATACTGAAAAAGATCGCCAAAAAATTGATAACTTAAAAGAACTTATAAGTGCGGCAAAAGATTTTGAGCCACAAATTGAACTACTTGATGATAATACAGATATTCTACAAGATTTCTTATCTTTTGCAGTGTTAGAGGCTGGAGATATGCAAGCAGATGAGACTGTAGATAGTGTCCAACTTATGACTGTTCATGCTTCAAAGGGGCTTGAGTTTAAATATGTGTTTATCGTTGCTGTAGAAGAAGGAGTTTTTCCTCCTAGTTCAATTATTAATGCAGAAGAGGCTTATGATAGTACGCACTCAAAGAAAATCCAAGAGAAGTTAGCGGAAGAGCGAAGATTATTTTATGTGGCGATAACCAGAGCAATGAAGGCACTAACTATCAGCTATGCTCAAGTAAGAAATATCTTTGGTCGCAGTAGTTTTCAGGTAAGGTCACGTTTTCTGACAGAGATAGGTTCTGAGCATATTAATGAAGGCAAAGCTCAAACATCTTCGCCAGCTAGACAAAAGGTAAAACAAAAGTCAAACTTTGGTGTGTCTGCTTTTGATTTTCTTAAATCAAATGACTCTAAAGGAAATAAGTTCAAAGCTGGAGATAAAGTCTTCCATAAAGTTTTTGGGAAGGGTGTATTTGTAAAAGCCCAAGCTCAAGGATCGAAAGAGTTTTACACTGTTAACTTCGGATCTGATGTTGGTCAGAAAATCTTATTAGCTGATATTGCTAACCTTGTTAAAATTTAGTTTTCAGTAAGCTTTTTTGCCATACTTCTCATAATTACATAAGCAAATATTAGTACAATAATAAACGCTATAGTTATGCTCGTGCTAGCTTGAATACCAAAATGATCTCCGCTATCTATAGATAATCCAGCACCAAGTTGCCCAAGTTCAATAACTAAAGTTATAAGCATATTCGTGATAGCTATACCTACAGCTGCAAATTTTGCTGGACAAATTTTGTTGAAGTAATACCATACTAAAACTTGAGATGCAGAGAAAACCCCAAACAAAAATGCTAGCATTAAAGCAGAACTTTTCATATATTGGCTACATATTAGTATTGAAACTAACATAATTCCTATTATTGATATTGAGATGATTTTTCTTCCGTCAATTTTATTACATAAGTGAGTCATAATTGGAGAGAAAATAATCCAACCAATAAATATCGCTGTAATCATAGTTGTTGAGAATATGGTGTCAAATCCATAAGACTCTTTGAAAAATAGTACACCGTACTGAGATGTTAAGACTACGGTAGGAGTATATAAAAGTCCTGCCCAAATCGCATTTTTCCAAATAAGAGAGTTTTTGAGAATCTCCTTGCTTCGTTTGATAATTTCGCTAAATTTAGGCATTAAGTTTGAGGATTCTGTGTCACTAGGAATTATTAGTTGAAATAATATTGCTAATGGAATTGCGGCAATTCCAGAGTAAATAAATATATTTATCCAAGATGTATCGTAGTGAGAGATTATTACACTAATGTTCTGTGAAAATGCAGCTGCAAGAGTCCCTAAAGATATTACTAAGCTGGTTATAATGGGGAAGTATTTAGTTTCAAAATTTTCTAAGGTAAGTTTTAGTACTCCAATAAAGGCAAATGATGAGCCTAGACCAACAAGTAATCTACCAAATAAAGCTAATTCATATCCTCCTAATATAAATACAATATTACCAATACCACAAAGTAGAGTAGCCCCAATAAGGACTTTTTTACTTCCATATCTATCAAGAAGCATTCCAGCGGGTATTTGCATTAGAAGATATGTAATATTGTAGCTAGATACTAGAAATGAAAAGCTAATATGTGTTGTTAAATTAAAATGTTCAACAATTTGTTCTTGATAAGCACCAGTTAGTATTCTCAGAAAGAATTCATAACAATAAAAACTAACTCCTAAAAAAAGAATTAGTAGCAACTTAACCTTTTGCATCTCAAACGTGGTGAAGTAAATATATAAATTATAATTTAGTACTTAATGTATTAATTGTCTAATTAAATTTTTTTAATATCACTATGATTTGTTAAGTTATGATAATATAAATATAGTTATGAAAGGAGAAGTTTATGGCTAGAAAGCTACTATTTTTAGTGTTGTCAGTGTGCTTTTTTAGTGCTTACTCAGATAACACGCTTAATACAAATACAGGCAAATACTATGTTACTGCGAATAACTTCTTTTATCGTCCAAGTTCAGAGCGTGGTAATGAAGTTATGGATAGGCAGAATGCTTCTGAATTTTTAGATAAAACATCAGCTACAGCACTTAACATCACTGATTCTCTTGTTTTTGATTCGTATACAAGTTCGACAAGCTTAATTGCTCAAGGGTCTCGAGGAGATGTTAAGAACACAAAATTTTATACTCATGAAGCAAAACTGATTAAAAAAATTTGGAATGATAAATTAGAGCTATATGGTGGAAGTGTTTTGGGAGCAAATCCATATCAATTAAATAACATGGGCTCAGCTTATGATTCAGGATCTAGAATTGCAGCTTTCGCTAGTGGGAGAACAGGAGCTAAATACAATGTTTCTGATAACTTTGGTTTATTAGTTGAAGGGCAATATAATCTCACAGGGGAGATGGCTGATAATACGGATATGCTTACAGGATTTAATGGTGCGCAATATCGTAATACAAAAGTTCTTAAAACTGGTTTTGAATGGAATTTTGGTTAGGTTGATATTATGGATGCTATTGTAATTGTTGATCCATTTAGTTCATGTGACTATATCTATGAAAAGCTTAAGCAAACAGGTCTGTATATACTTACTCTTATATATAATGATAAGTATGTGAATCTTGAGAAAATATTATCATATGATTATGATAGCTTTGTATATATTGATAGTTTTGACTCAGCTTATCAGGTAGTCGTAGGTTTTAAAAATTCTAAAAAAGCAAATATTAGATATATTCTAAATGGTAGTGATGATAGTAGCCATATTGCGGAAGGCTTACTTAAAGAGTTTTTGCCAGAATATCAGAACGGTGAACAAGCAAGTTTAAGAGATCATAAGTTTGAGATGCTTGAATACTTGAAGACAAAAAATCTATCTAAGCAAAATCAGCTTATACTGACTAAATATAATTACTTGTCACAGCTTAAGAAGATTAAGTACTTTAATTTTCCTATTATTGTTAAACCATATTTGTATGGATCTAGTAGTGCAGGAGTTCATTTATATACTAGAATTGAAGATATAGAAGAAGATATTTTTGATCAGCGACACTATATTTCTGGCAAAAAGTTTGAAGCTTATATTGCTCAAGAATTTCTGCAAGGCGATGAATATGTGGTTGATACAGTTTCATTTAAAGGAAAGCATATTGTCACAGCAATATTTAAATATGATAAATCTTTTTTTAACTCAGGAGATGCTTATTTTTCAGGAGTTTCTATAGTTGATCCTTATGATCCTGTATGTGATGTGATAAAACAAAAAATATTTAAAGTTTTTGATGTATTAGAAATCTCAACAGGAGTTAATCACACAGAACTTGTTGTGAATAAAGATAAAGAAGTAGAGCTAATTGAAATTAATCCTCGGTTATCTGGAGGGAGTGGATCGTTACTTCTAATGTCCAGTGTTTACTCTGGTTATGGCTGTGATCAGTATACTGTTTTGTTCAATATGCTTGGTATATCTATAGGAAACAAGTCTTTAGCTAAATATAATTTTTGTAAATCATTTTATCTTTATAGTCATAACTTTTCAGATGAGGAGTTTAAAGTTTTATTCTTGAGGTTGGTTTCGACTTTTAAATATTTATCATTTGATAGGCAGCAAACTAAATTAGTTTCACCGTCAAAAAAATTTCACGATGTTAGAAAAATAGTTGTGGTTGCAGACAATGAGCTAGAGAAGGTGAATCATGATGTTAAACTATTAGCTCATTTGGAAGAAGGTTAATATACTTTTTTGCTAAAGTTATTTGTATTTACATATAAGGCTTTTTAGCCCATAATTTCACACATCAATTACCTTTTAGTCTTTTATTTATGCAAAAAGTTACCAAGGCAGGTTTCACAATTTGGTTTTTATGTGCATTTTTTTATGCACTTGAGTTTATTATTCGAGCTTCTGGTAATTCTTTATATGATAGTTTTTCAGCAACACCATATAATTTAAGTTCAACAGAAATAGGTGTATTTAGTTCAGCTTTTTATTGGGCATATGTAGCATCTCAGTTACCAGCAGGTATTCTGGTTGATAAATTTGGTGTTAAAAGAATTATGCTTGTAAGTACATTTATGTTTTCAATAGGTGTATTTATTGCAACTCAAGCAACATCTCAGCAATATTTGATCCTATATAGAATACTTGCTGGTGTTGGTGGAGGATTTGCATTCTTATGTGCCTTAAAATCAATAGCGATATGGCTTCCAAAGAGATCTTTTCCACTTTTTACAGGAGCTACTCAAATGCTTATGTATGGAGCGGGAACTCTTACAGGATTGCCATTAGTTATCTTGGCAGATCGTTTTAGTATTCCTGTGATTATGTCAGTAATATTGATATTTTCAATATTACTTTTTATTGCGGTTATTTTCTTTATCCCATTTAAAGAGCCTCATAATCAAAAAGATACAGATGAACTAGCAGATACTCATACTAAAATTGAAGATATTCCTATCGTTTTTAAGATTAAACAAATTCTATTAAATGGTTTTTTCTGTTTTACAATTTATGGTACAACAGCTCTTTTTGCAGATTTGTGGAGTTATAGGTTTTTAAGTCTAGATGGATATGCTGATCAGTATGCTGGACTTGCTTCATCAATGATATTTATTGGTATTGCAATATTTAGTCCTATTTGGGGAGTTGTCGCTACTGTTCTGAATAAGCAAAAAGCATTGCTTACTATAGCTTCTATATTTGGATTATTTATTGTTACAGCAATTGTATATCTACATCTTAATCCTATCTTGATGTGTGCTTTATGTGTTTTATGGGGAGGGATGCAAGCTGTTCATGTACTTAATTTTACAATTTTACGTACTCATATCAGTCCAATGTATATCGCTACAGGTATTGCTATGGTTAACCTTTTTATACCTTTGAGTGGGGCTGTTTTGCAACCTTTTGTAGGTTTTATGGTTTCATTACTAACTGATCAGGGGTTGCAACAGTTAGAAGCATTTAAATACGCATTATTTATTTTGCCAATATTAATGCTATTATCAATTATATTGTCTCTTTTTATTAAAGAGAAAAAAGCTTAAAATAGTTTTTAAGGAATATGTTTTTATCAACATTTTATTGATATAGGGATTTTATTATGTCAAAAGAATTTATTCTAGCGGTAGATCAAGGTACTACTAGTTCGCGAGCAATTATTTTTGATAAGAAGGGTGATATAAAAAAGATTGCACAGCATGAGTTTACTCAAATATATCCAAAAAGTGGTTGGGTAGAGCATGACCCTATGGAGATTTGGGCATCACAAAGTAGTATAGTAAGAGAAGCATTAGAGTATGCTAGAGTTTCTCCACGTGATATTGCTGCAATAGGCATTACTAACCAAAGGGAAACTACAGTTG
The DNA here is from genome assembly GCF_000764555.1 of Candidatus Francisella endociliophora. Taxonomy (NCBI): domain Bacteria; kingdom Pseudomonadati; phylum Pseudomonadota; class Gammaproteobacteria; order Thiotrichales; family Francisellaceae; genus Francisella; species Candidatus Francisella endociliophora. The sequence continues at coordinate 1,040,422 of NZ_CP009574.1, read as the reverse complement.
TTTGGGATAAGAATACAGGGCAACCAGTTTATAACGCTATAGTTTGGCAATGCCGTAGAACATCTTATATATGTGATGAAATTAACAAAGATAAAGAGTTTGCGGAGTATATCCGTAAAAACACAGGTCTTTTAGTTGATGCATATTTTTCTGCAACAAAAATTAAGTGGATTTTAGATAATGTTGATGGAGCTAGAGAGAAGGCGGAAAATGGAGATTTACTTTTTGGAACTATTGACACTTGGTTAATATGGAACATGACAAAAGGTGAGGTTCACGCAACAGATTTTTCAAATGCCTCTAGAACAATGTTGTTTAATATCAATACGTTAGAGTGGGATAAGAAAATACTAGAGTATTTAAATATTCCAGCGTCAATGCTACCAGAAGTTAGATCTTCAAGTGGAGATTTTGGATATACACATGAGAGTACATTAGGTGGTGCAAGAATTCCTATAGCAGGTGTTGCAGGTGACCAGCAGTCTGCATTGTTTGGGCATTGTTGTTTTGAAGAAGGTATGGCGAAGAATACTTATGGTACAGGATGTTTTGCTCTAATGAATGTTGGGAATAAACCAGTATTCTCTGATGCAGGGCTTCTTACAACTATTGCATGGGCAGAGAATGGTAAACCAACTTATGCTCTTGAGGGTAGTGTATTTATCGCAGGCGCTGTTATCCAATGGATTAGAGATGGTTTGGGGCTTATCCGTTCAGCAGAGGATAGTGAGTATTATGCGACAAAGATTGATTCAACTGATGGTGTATATTTAGTACCAGCATTTGTTGGTCTTGGTACACCATACTGGGATATGTATGCTAGAGGTACTATTGTTGGTATTACTCGTGATACTAAGCGTGAGCATATTATCAGAGCTTCTCTTGAGGCTATAGCATATCAGGCAAAAGATGTTTTAGATTGTATGAAAGAGGATACAGGTCTTGATTTGGCTGGCCTTCGTGTCGACGGGGGAGCTGTGCAAAACAATTTCTTAATGCAGTTCCAGTCTGATATTTTACAGTCAGAAATTTCTAAGCCTAAGATTAATGAGATTACTGGTTTAGGAGCTGTTTTCTTAGCTGGCTTGGCTGTAGGTTTCTGGAAAGATAAAGAAGAGTTAAAAGCTATCCTTGCAACTGAAAAAACTTTTAAGCCTCAAAAAGATCCTAAAGTAGTTGCACATGATTACAAGGGTTGGAAAAAGGCGGTTGAAAGAAGTAAAGCTTGGGCTGAGTAGATAGTATAATAAAAGTTTCGTTGCTTACTGCGTAAGCTGTAACGACATGCTTTTTACATGGCAAAAAAAGTATGCAAAACTGCCTGGCACTACGCTATCGCATTTTAAGCCAATGAGAAAATAGAAAACTCGTCCAATTATATTGAACTCAGACAGTTCTATTTTCAACTCATTGGCTTTAGTAAATGCTAATCGCTAATGTGCGACTAATACTATAATTGGTGGGTCTGTAGAGAACGTACTAATGTGCGACTCATTAATATAAAAACAAAAGTTTAACTGAGGTTATAAGATATCCCTTCAGGTCATTGAGCGGAGTCGAAATGTGAAGGGTAAATTGTAAAGCAAAACGGTGTAGTTTTAAAAAAAGAATTTTAAAAAAATGAAAAACGAATACGACATAATAATAATAGGTGGTGGTGCAACAGGGTTTGGTTGTGCTGTGGAGGCAGTTTCTAGAAGTTACAAAACTTTACTTTTAGAAGCTTATGATTTTGGTAAAGGTACATCTTCAAAATCTACCAAGTTAATTCATGGTGGTTTGAGATACCTTGAGAATTTTGATTTTGCTTTAGTGAAAGAGGGACTTGAGGAGAGATTTTCATTCTTACACAATGCTCCACATCTAACTCATAAGCAATCATATTTGATTCCAACGCGTAGTTATTTTGAAACTATCAAATACACAATAGGTGTTAAGCTATATGAGTTTTTATCAGGTAAGTACAAAATTGGCAAAAGCTACAATCTTAATAAAGAGCAGACATTGGCAGAGCTACCAAATATCGATGACTCAAAACTTAAGAAAAGTCTAGTTTATTACGATGGGCAATTTGATGATACTAGATTATTAATTTCTTTAATGAAAACTTTTGAAGCAAAGGGTGGTACAGCTCTTAACTATCATAAGGTTGAGAAAGTATTTAGCTCTACAGATTCAAAATTAGATACTATAAAAGTAGTTGATACTTTATCAGGAGAGCAAAAAGAATTTACAGCCAAACATATTGTTAATGCTACAGGTACTTTTACAGATAAAACTATAGATATTGCAAACCAGCAAGACTCTCATAAGTATGTATCTGTTGCTCAAGGTACTCATATTGTTTTTGATAGAGAAAAATTTCCAACGGAGCATGCAATCTTAATTCCAGAAACAGAAGATGGTCGAGTGCTATTTATCTTGCCTTGGCATAATCATCTAATTGTTGGTACAACTGATATTAAAAAAGAAGCTCCAAGCATTGAGCCAAAAGCTGATAAAACTGAGATTGATTTTATACTGGAAACTTTTAACCAGTATGCAAAAGAAAAAGCTACTGTAGCGGATATTAAGTCAGTGTATTGTGGACAGAGACCTTTGGTCTCTCCAAAAAATGCTAAAAACACATCTAAAATCTCGCGTAAGCATGAAATTGTTGAATCAAAAGATGGCTTAATAACAGTTGTTGGTGGTAAATGGACAATTTTTAGAAGAATGGGACAAGATGTTTTAGATTTTATAGAAACTAAAAAGATTGCGCAAAAAATTTCAAAAACTTCTGATGAGTTGCTTGTTGATGCCGTTAATCCAAAAGATGCTTATCCATTAAAGGTTTATGGTAAAAATGCAGAAGATATCAAAGCAATTCAGGCAGAGCTTGATAATTTTGAGTTGTTGCATAATGATTTACCATATTATCAAGCCGAAGTTGTTTATCATGTCAGAGCAGAAAAAGCTCAAACTGTAGAGGATGTACTAGCTCGTCGAACTAGAGCAGCCTTTTTAGATATCAAAGCGAGTATTGATGCTGCTCCAGTTGTTGCTAGACTTATGGCAAAAGAGCTTGGCAAAGATGAGGCTTGGCAAAATCAGCAGGTTGATAGTTTTATCGAGGTTTCTAAAAACTTTAATGTTGACGAATTGTATATCTAGGGACTGTTTATGTTAGAAGCATGTATCGCTGAATTTATTGGCACAATGATTTTGATACTACTTGGTAACGGTGTTGTTGCTGGTGTTGTTTTAAATAAAACAAAATCTCACAATGGTGGTTGGATTGTTATTACATTTGCTTGGGGATTGGCGGTATTCTTAGGTGTGCTTGTTGCTGGACCTATTAGTGGAGCGCATCTAAACCCTGCAGTTACCTTAGCACTTGCAATTGCAGGCAAATTTTCATGGACTTGGGTTGTGCCTTTTGTTGTATCTCAAATCTTAGGGGCTATGGCTGGACAGCTTCTAGTATGGACTATGTATTATCCTCATTACTCAGCTACTGATAATACTGATTTGAAGCTTGCTACTCATTGCACATCACCAGCTATAAAACATTTACCTTCAAACTTTGCTAGTGAAGTTATCGGTACATTTGTACTTATTATAGCAATATTAACTATGCATGGTGTCGTAGTTCAACCGAACGACCCTAGTATGGTAACAGCTTATCCTGTTGATATGGGTGCTTTGGGGGGTATTCCTGTTGCATTTGTAGTTATAGCTATTGGTTTATCATTAGGTGGTACAACTGGTTATGCAATAAATCCTGCCAGAGATTTTGGCCCAAGATTGTTTCATGCTATTATGCCAATACAGGGGAAAGGCTCTTCTGAGTGGAGTTATGCATGGGTGCCAATAGTTGGTCCTGTGGTTGGGAGTATTTTAGCGACAGTGTTATATTTGTTCTTAAAAGCAAATGGAGTTTTTTAATATTAAATGTGTGAGTTAAATTTTATTCCTGTTTTAGCAGATGACTTATTAAGGCTTGTTATATCATTTTTGCTATTGATGTGTTGTATAATCTTAAGTTTTATCTTTGCACAAAGAAAGCCTTGGAATATTCATTTCTGGATGTGTTTTGCATTATTCTTATTTTGTCTAGGTGGCTATGGTTATGTTGTTCATCATATATATTTGGCGAATACATTTTCTTATGATGGTTTTATCTCTGGAGCTTCTTTTATAACTGTTTGTGGACTTCTATTTACAAAGCATAAATATACTACATTTACAGATAAGGTGTTTAGTGAAAAAGCACCTATATTGTTTGCAACTTTTTTTGTATTTGCATTTATTTATATAGTTACTTTAAAAAGTGACTTTGGGTGTATTAGATCTTATTATGATCTGTTTAGTGAGATTCTACAAATTGTGGTTTATCCGCTTTTATTGTTGTTTGCTATATGTACTTTTTTATATCGTTTTTCTATCTGTATCTCGGTATTTGCTATAAGTATGGCATTATTTATCATAGAAAATATTGTTTTTATAACACATGCATGGTTTGCAAAAATTAGACATGAAATTTTTGTTGAAGAGGTTGCATGTGCTAGTATATGTATTGTATTTGGTTGTATAGCTATATTTGTGTTAACTAGGGCAAAAAGAATTTATAAGGAGAGTAAAGATAATGTTTGAACAGGTAAATAATAGTGGGTCATTTATAATGAACCTTTTCATTGCGATTGTAATTCTAGTGGTTGGTTTTTATGCGTCAAAGCACCTTAAAGCTTTTATTTATAATGTTCTTAAAGAATATGATAAAACAGTATCGCAATTTTTAGCAAGTTTGGCTAATACTGTATTTTTGGTTTTAGTAGTTGTTATTGCCTTGGCTAAGCTGGGTGTGCCTATATCTCCAATCACAGGTGTTTTGACAGGTATTGTTTTTGGTATCTCTATGTCGCTTAAATCATCTTATAATATTGTTGCTTCTGGTATTATGCTAGCATTTAGCAAGCCTTTTGAAGTTGGGGGAAAAGTTGATCTTGGTGGTGTTACTGGTACAGTTAAATCTATAGGTTTTTTGTATACTAAGCTTGATAATGAAAATGGTGATGAGATTGTAATTTCGAATGCGTTGATTATGTCTAGAGTTATAACGAGGTTTTCTCAAGCAGATAAGTAATGCAAAAAAATATTCTATCTTCAAGTAAGTCTTTATATCTTCCAAATGGACAAAAGATACTTCTTAATGATCAACAGCTAGAATCAGTTTCTTTAATAAAGAAATTTTTAAAAGGCAAGGAAAGGTATTTCTTATTATCTGGCTTTGCAGGTACTGGTAAGACAACCGTTGTTAAAAAAATCCTTGATGAGTATTCAAAAAAATCAATAGTATCGGCCCCAACACGTAAAGCGAATGTAGTTATTTCACAATCTACGGCGACACAAGGGTATACCATTCACTCATTATTAGGGTTGCAACCCGATATAAATCTTGAAGATTTTAATCCTAATGATCCAGTATTTGGGCAAATCAAAAAAGCTACAATCCAAAACTATAGCCTTGTTGTAATAGATGAAGCAAGTATGATTAATGAAGCTCTCTTTGAATTGATTGACTCTGAGATAAATAAATCCTTAGCAACAAAAGTGCTATTTTTGGGTGATAAAGCACAAATACCTCCAGTTGGTGGACAAGAAAGCCCAATTTTTGAGCTTGACAATAGATATGAGTTAACCACTCTAATGCGTCAATCTGATGATAATCCTCTTGCTACTCTTAGCCAAGAGCTCCGTGAAGTAACTCAAGAGTTGCCGAAATTTTTACTAGATAGAAAGTCATTGTTAAATAATTCAGATGATGGTTTGGTTTTTGTATCTGCAAATGAAGATTTTCGCGAGCATCTAAAAAAAGTCTTTAGCTCTTCTTACGCAAAAACAGACCCTAATTATGCAAAATTAATTGCGTGGCGTAATAGAACTGTAATGCAATCAAACAGAATTATTAGGGGTTTGGTTTTTGGTGAAGATGCAAACTTAGTTGAGAAAGGTGATGTTTTAACAGGTTATCGCGCGATTAAGGGTAATTCAAAAGAATCTTTTCTGATAAATAACTGTATGGATTATAAGGTTGTTGGTGTATCAGCTAGGCAGAAAAATATTAATGGGCTTTATGGTTTTACAGTTAAGATCTTAGAGAAATCAAAAATTTATAAAGGCTTTGAGGAGAAAAATATCTTTGTGATAGATGCTCGTGATAAAGAAAACCTTCAAGACTATGCTGAAATACATGATAAGCTGTTAGCAGTAGCTAGAGCAGATAGACAGTGGAGCATCTATTATGAATTTCGTAAAAATAATTTATTGATGACAGATATTGATATAAATCGTGATGGAAGTTATAAGGCTAAAGAAAATGTTATTAAAAAAGATTTAGATTATGGTTTTGCTGTAACAGCACATAAAGCTCAAGGTTCAACTTATAGAAAAGTTTTTGTTTTATTAAAAGATATTATCCTTAATAAAAATATAGTAGAAAGAAACCAAATATTGTATGTAGCAATGACAAGAGCACAAAAACAATCAATAGTTTTGTAAAAAACATGTTTGTAGTGTTTACATTTTGCATCAAGCGTAGTAAGATACACACTAGTTTTTTGTAGAAAATGATTCTTGCAAAAAAACACCCCGATAATTAAGCATAAAAAGCTTGATTTTCAATCAAATAAACTTTATAGTTATCTAAAAGTTTTAGGGGAGGGATTCCCGAGCGGCCAAAGGGATCAGACTGTAAATCTGACGGCTCAGCCTTCGCAGGTTCGAATCCTGCTCCCTCCACCATGCGGGTGTAGTTCAATGGTAGAACTTCGGCCTTCCAAGCCGATAGTGTGGGTTCGATTCCCATCACCCGCTCCACCTAATTCTAATTATTAAAATGTATGAGATATAGGCTCGCATGGCTCAGTTGGTAGAGCACTCCCTTGGTAAGGGAGAGGTCACCAGTTCAAGTCTGGTTGTGAGCACCACATTTATTGTTTTTTGTTGAAAAAAAATGGAGTAAAAAATGGCTAAAGAAAAATTTGAACGTTTGAAGCCGCACGTAAACGTAGGTACAATTGGTCACGTTGACCATGGTAAAACTACTCTTACTGCTGCTATCACAAAAGTTATGGCTGAGAAAAACGGTTCTGCAGTTAGAAACTTTGATGAAATTGATAATGCACCAGAAGAGAAGGCTCGTGGTATAACAATTAATACTTCTCACGTTGAGTATGAGTCTCCAAATAGACACTATGCTCACGTTGACTGTCCAGGGCACGCGGATTACGTTAAAAACATGATTACTGGTGCTGCTCAGATGGACGGCGCTATTTTAGTATGTTCTGCAGCTGATGGCCCTATGCCTCAAACTCGTGAGCATATCCTACTTTCTCGTCAGGTTGGTGTACCAAAAATCGTTGTTTTCTTAAACAAATGCGACATGGTTGATGATGAAGAGTTATTAGAGTTGGTTGAAATGGAAGTGCGTGAGCTTCTAGATCAATACGAGTTCCCTGGTGATGACACTCCAGTTGTTATGGGATCTGCTCTTAAAGCTATCGAAGGTGAAGAGCAATATGTTGAGAAGATTGTTGAGTTGGTTCAAGCTATGGATGACTATATTCCAGCTCCTGAGCGTGATACTGAGAAGCCATTCATTCTTCCAATTGAAGATGTGTTCTCAATTTCTGGTCGTGGTACTGTTGTAACTGGCCGTGTTGAGCGTGGTGTTGTAAACGTTGGTGATGAAGTTGAAGTTGTTGGTATTCGTCCAACTCAAAAAACTACAGTAACTGGTGTTGAGATGTTCCGTAAGCTTCTAGATAGAGGTGAAGCTGGTGATAACGTTGGTATCCTAGTTCGTGGTCTTAAGAGAGATGATGTTGAGCGTGGTCAAGTATTATGTAAGCCTGGTTCAATCACTCCACACACTAAGTTTGAAGCTGAAGTATATGTTCTTTCAAAAGAAGAGGGTGGTAGACATACTCCTTTCTTTAAGGGATATAGACCTCAATTCTACTTCCGTACTACAGACGTAACTGGTGCTTGTGAGCTTCCAGAAGGTGTAGAGATGGTAATGCCTGGTGATAACATTAAGATGAATGTTACATTAATCAACTCTATCGCTATGGAAGAAGGTCTACGTTTCGCTATCCGTGAAGGTGGTAGAACAGTTGGTGCTGGTGTTGTAGCTAAAATCTTAGCGTAAGCTGAGTTTTAAAAATTAGGTCAGTAGTTCAATTGGTAGAGCAGCGGTCTCCAAAACCGCAAGTTGGGGGTTCGAGTCCCTCCTGGCCTGCCACATAATTAAGGCGGTGTTGTTTTTGCAACATCGCCTTTTTTATTTGTAATTATCAAAAAAATTATCTCAAGATTATTGTTTCAGTATCCTTATTTATTTATTTATTTATTTATGTTATTTTTTAATTAATTAAATGATAGTTAAAGGAAGTCTTTGATGAAAAAGATGGTTTTAGGTGTAGCTTTGGGTGTTCTTGGTCTAACTGGTGTTTCTTATGCGAATGATGTAATCAAGTTTGTTAATAAGACTGATCAGGATGTGAAAATTAGAGGTCTATGGCTTGAAGGAGATTTGGTTAGTTGTGGAACTGGTGGATCTCCGTGTATAGGAGAGTTTAAAGTTGATGTAGCATCGGGAGGGTCAAAAAATTATAAAGTGCCTTTATCTGACTATTCAAAAACATTGGGTGGATACCTAGGGAAGTTTGGATTTACAACATATGTTGGCACTAGTGAGATTAAAGTTGCTATTCCTGGGGTGGTGTTTAAGATTGTAGATGGTAAATACAAGTTCAATATTATGAGCGCGAGTCTTAGTAATGCTGAAGGAGCAAGTAGTGATAATACAGATCTGATTTTTCAGTTCCCTAAGTATTCAGCTAATTTAACTCAATTTACTGATGCTTCTGGAGAGGTTCATACGCAGATTACCTTTGTGGATGTATCGTAAGTTCTGAAATATATAAGCATTCTTCTTTTTCTTGATATTATATTCCCTGTATGTTATTTTATACCCTACGTTTATAATTCCCTCATGTTAAATCACTTTTTTAAAGGATTGTTTTTGTGAAAAAAAATCAGAATTTTAATAATAATAAAGTTTGGATAAGTGGCGCTACTAAAACTACAGAAGTAGTTAAAATATCTAAGGCTAATAATATTTTGTTATGGTTGCTTGCTACTATTGTTTTGGTAGCTGGTGTTGGTGTTACTATGTATTCAGATACTTTAGGATCGGCATACGCCACATATAATACTTCTTTAGCTGTAATTGTTGTTTTGGCGGCATTATTAATAGCAAGATTTACAAATCAGGGACGCCGCTTTTGGGCCTTTTTTCAGGCTTCTAAGTTAGAGCTTGCAAAAGTCGTGTGGCCAACTCGTAAAGAAACTATGACTATAACGGCTATGGTGATAGTGGTCGTTATAATTTTTGCACTAATAATTTCATTATTTGGTCTTATATTTGAAAATTTCATTCAATACTTTTTAGGATAATTTAAAATGGCTATGCTTTGGTATGTTGTGCAAGTGCACTCAGGTTATGAAAAGAGAGTGAAAACTCAGCTTGAAGAAAATATCGAGATTGCTGGGTTACAAGATAATTTTGGTAGGGTTCTTGTTCCTACTGAAAATGTTGTTGAAATGAAGGGTGGTCAGAAGCGTAAGAGTGAAAGAAAATACTTTCCTGGATACGTTCTAATTGAGGCTGACCTTACTACAGAGGCTTGGGATGTGATAAAAGCTGTTCCAAGAGTATTAACAGTTGTCGGTTCTCGTGGTAAACCTATTCCATTAAGTAAGCAGGAAGTTGAAAGAATACTTGGCTTTATGGAATCTGGTGAGGCTGCAGTTGAGCCAAGATTAAGAAAATCTTATCAGGTTGGTGAGGTTGTTAGGGTTCTTGAGGGACCATTTAATGACTTTACTGGTGTGGTAGAAGAAGTTAACTATGAAAAATCAAGGTTAAGGGTTGCGGTATCTATCTTTGGTAGATCGACACCTGTAGAGCTTGAGTTTTCACAAGTTGAAAAAGAGTCTTAGTTTAAACTAAGATGTTGGGGAGCTTATAGTAATATAAGTGTTAATAACCTAAATTGGAGAAAATAAAATGGCTAAGAAAAAAGTAGAAGCTATTATTAAGTTGCAAGTTGCAGCAGGTAAAGCAAACCCAAGTCCACCGATTGGTCCTGCATTGGGTCAGCACGGTGTAAATATTATGGGTTTCTGTAAAGAGTTTAATGCTAAAACTCAAGGTATGGAGCCAGGCGCACCAGTACCGGTAGAAATTTCTGTATATAGTGATAGAAGTTTTACATTTGAAATGAAAACGCCACCAGCGTCTTTCCTTATCAAAAAAGCAATCAAAGTAAAATCAGGTTCATCAAATCCGTCAAAAGATTTTATTGGAACTATTACTCGTGAGCAATTAGAAGAAATTGCTAAAGTAAAAGATCCTGATTTAACAGCTGCGGACATGGATGCTGCTGTAAGAATTATTGCTGGTTCTGCTCGTAGTATGGGCGTAAAAGTTGAAGGGGTTGAATAATGGCTAAAATTTCAAAAAGAATGAAAGAAATATCAGCTAAGGTTGATGCTGAGAAAAAATATCCAGTAGCAGAAGCTTTTGATATCTTAAGAGATGTATCTTCTGTTAAATTTGTTGAGTCTGTAGATGTGTCTGTAGCTCTTGGTGTAGACCCTCGTAAATCTGACCAAGTAGTTAGAGGTGCTTCTGTACTACCTAATGGTACTGGTAAATCTGTAAGAGTTGCAGTATTTGCTAAAGGTCCTGCAGCAGATGCGGCTAAAGAAGCTGGTGCTGATATTGTGGGTATGGAAGACTTAGCGGATGAAGTTAAAAAAGGAAATATGGACTTTGATGTTGTGATAGCTTCTCCAGATTCAATGAGAGTTGTTGGTCAACTAGGTCAAATTTTAGGTCCTAAAGGTCTTATGCCAAACCCTAAGGTTGGTACTGTAACTATGGATGTTGCCAAAGCTGTTACAGATGCTAAAGCTGGTCAGGTTAGATATAGAGTAGATAAGGCTGGTATTATTCATACTACTATTGGTAAAGTTAATTTCACTACTGATGCTTTAACTCAAAACTTAGAGCAGTTGTTGGTAGATTTGAAAAAAGCTAAGCCTTCAGTGTCAAAAGGTGTTTATCTGAAAAAAGTTTCTGTATCTAGTACTATGGGTCCAGGAATTGGTGTTGACTTTTCTGACTTAAACATATAGAATCTATTTTTGCAATTCTTTGGCTGTATGTAAATACAGCGATCGAAGACCGTAGGAGCTGGGGAAACTCGGCTTAATTTTTCCTACGCAGACGATGTTTTAAACAGCCTTTTTGGTTTTTAAATATCGTGTTAATAGGTAAATAAAGTGTGTAGACAATAAAATAAGGAGTCGATAATGGCACTTAGAATAGAGGACAAAAAAGCGATTGTTGCTGAAGTTGCTGAACAAGTATCCTCAGCGTTGTCTGCAGCAGTAGCAGATTACAGAGGTTTAACTGTTAATGAAATGACTTCATTAAGAGAAGAAGCTCGTAAATCTGGAGTTTATTTAAGAGTTGTTCGTAACAACTTAGCACGTTTAGCAGTTAAAGGTACAGAATTTGAGTGTCTTGCAGATGCTCTTAAAGGGCCTTTGGTTCTTGCTCTTTCTATGGAATCACCAGGTGGTTCAGCTAAGCTATTCAAAAACTTCTCTAAAGACCACAAAGCTTTAGAAGTTAAGAATTTAGTGATGGCAGGCGATCTTTATGGTCCAGAGAAGCTAGATGACTTTGCTAAGATCCCTACAAGGGATGAGGCTATTGCAATACTTATGAGTGTTATGCAAGCCCCTGTCACTAAGCTTGCTAGAACTCTTAATGAAGTTCAGAAGAAACAAGCTGAACAAGCTGAATAACTGCTTGCTACTGTTGAAGATAGTAAAACAATATTAGTTTTTAAAAACAAAGGAGCTTATAAAATGGCTATAACAAAAGAAGATATTTTAAACGCTGTTGCAGAAATGAGTGTAATGGATGTGTGTGAATTAGTAGAAATGATGGAAGAGAAGTTCGGCGTATCTGCAGCTGCTGCTGTAGCTGTAGCTGGTCCTGCTGCTGCTGGCGAAGCTGCTGAAGAGCAAACTGAATTCGACGTTGTTTTAACTGATGCTGGTTCAAACAAAATTGCTGCTATTAAAGCAGTAAGAGGCGCAACTGGTCTTGGTCTTAAAGAAGCAAAAGCTGCTGTGGAAGGTGTTCCATTCACAATTAAAGAAGCTGCTGCTAAAGAAGAAGCTGAAGAGCTTAAGAAGCAACTTGAAGAAGCTGGCGCTAAAGTTGAGCTTAAATAATAAAATTCTAAAATATACTTTTTAGAAATATAGACTAGTGGTCATGATATATGGCCTCTAGTCTTTCTAGTATTGAAAGATACATAGATTATTGGTGCAAATATACTCATATTTGCTTTTTATTTTGTGTAAACAAAATCTTGAGGGTTTTTGATGTCTTACTCATACGCTGAGAAAAAAAGAATTCGTAAAGAGTTTGGGGTTCTTCCTCATATCTTAGACGTACCATATTTACTTTCTATTCAAACAGAGTCATACAAAAAATTTTTGAATGCTAATGAAGCAAAGGGTAAGCTTCACTCTGGTCTTGAATTGGTGCTTAAGCAGTCTTTTCCGGTAGAAAGCAAAAATGGTCAATATGAACTTCATTATGTTGATTATCAAATAGGTGAGCCAACATTTGATGAAACTGAGTGTCAAGTGCGAGGCGCTACTTATGATGCTCCATTAAATGTTAAATTAAGGCTTGTTGTATATAACAAAGAAGCTCTTCCAAAAGAAAAAGTCGTAGAAGATATTAGAGAAGAGTATGTATATATGGGTGATATCCCATTAATGACAACTAATGGTACTTTTATAATCAATGGTACTGAGAGGGTTGTTGTATCTCAGCTACATAGATCACCAGGTGTGTTCTTTAGCAAGGATGACTCTGAGGAGGGGGCGTTCTCTGCACGTATTATTCCATACAGAGGTTCATGGTTAGACTTTGAATTCGACTCAAAAGGTATTGTGTGGGCTAGAATTGACAGAAAAAGAAAATTCTGTGCAACAGTTATTTTAAAAGCTCTTGGCTATACGCAAGAGGAAATTTTAGAGAATTTCTCTGATAGTAAGACAATTACTTTTAATAATAAAGGCTTTGCTCTTAAGCTTGATAATCTTGCTGGTATGAAAGGTGAGTTACTTAAGTTTGATATTTTAGATGAGCAAGGAAAAGTAGTAGTTAAAAAGAATAAGAAGCTAACTACTAGAGATATTAAGAAAATCAAAGATGCAGGCGTTGATTCTGTAGCTATTGATCTTGATCTTGTAAACACACTTAGAGTAGCAAAAGATATTGTTAATGAAGCTACTGGTGAAGTTATCGCGTATGCTAACGATGATATTACGGATAGTCTACTTGAGTCGTGTGTTGAGATTGGTATGCTTGAATTAGAGGTTATCGATTTTATTACTGCTGAAAGAGGCAGATATATTTCTGATACTCTAAAATATGATCTTACAAAAAATACAGATGAAGCTTTGGTTGAGATTTATAAGGTTCTAAGACCTGGAGATCCTCCAGCAGCGGCTTCAGTTAAAGCTTTATTTGAAGGTTTATTCTTTATTGAAAGTAGATATAGTTTATCTGATATTGGTAGAATGAAGCTAAATGCTAGATTAGGCTCAGATAAAGTTTCTAAAGATATTTATACTTTAGAAAATAGTGATATTGTTGGCGTATTAGAAGAACTAATTAATATCCGTGATGGTAAAGGTAAAGTTGATGATATCGATCACCTAGGTAACAGACGTGTTCGTTCTGTTGGTGAGATGGTTGAGAATCAGTTTAGAATAGGTCTTTATCGTGTTGAGAAAGGTATTCGTGAGAGTATGTCATTGGTGCATAAAGATAAGCTTATGCCAAAAGATATTGTGAACTCTAAGCCAATTACAGCTGCAATTAAAGAGTTCTTTACGTCTGGTGCTTTATCTCAATTTATGGATCAAGATAACCCGTTATCAGAGGTTACACATAAGCGTAGAATTTCTGCATTAGGTCCAGGTGGTCTATCTCGTGATAGAGCAGGTTTTGAGGTTCGTGACGTGCACGCAACTCACTATGGTAGATTGTGTCCAATTGAGACTCCAGAGGGTCCAAACATTGGTCTTATTAACTCATTAGCAAGTTACGCAAGAGTTAATGATTATGGTTTCTTAGAAGCACCATACAGAAAAGTTGTTAATGGTAAAGTTACTGATGAAATCGAGTACTTATCAGCTATTGATGAAGATAACTATGTAATTGCTCAAGCGTCAACTAAGCTTGATGATAAAAACCACTTTGTAGAAGATCTAATTCAGTGTCGTTCTGGTGGTGAGGCAATATTTACAGAATCTAGTAGGGTTCAGTATATGGATGTTTCTGCTAAGCAGATGGTTTCAGCTGCAGCAGCACTTATTCCTTTCCTAGAACATGATGATGCTAACAGGGTACTAATGGGTGCAAACATGCAACGTCAAGCGGTACCTACTCTAAAATCAGAGAAGCCATTGGTTGGTACTGGTATGGAGAAGATTGTTGCTAGAGATTCAGGTAACTGTATTGTTGCTAGAAATCCTGGTGAAGTTGCTGAAGTAGATTCAAATAGAATAGTTATTAAAGTAAATACTAAAAAGACTAAAAATAATAAACTTGTAGATATCTATAGTTTAACTAAGTTTAAGCGTTCAAATAAGAACACTTGTATTAACCAGCGTCCAATTGTTAATGTTGGAGATAAGGTTGAAGCAGGTGATATTTTAGCTGATGGTTTTGCAACTGACTTTGGTGAGCTATCTCTTGGGCATAACCTGATGGTAGCGTTCATGCCATGGAACGGTTATAACTTTGAGGATTCAATTTTACTTTCTGAAAGAATTGTAAAAGATGACAAGTATACAAGTATTCATATTGAAGAGTTTACTTGTGTGGCTCGTGATACTAAGCTTGGACCAGAAGAAGTTACAGCAGATATCCCAAATGTAAGTGAGTCTAGTTTAGCTAAACTTGATGAATCAGGTATCGTTCATATTGGTGCTAATGTTGAAGCTGGTGATATCTTAGTAGCTAAAATCACTCCAAAAGCTGAGCAACAATTAACTCCAGAAGAAAGGCTTCTAAGAGCGATCTTTAATGAGAAAGCATCAAATGTTGCTGATAGTTCATTAAGAATGCCAAGTGGTACTTCTGGTACAGTTATTAATGTTCAAGTTTTTGAAAATGATAAAGGTGGTAAGAGCCAAAGAGCACTTGAAATTGAAAAAGAGCAAATCGAAAAAGCTCGTAAAGATTCTGATGAAGAATTTGCGGTAATTGAATCTGTAATTAGACCATCAATAGAAAAAGATATCGTTGGTGCGAAGATTCTAAAAGCAAAAGGTCTTAAAAAAGGCGCAATCCTTACAAAAGAATTTTTAGAAAAATTACCATTTTCTAAGTGGTTAGAAATATCTTTTGAAGATGAAAAACTTGAAGAGAAAGTACAAAAAGCAAAAGAGTACTATGATGAAGCTAAAGTTGCTGTAGATGGCAAATTTGAAGCTAAGAAAAAATCTATTACTCAAAGTAATGAGCTTTCTCCAGGTGTACTTCAAACAGTTAAAGTATTTGTTGCTATCAAGAAGCGTATTCAGCCTGGTGATAAGATGGCTGGTCGTCATGGTAACAAAGGTGTGGTTTCTCGTGTGTTACCAATCGAAGATATGCCGTATATGGAAGATGGTACTCCAGTAGATGTTTGTCTAAATCCTCTAGGTATTCCATCACGTATGAATATCGGACAGATTCTAGAGGCGCACTTAGGTTTAGCTTCTTATGGCTTAGGTAAGCGTATCGAAGAAACTTTTGAGAAGACTCAAAAAGCTGCAGAGCTAAGAAAGACTCTCGAAGAAGTCTACAATAAAGTAGGTGACAAGAAAGTTGATATTAAAGCTTTAAGTGATGAAGAAGTGCTTACTCTTTGTGAAAATCTAAAAGGTGGTGTACCAATTGCGACTCCTGTATTTGATGGTGCAAAAGAGGAAGATATTAAAGAGCTTCTTAAAATAGGTGGTTTTGCGACTAACGGTCAGATGAAATTATTTGATGGTCGTACAGGTCAAGCATTTGATAGAAATGTAACAGTTGGTTATATGTATATGTTGAAGCTAGATCATTTAGTAGATGATAAGATGCACGCTAGATCGACAGGTTCTTATAGCTTAGTTACGCAGCAGCCATTAGGTGGTAAGGCACAGTTTGGTGGTCAGAGATTCGGTGAAATGGAGGTTTGGGCATTACAGGCATATGGTGCTGCTTATACACTAAGAGAAATGTTAACAGTTAAGTCAGATGATATAGCTGGTAGATCGAAAATGTATAAGAATATAGTTGATGGTAAGTTAACTATGAATGTTGATGTTCCAGAGTCGTTTAACGTATTACGAAATGAAGTAAGAGCGTTAGGTATCGATATGGATTTTGACTATTCATCTGAGGAAGAATAAGCATCTTAAATAAGCTACTTATTTTTGTTATTAAAATAAAAGTATAGGAGAATTACCTGTGAATAACGGTATCCTACATCAAAATTACAATAGTAAAAAGTTTGATATTATTAAAATATCTTTAGCATCTCCAGAGGTTGTTCGTTCATGGTCTCATGGTGAAGTTAAAAAACCTGAAACTATTAACTATAGAACATTTAAACCAGAAAGAGATGGTTTATTCTGTGCTAAAATCTTTGGTCCTGTAAAAGATTATGAGTGTCTTTGTGGTAAGTACAAAAGACTTAAGCATCGTGGCGTAGTATGTGAGCGTTGTGGTGTTGAAGTTGAAAAAGCTTCCGTACGAAGAGAAAGAATGGGTCATATTGATTTAGTATGTCCTGTTGTACATATTTGGTACTTGAAATCACTACCTTCTAGAATTGGCTTGTTCTTAGATATGCCGTTAAAGAATGTAGAAAAAGTATTATATTTTGAGTCATATATTGTTACAGACCCTGGTATGACTCCATTAGAGAAAAAGCAGCTTCTTACAGATGAAGAGTATGCAGAAGCTCTAGAAAATTATGGCTATGAATTTGAAGCATCTATGGGTGCTGAGGCTATTAGAGATTTACTATCAGATACGGATCTTGAGTCTGAGATAGAAACTTTACAAGCAGAATATGCAGAAAGTAAATCTACAGCTAAAAAAGAAAAAGCTATTAAAAGATTGAGACTTCTTGAAACTTTCCAAGCATCTGGTAATAAACCTGAGTGGATGGTAATGACAGTATTGCCAGTTCTTCCGCCAGATTTAAGACCGCTTGTACCAATCGAAGGTGGTAGATTTGCAACTTCTGATCTAAATGATTTATATCGTAGAGTAATCAATAGAAATAATAGGTTGAAAAAACTATTAGATCTTAATGCTCCAGATATTATTGTTAGAAATGAAAAAAGAATGCTTCAAGAATCAGTTGATGCGTTACTAGATAATGGTAGAAGAGGTAGAGCTGTAACTGGTTCCAACAAACGCCCACTTAAATCTTTAGCAGATATGATTAAAGGTAAGCAAGGTCGTTTCCGTCAAAACCTACTTGGTAAACGTGTTGATTATTCTGGACGTTCTGTAATTACTGTAGGCCCATCTTTAAGATTACATGAGTGTGGTCTTCCTAAGAAGATGGCTTTAGAGCTATTCAAACCATTTGTGTACTCTAAGTTAAGACTAGGTGGCTATGCAACTACTATTAAACAAGCTAAGAGAATGGTTGAGCTTGAAGAAGCTGCTGTATGGGATATTCTAGAAATTGTTATTAATGAACATCCGGTACTTTTAAACCGTGCCCCTACACTACATAGACTAGGTATTCAGGCATTTGAACCTAAACTTATTGAAGGTAAAGCTATACAGCTGCACCCTCTAGTTTGTGCGGCATTTAACGCTGACTTTGATGGTGACCAAATGGCTGTTCACGTACCTTTAACTGTTGAATCTCAGTTAGAGGCTCGTGTGTTAATGATGTCTACAAATAACATCCTATCACCAGCATCTGGTCAACCGATTATTACTCCAACTCAGGATATTGTATTAGGTTTATATTATATCACTAGAGAAAGAGAAGGTGCGCGTGGAGAAGGTAAATTATTCTCAGGTTATGATGACGTAAGCAGAGCTTATAACTCTGGAACTGTAGATATTCATGCAAAAATTAAATTAAGAATTGATAGACAAGTATTTGATACGAAAGGTAATACTTATAATGAAAAAGGTGTAGTTAATACTACTGTAGGTAGAGCACTTCTTTTAAATATATTGCCAGAAGGTCTATCTTTTTCTTTATTAAACAAAGTATTAGTTAAGAAAGAAATTTCTAAAATTATAAACCAAGCATTCAGGGTGCTAGGTGGTAAAGCTACTGTTGTTTTAGCTGATAAATTAATGTATGCAGGTTTCAAATATTCAACGCTATCAGGTGTTTCTGTGGGTGTTGATGATATGACGATTCCTGATAATAAAGAAGCTAAAGTAGAAGAAGCAGAAAAAGAAATTAAACATATTACAGAGCAATATCAGTCTTCATTAATTACAGAGAATGAAAGATATAACAATATCATCAATATTTGGGGTAAAACTTCTGATGAAGTTGGAGCCGCTATGATGGAAGAAATTTCTAAAGATACTGTAATGGTTGATGGTGAAGAGAAAGAAGTTGAATCATTTAATTCTGTATATATGATGGCTAACTCTGGTGCAAGGGGTTCTTATAACCAAATGAGACAGCTTGCTGGTATGCGTGGTCTAATGGCTAAACCAGATGGAACGATGATTGAAACTGCAATTACGGCAAACTTTAGAGAAGGTTTGTCAGTATTGCAGTACTTTACATCTACCCATGGTGCTCGTAAAGGTCTTGCAGATACAGCACTTAAGACAGCAAACGCAGGTTACTTAACTCGTAGACTTGTTGATGTTGCTCAGGATCTTGTTGTTATTGAAGAAGATTGTGGTACTGATGAAGGTCTAATGTTCTCAGCTATCGTTGAAGATGGTGAGGTTAAAGTGCCTCTGGCAGAGAGAGCTCTTGGTAGAACTTTGGCGGCTGATGTTGTAACAGAGAAAGGTATTGTACTATTAGAAGAAGGCACTTTATTAGATGAGAATCTAGTTGAATTGCTTGATGATAATGGTATTGATATGATCAAAGTTAGATCGCCTATTACATGTAATACTCGTAGAGGTTTATGTGCTAAGTGTTATGGTCGTGACCTTGCTCGTGAAAGAAAAGTCAATGTTGGCGAATCTGTTGGTGTAATCGCTGCTCAATCTATTGGTGAGCCAGGTACACAGCTTACAATGAGAACGTTCCATACTGGTGGTGCAGCATCTCTTGGTGTGACGGTTTCTGACATTAAAGTTAAAACGGCTGGTAAGATCAAGTTTAAAAACATTAGAACAGTAACTAACAAAGAAG
The DNA here is from genome assembly GCF_000764555.1 of Candidatus Francisella endociliophora. Classification (NCBI taxonomy): domain Bacteria; kingdom Pseudomonadati; phylum Pseudomonadota; class Gammaproteobacteria; order Thiotrichales; family Francisellaceae; genus Francisella; species Candidatus Francisella endociliophora. Next base: position 1,020,875 of record NZ_CP009574.1, on the reverse strand, counting down.
GCCAAGAGATTGTAATTTCTCGTGCTGGTGAGATTATAGTTTCTGATACTATGGGCCGTGTTAGAGAGCAACATAAAATCCCTATGGGTGCAAATGTTCCTCTAGCAAGTGGTAAAGCTGTAGAAATCGGTGATGTAATCGCTACTTGGGATCCACATGCTCAGCCATTGATTACTGATGTTGCTGGTAAGGTTGTTCTTGAGGATGTTATTGATGGTATTACATCGAAGCATACTTATGATGATCTAACTGGTCAGCAAACTATTGAGATTACTTCTATATCCCAAAGAACTACATCTAAAAACTTAAAACCTGTTGTTAAGGTTGTTGATGAAAAAGGTAATGAACTTAAATCAATAACTTTAGCAGTTGGAGCGGTACTAAATGTATCTGATGATACAGTGCTAGAGGTTGGTGATGTCGTTGCTAAGATTCCTCTTGAAGGCTCTAAGAACAAGGATATTACTGGTGGTCTTCCACGAGTTGCTGAATTATTTGAGGCAAGACGTCCTAAAGAGGCTGCTGTACTTTCTCCATGTGATGGTATGGTTAGGCTTGGTAATAGAGATACGAAAGAGAAGCAAAGAATTGAGATTCTAGATAAGAATGGTCATATTGTTGAAGAGATCCTATTACCTAAATCTCGTCATTTAGTAGTGTTTGATGGTGAGAGTGTAGTTAAAGGTGATGTTTTGGCAGATGGTCCTACAGATCCTCATGATCTACTTAAATTTAAGGGTCTAGAAGCTTTTGCAGACTATATTCTTGTTGAAGCTCAGTCTGTATATCGTATGCAAGGTGTTGTAATTAATGATAAACATATTGAAACGATTGTAAGACAAATGCTAAGAAAAGCTATTGTCCTTGATGAAGGTGATAGTAAGTTTGTTAAGAATGAGAGTGTTGAGCTTGTTAGAATCTTAGAAGAAAATGATATTCTACGTGAGCAAGAGAAGAGGGAAATTGAGTTTGAACCTGTATTAATGGGTATCACAAGATCTTCTCTATCTACGGAGTCATTCTTATCAGCAGCTTCCTTCCAGGAAACTACAAGAGTATTGACAGAGGCTTCAATAAACTCTCAAGTTGATCAGATGAGAGGTCTTAAAGAGAATGTTCTGATAGGTAGATTAATACCAACAGGTACAGGTCTAGCTGTTAGAAAAGAAACCGATAAGATCGAGAAAATGAGAGAAGAGTTGGGTGTTGAAGATGCTGCTGCATTTAAAGCAATTGCCTCTGGTCTAGCTAATGATGAAGTTTCTAGTGATGAGAACTTTGATATCGAAGAAAAAGATACTAATGATGATATTGAAGAATCTCTAAGAAATGCTCTTGAATCATTAGATTTCTAAATTTCTTTTTCCTATTATTTCCAATAAAATAAATTTTATTATTCTAAGAATTTCAACTATAATGTCTACTTATAGTGGGCATTAGTACTTTATGGTTAATATTTGATATGATAGCAAAACTTTTCTGGCAAATATTTTTTGGTATAGCAATAATTTTAATTGTTATATTATCTATATTGAATACTGACAGAGTGAGCTTTGATTATATTTTTGGAACAACTACTTTACCGTTAATTGTTTTAATGTCTATAGCTTTTGTGCTGGGATTACTACTAGGGTCTTTCATAACGAAGTTTATTCAAATAACAAAAACAAGTGGTGGCGCTAAGAAATAATGCTGGTACTTGGTATCGAAAGTTCTTGTGATGAAACAGGAATCGCTCTTTATGACTTCTCATCAAAAACTTTGGTAGCGGATGCTTTATATAGCCAGATTTCACTACATAAAAAATATGGTGGTGTAGTTCCTGAGTTAGCATCAAGAGAACATATAGCAAAACTTAATGTTCTAACTAAAGAAATTTTGAGAGAGTCAAATCTAAATTTTGATGACATTGATTGTATTGCTTATACCGCTATGCCGGGTTTAGTAGGTGCTTTAATGGTAGGCGCTACATTTGCAAAAACATTAGGGTTTATACACGATATTGATACTTTAGCTATACATCATTTAGAAGGTCACTTATTATCACCATTACTCGATACGGATAGTGAAATAGATTATCCATTTGTGGCATTATTAGTGTCAGGTGGTCATACACAGTTATTTGAAGTTAAAAGTTTTGGAGATTACACGCTTTTAGGTGAGTCAATAGATGATGCTGCTGGAGAAGCTTTTGATAAAACAGCAAAATTATTAGGTATGCCATACCCAGGCGGTGTTGAGGTGGCAAACCTTGCAGATACTGCTCTTGATAAGAAAAAGTATGTACTGCCAAGACCAATGAAGAATAAACCAAATTTAGATTTTAGTTTTAGTGGTTTAAAAACAGCAGTGCTAAATACTTGGTATGCTGAACAAGATCATTCGTTAGAAAATAAAGCAAATCTATGTTATGCCTTTCAAGATGCTGCCGTAGATGTTTTGGTTTCAAAGTGTGATAAAGCATTGCAGAAAACTAATAATAAAAGATTGGTTATTTCTGGTGGAGTAAGTGCTAATAAGCTTTTGCGCCATAGGTTAGGTATTTTATCTAATAAGAAAAGCTATGAAATATTTTTTCCTCCTATGCAATACTGTACGGATAATGGTGCTATGATCGCTCTTGCAGGTGCTTACCGGTATAGTCATAATCAGAAAGATTCTTCTTTAGAAATTAATGTTAAGGCTAGAGAGAGTATTTAGCTGCATTAATTAAGCACTATTAAACTGTCAACTAATATGTTAATATTATACTGTAATAAAAGTTTCATTATTTGTCATTAAGACAAATTCAATTAAAAAGGGCTAAAAAGGTTTTAAATGAATAATAAAAAAGAAATCTATCAAATCGATCAAGAGATAGAAAAAGAAGGTAGCATTGTTTGGAAAAGTGTTTTCGGACTTTTACTGTTACCAATAGTTGCGTTAATCGCTGTTCCTTGGTATGCAATGACTCATGGTTTTACAACATCTGATTATGTAGCTTTGATTATCTTCTATGCATTAACAGGTGTTGGTATTACAATGGGTTATCATAGACTTTGGTCTCATAAAACCTACAAAGCTAATAAGTTTGTGACTTATACTTTGTTACTTTTTGGTACTGCAGCTTTACAGAATAGTGTAATTCAGTGGTCGTCAGATCATAGAAAGCATCATAAAGATGTAGATGATCCAGTTAAAGATCCGTATGCTGCTACAAGAGGCTTTTGGTATTCGCATTTTGGTTGGTTGCTAAGACATAATACTCCAGATGTACAAGAGATTCGTGGAGTAAATGATTTATTAAAAGATAAAGCATTAGTATTTCAACATAAGCATTATACTGTTTTAGCTATATTATCTTGTTTTGGTTTACCTGCATTGATTGGCTTTGGATATGGTTTTTTAAGTGGTAATACTATTACAGCAGCATGGCATAGTGCTCTGAGCTTCCTTCTTTTAGCTGGTTTACTTAGAGTTATTTTAGTACACCATGCAACTTTTTGTATTAACTCATTAGCACATACTATTGGTAAAAGACCATACTCTACGAAAAATACAGCTAGAGATAGTTGGATTACTGCTATCGTAACAGGTGGAGAAGGGTATCATAATTATCATCATGCATTTGCTGGTGATTATAGAAATGGTATTAGATGGTTTGACTTAGATCCATCTAAATGGTTTATTGCTGGACTTGCTAAGATTGGTTGGACGTATGATCTGAAAACAACTCCCAAGCATTTGATAGAAATTGCTAAGGCAAAAGTTAAGCTTGATGAAGCTTTAACTAAGAAGAGCAAATCTTTCCATCTTGGTATTGAAGAAAAATATGCTAAGCTAGTCGCTAATGTTAAAAATATGTATAGTGCTAAGCAAGAGTACTTAAAAGCTAAAAAAGAGAATGTTCTTTGTAAGGCTGAGCTTAAGGCAATAAGATCTAAATACAAAGACTTAAAAATTGAATTTATTCAAGCTAAGAAAAAGTATAATAAAGCTAGTACAATAGCATAAAATTTTTTAAAAATATCAGCAAGTTCTATCAAAACTTAAATGTATAAAATCATAAAAGTTACAAGTAAAAATAGGTCTGAACTTTCTTCTCAATTATCTAATTTAAAAAAACAGATAGTTTATCCACTTGGAAAAAGCACATTTACTATTGAGCATGGTAATGATTATTTTGCATATTATGAAAATATGGGAAAAATGCACTATTGGTGTGTTGTTAAAAATGGAGAGGTTATTGGTTCAGCTTGTGGTATTGTGAAAAGTTTAGAGCTGGGGGGAAGAGCTTGGTATCTTTGCGATTTAAAAGTTGATAAAAATTATAGGGGTCAAGGAATAGCTCGTAAATTATTCCGTAAGATATATTTATATATGTTTATTAGATATCGTATATTTAGAGTTTACGCTATATCTATGAATGATCCTTTAAATGAAGGTGAAGGTTGCAAAAAACTTATTTATATAAGTAATAATTTTTTAAAGGAAAAAGGAAATTTAGAGTTTTTTCTACTTACTAAAGAACAGTATGTTTTTTATAAGCAATATTTGGATGAATATTCCCTTACTCATACAAGAGGTATAAAAGATATAGTTTTTGATCGTTCATCATCTGGAGCTGAAATATATCATTTGAATAGACAAAAATTAAGCAATATAACTTTTGAAGAATTACCTAATGATGCTTATATAACAATATCAACATATAGTAAATCAGAACTTAGCAAGCTTTTTATCCATGATGGTATATTACCTGAAGGGAGTGCTAAAGTCTTAACAAGTTATAGTGCTAAGAATAGGCCATATATAGCAACAGACCAAGTATAAATTTTATAGTTTAGCAGCAGATTTTAGGATATCAGCTTTATCTATTTTTTCCCATTTAAATTCTGCTAATTCACGACCAAAATGACCATAGTTCGATGTTTTTCTATATATAGGATTTAACAGATCAAGGTTTTCGATAATTTTACCAACTCTTAGATCGAAGTTCTCGGCTACTAGTTTTTCAATTTTGTTATCTGTGATTTTACCTGTTCCAAAAGTGTTAACCATTAAAGAAACAGGTTTTGCTACACCAATTGCATAGGCAACTTGAACTTCGCATTTATCAGCAAGTCCAGCTGCTACGATATTTTTAGCAATATATCTACCCATATAAGCACCAGAGCGGTCAACCTTAGATGGATCTTTACCAGAGAATGCTCCACCACCATGATGAGCAGCACCACCATAAGTATCAACGATAATTTTTCTGCCTGTAAGACCACAATCCCCTTGAGGTCCACCAATTAGAAATACGCCTGTTGGATTAATGTGATACTTAGTATCTTTTGTAATCAGCTCAGCAGGAATAACTTCTTTGACAATTTCATCAATCACTATATCATGAAGCTCTTTTTGTGATATTGATTCATCATGTTGTGTTGATAAAACTATTGTATCGATGAATTTAGGCTTATCGTTTTCAAAAGCTAAAGTAACTTGAGCTTTCGCATCTGGTCTTAACCAGTTTAACTTACCTGATTTTCTAAGTTCAGCTTGCTTTCTCATGAGCAAATGAGAATAGTAAATTGCTGAAGGCATTAGTGTTGGAGTTTCATTTGTAGCAAAACCAAACATTAGCCCCTGGTCACCTGCACCAAGGTCTTCTAATGAACCTCGATCGACACCTTGGGCAATATCACCAGATTGTTTACCAATGGCATTAATTACAGAACAAGTTCTTCCATCGATACCTTTATTTGCGTCATCATAACCTGTTTCAACGATTACTTTTCTAACTAGTTCTTCTATATCTACCCAAGCAGAAGTAGAGATTTCACCAGCTACTAGAGCCATCCCCGTTTTTACAAGAGTTTCACATGCTACACGAGCATTTTTATCTTGTTTTAAAATTTCATCTAAAATTGCATCTGAAATTTGATCGGCTAATTTGTCTGGATGACCTTCTGATACTGATTCAGATGTGAATAAATAATTTTTTGACATTTTATTTCTCCTTTTAGTTTGCTAAAAGGCTTCTAGGAAATTTTATGATAAAAATTTAGTAGAAACGCTTTAGCTTATTATTTAAAGTCGCAAGCAAGTTGTTTGTTAAATTCAGCGACAGTTGATGATTATATAGTATGTTTATATGAAGTCAACTATTGACTTTTGGTTTAAGAGCATTTAAAGTATTGCTATTAAATTTTTGCATAATTTTTTGCTAAGTTTATGGCTGCTAAGCTTAGCTGGTAAAATTGAAATATTAAAAATAAAAGATAAAAACCGGAGAATAATTAAATGGTAGTAATTCGTATGGCTCGTGGTGGAGCTAAAAAGCGTCCTTTCTATAGAATCGTAGTTGCTGATAAAAGAAGCCCAAGAGATGGCAGGTTTATCGAAAGACTAGGTTTCTTTAATCCTTTAGCTAAAGGTGGTGAAGAAAGATTGAAGCTTGATGTTGCTAAGGCAGAAGCTTGGTTAGCAAAAGGTGCTCAGCCATCAGATAGAGTAGCTAGCCTGATTAAAGAAGCTAAAAAAGCTGCGTAATTAATTTCATAGTATTTTTTCTTTATGTCACAGGATTTCGTAGAAATAGCCAAACTTGGTGCTACATATAAGCTTGATGGTGAGCTTAATTTATATCCGTTGGCAAATTCAATAGAAACTCTTCTAAGTTATGGTAACTGGTATATTCAGTTGCCTGCCAATAGTATTTGGCAACCTCTCAAAGATGAAAGTGTTTTGAGAAGGGGTGATAAGCTATATATCAAGCTTGCTAATGTCGATAATGCAGAAACTGCAAAAAAATATGTTAATGCTTTAATTGGCGTACCAAAAGAAGCTTTACCAAAAGCTGAAAAAGATGAAGCATATTTTAAAGATCTGATTGGGTGTTCTGTAGTTAATACTAATAATGACTCATTTGGTGAGGTTATTGATATTATTGAAACGGGAGCAAATGAAGTTCTAGTTTGTAAAAAAGAATCAGAAGAATATCTGATTCCTTATGTTAAGCAGTATATAGTCAGTGAAGACCTTGATTCTAAAAAAATAGTTGTTGATTGGGAATACGACTATTAAATAAATCTAATTTTAATAATTTAATGTAGTGATAGCACATTGTGCTGTCATTATTATGACAGATCAATGATCTCCGCTACAAAATATACGCCTTTAAATAGCTCAAATATTTGTGTTTATTAGTTCTAGGCACTACAATTAGAGCTGATTTAGTTATAGGTTTACAGAAATGAAATTTGGAATAATATCAATATTTCCTGAAATGTTTAAAGCAATAAACGATTTCGGGATTACTGCTAGAGCTGTGAAAGATTCTAAAGTCTCTATAAATTGCTTTAACCCACGAGACTATACAACAGATAAGTATGCTACAGTAGATGACACTAGTTTTGGTGGTGGAGCTGGCATGGTTATGAAGTATGAACCACTATCAGATGCTATCAAAGATGCAAAAAAAACTTTAGGTTGTGATACAAAAGTTGTATACTTGTCACCTCAAGGTGGTGTATTTAATCATAAAAAAGCCCTCGAGCTTTTACAAAGTGATTCACTAATACTGCTTTGTGGTAGATATGAAGGGGTTGATGAACGCCTGATACAAGATCATATTGATGAAGAAATTTCTGTAGGTGATTTTGTATTAAGTGGTGGTGAGCTCCCAGCTATGCTAGTTATGGATAGTCTAATTAGACTATTACCAGAGGTGTTGGGTAATAAGGATTCTATGATTGAGGATTCTTTTTATGATGGTCTTTTAGACTACCCACACTATACAAAGCCAGCTGTTTTACCAGATGGTAATGCAGTACCTGATGTTTTGTTATCTGGGAATCATAAAGAGATAGCTAAATGGAGGCGTAAACAGAAGTTGATAAGGACTTATGAGCGTCGTAAAGATTTAATAGAGTGCCTATGCCTATCTGCAGAAGATAAGCAAATTATAAATGATTATAAAAAAGATAAGGTAAGCACAAAAGGAGAAAATAATGAAAAATAAATTTGTTGAGCTAGTAGAAAAGTCACAAATCAGAACTGACCTTCCTGAGTTTAATCCAGGTGATTCAGTAACAGTTAATGTATGGATTAGAGAAGGTGATAAAGAAAGAATCCAGGCTTTCAAAGGTTTTGTTCTTAGAAAGAGAAATAGAGGTCTTCATTCTGCTTTTACTGTAAGAAAAATGTCTTCAGGTATGGGTGTTGAAAGAACTTTCCAAACTCATTCACCATTGATCGACAGTATCACTGTAGAGAAGAGAGCTGATGTTCGTAGAGCTAAGCTATACTACATGAGAGGTCGTACTGGTAAAGCTGCTAGAATTAAAGAAAAAGTATAATTCTAGGAAAATTAAAAAGTGTCTACAGCCGTTGATGCTTTTCTTGATAATCTTTGGCTTGAGCATGGCTTGAGTCAAAACACTATATCATCTTATCGTACAGATCTTAAATTCTTACAAAATTATTTTTCAAAAGTTGATCTCATTAGCTTAGATTTTGAGCAGTTATATGCTTTTATTTCATATCGTTCAAAAAATGGTTATGGTAGCCGTTCAAATGCTCGTATGATCTCTACATTGCGTAAATTCTACGCTTGGCTTATATCAACAGGACAAGCTGATAAAAATCCTACCGCTAAACTTACTCTACCAAAATTAGCAAAAAGTTTACCAAAAGATATGACAGAGATTGATGTTGAGCGATTGTTACAAGCTCCTGATTTGACAGAGGATATTGGTATCCGTGATAAAGCTATGCTTGAGTTAATGTATGCTACAGGCTTGCGTGTAAGTGAACTTGTAGGGCTTAATATCGATGATATGGATCTAAATGTTGGTGTGATTCAAGTGATAGGGAAAGGCTCAAAAGAGCGTATAGTACCTATAGGTGAGTATGCTCTTGAGTACTTACATAAATATTTTAATGAAGCTCGTTCAAGCTTATCTAAAGACTTTAAGGAAAAAGCTGTTTTTATAAGTAAGCATGCTAAAAGAATTACAAGGCAATCATTTTGGCATCGTATTAAAAGTTACGCTCTAATAGCTGGTATAAATACTGATATTTCTCCACATACTTTGAGACATGCTTTTGCAACACATTTGCTTAATCATGGTGCGGATTTGCGTTCTGTACAATTGTTACTTGGCCATAGTAATGTTTCAACGACTACAATTTATACACATATCTCACAAAACCGCTTACAAGAGATATATCAAAAACATCATCCTAGAGGGTAGAGTTGGTAATTATAAAATGTTTAGGATTACAAAATTTGTTAAATTAAAATCTGGAAAAAGATTTTATTGCTTACATAAGTATTTCCGACGCAGGTTATCTAATCCTTTGATTTTAATTGTTTTATTAGCATTTTCTGGGGTATCACTTTTTGCTGGTTTTATTATGTTATTTATACCTGGACCAGGATTACTGTTTATTGGATTATCTTTTTTACCGGTAATTGCTGTTAGTAAAAGATTTGCTAAGTTTCTTGATAGAGTTGAGATTACTTTTAAACAAAAAATTCAAAAATTTAAAGTCCAAAAAGATAAAACTAATAAGAAAAAATAGAGGCAGTATAGATATAATATTTTACCTCTTATAGTTTTATGTACTTAATGCATAAGAAAGTTATTATTGATATAATACATTCGAAATTAAATATCTTTTTCTCAAAAAATACTGGAGCACAAATGAATATTCGTAGTGTTGATTATTATGCAGATAATGCAGCTGAAGAGTTTACTAAATCACTAAAAGAAACAGGTTTTGCAGTTTTAAAGACTCATCCAATTGATTGGAGCTTGATTCAAACAGTTTATAACGAGTGGCAAGAATTCTTAAAATCAGGTGATGCCGAGAAGTATCTCTTTGATGTTGAGAAACAAGATGGTTATTTTCCAAAAGATGTTTCTGAGGTAGCTAAGGGTGAGACTGTAAAGGATATTAAGCATTTTTATCATTTATATTTTCCAAACGGTAGATATCCTACAGAAGTTAGTAATGCTGCTAAAGAAATGTTTGAAAAAATGATGAAGTTAGGTGAAACACTTCTTCAATGGATAGATGATCATATTGATCCAAAAATTGCAAAGAAGTTACCTCAAAGATTAAGAGATACGGTTTCTTATGAAAACACTCTTCTTAGAGTTTTGCATTATCCTGCTATGCAGGGAAATGAAGAGCCTGGTGCTGTAAGGGCTGCAGCACATGAAGATATTAACCTTATAACACTACTACCAATAGCATCATCTCCTGGATTGCAAGTTTTATCACCTGTAACTAATGAGTGGTTTGATGTACCGTGTGATAGCGAATCTTTAGTGATAAATATTGGTGATATGCTTCAGGAAATGACAAATGGTGAGTATATTGCTACTAAGCACAGAGTGGTAAAACCTGAGGGTGAAATAGAAAATTTAGATAGAATTTCTACTCCATGTTTTGTGCATCCAAAATCTGATGTTTATTTGTCTGACAAGTATCCAAAAGCAGAAATGTTTTTAAATGAAAGGCTTAAAGAGTTGGGCTTGAAGTAGACTATATGACAAAACAGGAAGTTATTTCTTTTTATGAAAGTGATGCTCATGAGAATGCTGTAGCAAAAATTCTTGAACAACCAAAAGGAATTATTGATTCTCAAAAATCTCTAGATGGTTACGCTATAGTGTTAGATATTGATGAAACATCTCTAAATCATTATTTACCATTTAGTAAAGCAGGGTTTCCTCAAGACGAAAATCATGAAATTTGGCAAATACTAATTTCAAGTACTAATGGAGAGTCAATTAGGGCGACTTTAGATTTCTATAGATATTGTTTAGAAAAAGGTTTAAAGATCTTTTTTATAAGCGCTCGTCTAGCAGAGTATCTAGATGCGACAAAACAAGCGTTACAATCTGCAGGGTTTCATTTTTTTGAGGATGTATTTGTTTTCCCTAAAGATATTGCAGAATATGAGTCAGAGACTTTTAAGAACTTCAAAGCAGAAAGAAGAGCTTATATAGAATCTTTAGGCTATGAAGTTCTTATCTCAATAGGAGATCAATCTTCTGATTTAGTAGGAGGGTATACAAAATATACTTTTCAAGTTCCTAATTATATGTATGGTGAGAATTCTATATTTTAATATACAGACTTGGATTTAAAAATTAAGAAGTTGCCTGTGAATATTAAAACAGCACACGCAGCTAAAATAATAAAACTAATATCTTGATCAAATAACAAAAATGCAAATAAAGGTCCCCAAATAATATATGTAATATTAAGAGACATAGCAAGTGCAACATTTGAATATTTAAATGCTTGCATATACGCAAGGTCTGCAATATATCCTATAATTCCAATAGCTGCGATCAATAATAAAATATATACGCTAACTGTATGAATAATCATAAATGTAAATGGTAGAAATATGATGATGGTAGAAATCTTGCGTAAAAATAGTAGTGTGTTTGCAGAAACTCCAGCATTTAGAACTACCTTGTATATTATTCCTTCTAATCCCCAAAAAATTGCTGCAAATATGGCAAAGAAAAGTCCAATTAATTGATTGGGTTTATCTGAAAGTTCTCCATAAGCTGTAAGAGTAATTCCCAAAATAACAATTATAAATCCTAATGTTTTTAGAGGTGTTAGAGCTTCTTTAAGAAATATTCTTGCACCTATCATACCAATAGCAGGGTAGCATGATGATAGTACTATTGCTGTGCCTGTCGCTATGTATTTGGCAGATAGCATATACATGGTCATAGCTAAGCCACCTAATAATGGAATACAGCAAATACTAACCATTTGCCAAAATTTTAAACTCTTGACTTTTTTTATGGATGATCTTGAAACTACACCAACTGTTGCTGCTACACCAAGATCATGTATGGAGGTTAGCCACATTGATACTAGAAATGTCATGGTTAAAAGGGTGTGTACTTGACCCGCTAAGGTGTAATCAAGCCCCCAAAATATCCCTGATAAAGTACCATAAAAAAAGGCACGTTTTTTAAAATCCATTAGTTATTTTAGTTCTTGATATACTAGTTAGTAACCATAGTAGATAAGCTTGCTTATTTCAAGTAATGAAAATGATTATTTTAGTATACTAATAGTTCTGATTTTTTACATTATAAATACTAACGAAAAATTGCATTGTAAAAAAATTATAATTATTGCAGCAATGAAATAAATATTAGTGTATTATTTATATTTATTTTTACTAATTTTGGTTTATATATGAAAGAAATGTTAAGAAAAATCACAGTAGCTTTTTTGATAATTTTAATTACTATGATGAGTACTTCATGCGCAACTCAATCAAAAACTGCTAAGGGGGCTGAAATTGGAGCTGCGACTGGAGCAGGAACTGGAGCTGCTGTAGGAGCAGGAACTGGAGCTATGGGAGGAGCCGTAGTAGGAGCAGGTCTTGGATTTGTTATTTGTATGGCTATAACACTAGGGCTTGGGGCACCTTTATGTTTGGGGGTGGCAGGTGCGACAGCCGGTGCAGGTGCTCTAAGTGGAGCAGGCGCAGGAGCCGTGGTAGGTGGAGGTACAGGAGCCGTAGTAGGTGGAGGTACAGGAGCTGCTATTGGTCACTATAATGAAGACTAAAAATATTTATCTACATCATAAAAATATAAAACTATAAAAAATTAGTTTACAATAAAATTAGGTAAAAGAAATTTCTTCTTTGATTATGATAGATAAAAATGGTTATCGAGCAAATGTAGCTATAATATTGCTCAATAAACAAAATAGAGTTTTTTGGGGGCAAAGAAAAAATAGAAGCTCGTGGCAGTTTCCCCAGGGAGGTGTAAGTGTTGGAGAAACACCTCTGCAAGCAATGTATCGAGAGCTACATGAGGAGGTTGGATTACGTCCGCATGATGTTGAAGTTGTAGG